>JBBDNW010000254.1:0-10174 GCA_040877375.1 Pirellulales bacterium | reverse complement strand
CCCGTCGAGGGCGCTACGACTCTCGTCGGCGATCACCTGGCCCAGGGCATCGCCCCGAGCCATCTCGATCGCCTCCAGCCGTGCCTGCCTCCTGGAACGCTTCCGATCTGATGGACAACTCGAACCGCGAACCGTAAAACCTCGCATGGTGGCGTATCCTTTCGGCCCGTCGTGGGCTGCTGTTGGTGAACAAGTCACAGCAGGATACGCCGCCTTTTTCTTTTCCCCTACGAACACAACTTTCGGTTCTAGCTCCGCATCAAGCGGAATTACCCACAGCCACACCCGCCCCTGCAATCGTTGCCCTCGACTGGGAAGGGCCCGCCCGGGTTTTCGGGGCGTAAAACTCGGCGTTTACCGTGGCCGCAAGCTCAGGGAATGAAGGCGTCACAGACCTCCGGGGGAAGTTTTTCCGCGGCTCCGAACCCGACCTTGAGTGTCGAGAAATCCTCCGCCGGCGTTCGTGCGAAAGAATGCGATCTGTTCAGGGTGTCTGTTGTCGCGGTTCACTGACTCCATCGCACCCGGCCATGCCTGGTGCGTCTGGTTGGCTGCCGGGCGTGTTTCAGCACAGCCCGCGAAGGTGCCGCCGCAGATGAGCACCGCCGGCCAGACACCCGCGCGCCCCCGCCAGCCGGCCATCGTGCAGATCATCCACGCCGGCACGACCAGCGGTGCGGCCGGCAGCGTCTGCATGGCGGCCCGCCCGCACACGTCCCCTGCCACGCCCCGGGTGCCCGCATGGTCGCCACTTTTCCAGCGTTTCCCGCGCGGACATGCTCCCGTCCGCACGCCGGCCCCTCGCGTTCCTGCCGCTACGAACGGCGCCGCCCCGGGAAGACGCCGCTCCACAGGGTCGTTTCCGAGTGCCTCGAGAGCTGGCTCGCATGGCGGGAAGGCGCCGAGCGGCCCGTGCCGGGCTACGTCGAGGAAGAGTTCCGCGGATATCTCACGTGCGGGCTGCTCCGTTTCGGATTCGCCCGCGCGGCCTGCACGGACTGAAGGCAGACCTTCGTCATCACCTTCTCGTGCAAGCGAAGAGGCGTCTGCCCGTCCTGCAACGGCCGGCACATGACGCAGACGGCCGCACACTTGGTCGATCACGTGATCCCGCCGGTGCCCGTGCGGCAGTGGGTGGTTTCCGTGACCAAGCGGAGGCGCTCTCGCTAGCGATTGCGGGGGTTTCTGGCCGACCGGCCCGAGGCGGTCGCGGCGGTTACGAGGATTTTTCTTAGTCAGATCGAGCGGCTGCTCTCCTCCGAGCGACTCCTCTGTGCTGCGGCGGGCGTGACTCGCATTCCCATCGCTCGCGATCCGGGCTTCTTGAAGGCATCCGAACGCAATGCGTTCCGATCCGCGGCGCTTCCCGACAGGAGACTCCAATCGCGAGCGCGGGGAATCCGTCCGCTACCCCAACTCGCTCTGCGTCACGCTCGCGGTCGTCACCCGCATACCCATCGCTTGCGCTTGGGGCTTCTTGGGGGCACATGCGATTTCGATCGTGAGGAGCCGGTCGGTGGCACGCGCAGCCGCCGGGGAATGTTTGCGACTCACGAGCGACGCCCAGTCGGGCAGCCGGGCATCCTGTAGCAAAATCCCCCGGCGGCGAGCATGCCAACGCCGGTGAACCATTCCGGCACCGTGTTGATACCACCCGCTTTCCCCGCGCTCGCGCTTGGGGCTTCTTGGCAGGAGGCGGGGCCCGCAAGACGCGCAGCACCGTGTTGATACCACCCGCTTTCCCCGCGCTTGCGCTTGGGGCTTCTTGGCAGGCCGGAGCGAACGTCCGGCGATGGGGCACGGGCAGCTCTCCGCGCAAGAGGCCGCAAGGACATCCGGTCAACCGCGGAGCACGGCGTTCACGCGGCGGCCGCACTCGGCCACCACGGCATCGACGACATGGCCCGCTTCCTCGCCGGAGAGCGTGCCCGTCGCGCTTCGCAGCGCGAGCGCCACGACGAGGCTCTTTCTGCCCGCGCCCAACCGGTCGGCGTCCTGCCAGACCTGAACGAGCCGGCAGTCCTCGAGCACTTCACCAGCCACCGACCGGATCGCGGCAGCGACATCTCCCCACCGCACGCCCTCGTCGACGACGAGATTGATATCCCGTTGCATGGCCGGGAAATCGCTCGGCTTGACGAGCGGCCGCTCGAGCGAAGCTGTGAACTCGAGCCGATCGAGCCGCAGCTCCGCGGCCGCGACCGCCGCGTCGATGCCGAAGCGGCCGGCGGCGGCCTTCGATATCTCGCCGACCACACCGATTCGGGCGGCGGCGTGGCCGCGGCGTTCGAGGACGATCTCCGCCCCGCGGCCTCGCGCGAAGGGCTCGAGGACCACCGGCCGATAGTCGAGTCTGGTATCGGGGTCGCGGCCGATGCCCAGTCCGGCGAGCACGGCGTCGGCGAGGCCCTTGGCTCGCGCGAAGTCACCCCCCACCACGAATGACCCGAGCAGCGGCTCTTCCACTGGGCAGGAATCGGCTTCCGAGGAGACAGGCCGGGCGAGATAGGCCCGCGCTACTTCGAAGATGTCGGCGTCGTTCACGCCGACGGCGACGTTGCCCCCACGCGCCTCGAGCAGACTTGGCAGGAGGCTACGACGCAGCCGATCGGCGCCGCGAACAAGCGGCGGCGCGATCACCAGCGGCGGCGTGTCGCCCCACGGGCTCGCCGTCGCGGCGAAGGCTTCAGTGACCACGCTGCGGGTCATCGCCTCGCAGAGACCAGCACCGACGAGCACCTCACCGGCCCGCCGCACGGTCGTCTCACGCAGGGAGAGTTCGATTGGGCGGGCCGCGATCACGGCGTCCTCGGACACGCGGCCGTAGCCCTCGATCCGCGCGATCTCCTCGACGAGGTCGATGTCCCGCCAGCAGTCGCGGCGCCACGTGGGCGCCCGCCACCGCTGGGCCTGCGGCCCGGCGGCTGGTTCCTCGACGAAGCCGAGTCCAGTGAGGATCTCCCGTTGTCGCGTGTCGGCCACGTCCATGCCGAGCACCTCCCCGACCCGTTCGGCCGGCAAAGGAATCGAGGCGGGGGCGCAGGCCAGTTCGCCGGCGACCACGCTGCCGCGTTCGAGCAGGCCTCCAGCCAGTTCGAGAACAAGCGCCGCGGCCCGGCGGCTGGCCCAGTCAACCATCGCAGGATCGGGGCCACGCTCGAACCGGTAGGACGAAGGACTCGCGAGCACCAGGCCACGGGCGGCTGCCCGCACGGGTAGCGGAGCGAACTGGGCCGATTCGATGAGCACGTCGGTCGTACCGGGGCCGATCTCGGTGTCGGCACCGCCCATCACACCGGCGAGTGCCATCGGCCGCTCCGCGTCGGCGATCACACACATCCGCTCGGTGAGCGTGTAGACCTTGTGATTGATCGCGGTGAAGGGCTCCCCCTCGACCGCCCGCCGCACGACGATCCGTCCGCCGCGGATCCCAGCCAGGTCGAAGGCGTGCAGGGGCTGCCCGCACTCGAGCATCACGTAGTTGGTGACATCGACCACGTTGTTGACGCTCGCCACGCCGACCGTCGCGAGCCGCTCGACGAGCCATTGCGGGCTCGGTCCCACGCGCACGCCGCGAACCACCCGTGCCGTGTAGCACGGGCAGATCTCGGGAGAGCGGATCTCCACCGCGATGCTTTGCGACACGTCGCCCGCCCCCTCCAGCGGTCGCGGGTCGGGCACGTGGAGCGGCCGACCGTAGAGCACCGCCGCCTCACGGGCCACGCCGATGTGCCCGAGGCAATCGGGCCGGTTGCTCGTGACCTCGATCTCGATCGCTGTATCACCGCCGACCTGCGTCGTCGACTCGTGGTTGAGTCCTGACATCAGCAGCCGGTCGACGAGGTCATCGACCTTCCCTGGCACCTGCACGTAATCCGCTAGCCAGTTCGTCGAGATGATCATAGGCGGCTCAGAACTGCCTCAGGAAGCGGACGTCGTTGCGGTAGAAATCCCGGATGTCATCGACCCCGTAGCGACGGGCGGCAATCCGCTCGACACCAAGGCCGAAGGCGAAGCCCGAGACCGCATCGGGGTCGTAGCCGACGGCCTCGAGCACGGCGGGGTCGATCATGCCGGCCCCACCCATCTCGACCCAGCGGCCGCCCCACTCCATGTCGACCTCGACGCTCGGCTCCGTGAACGGGAAAAACGATGGCCGAAACCGCACCCGGACGTCGCCCCCGAGGAAACTTGACGCGAACAGCCGCAGCACGCTCTTAAGATGAGACATCGTGGTGCCCGGTTCGACGAGCAGGCCCTCCACCTGGTGAAACATCGGGTAGTGCGTGGCATCGGCCGTGTCTGGGCGGTAGACGCGGCCGAGCGACACGATCCGCAGCGGCGGCTCGCGGTTTTCCATCACCCGGATCTGCACGGTGCTTGTCTGCGACCGCAAGAGCAGCGGATCTGCTCCTCGGGCCACGGCCAGATAGAAGTTGTCGAGCGGGTCGCGGGCCGGGTGCTCGGCGCTGATGGCCAAGGCCTCGAAGTTGTGCCACTGGTCCTCGACCTCGGGGCCGTCGACGCTCTCGAAGCCGAGGCGACCCATGATCTCCTGGACGCGGCGGATCGTCCATGTGAGTGGATGAACATGGCCGAGCGGCACGGGCGTGCCGGGCAGCGTGACGTCGATCGAGGCGATCTCCACGCCGCCAGACGCTTCGGCGAGCCTGGCCTGCGCCGCCTCGAAGCGAGCGGTGATCGCCTGCTTGGCTTCGTTGAAATGCCTGCCGCCGGCCGGCTTGTCGCCCCCGGCGAGTCCGCCCAGAGACTTCTGGATCGCCTTGAAGCGGCCGCTGCGGGCCCCAAGAAACTCGACTCTGGCCGCCTCGAGGGCCACGGCGTCGGCCACTGCTTGAAGGGCAGCCTCCGCGTCACCGCGCAGCCGCTCCAGGTCGGCGCGGAACGATTCGAGCGGAACGGCTGTCACGGCGTCACGCGACCGCGGCCGGCTCCGGCAACGCGAGGGCCTTGCAGACTTCGGCGGCAATCGCGTCGAAGCCGGTCGGATCGAGTACCGCCATCTCGGAGAGTGTGCGGCGATCGAGTTCGCAGCCGATCTTGACGAGGCCGGCGATCAGTTGGCTGTACCGGAAACCCCGCTCGCGGCAGGCGGCGTTGAGCCGCACGATCCACAGCCGCCGGAAGTCGCGCTTCTTTCGCCGCCGGTCGCGTCGGGCATACACGCCCGCGCGGATGATCGACTCCTTCGCCGTCCGGAGCAGGCGACGGCGACCGCCGACGGAGCCCTTGACCCGCTTGAAGAGACGCTTCTTGGCACGCAGACGAGGAACAACGCTTTTGGTACGCATGGCTACAAACCTTGGACGGCTGGGGGCCCGTGGGCCCGGTTGGGAACCCTAAAATCTGGCGTGAATCACGGGAATTGCAAGAGGCGCTCAGGATTTCGGCGGGTTTTTGCAGGAGGCGAGGTGGATCCGTGCGTGGTGACGTGGAACGGGTCGGGGTGGCGGGCGTATTCCTCGCGCTCGCGCTTGGGGCTTCCTGTACCAAAAAGCCCGAAGCGCCAGCGATGGGGATCCGGATCGCGACCGTATTGGCCGTGCGGAACCGGATCGTGCGGCCACCCGCATTCCCCGCGCTCGCGCTTGGGGCTTCCTGGGAGCGTCACCACACGGACTCAGTAGCTGTACTTGCCGAGCGCGTCGTGGATGCGGTGCACGTCGGACTTGGCGAGCACGCCGGTGCCACGCAGTTTCTGCTTCCGCTTCGCCGTCAGGCGGACCTGAAGGTGGCTCGTGCCGGCGCGGCGGTGTTTTACCTTGCCGGTGGCGGTGATTCGGAAACGCTTTTTGACGCCCTTGTGGGTCTTCTGCTTCGGCATGGCGACACTCCTTGAATCAGCGGCGGGATCGGAAAAGCGGGTCGGGAAATGGTTATTTTGGAGAGAGCGTGCAGACGAGCCGGCGACCCATCTGCTGCGGCGGAGCCTCGACCTTGCTGACCGAATCGAGTTGTTGAACGATCGCCTTCATCACCCGTTGGCCCTCATCGATGTGGGCGAGTTCACGGCCTCTGAAGACGACCGACACAACGACCTTGTCTTTGTGGAGCAGGAAGGACTTCGCCTGGTTGACTTTAAACTCGATGTCATGGTCGCCCGTCTTGGGCCGCAGCCGGATTTCCTTGATCTTGGCGTGATGAACGTGCGTCTTGTGGTGCTTCTTCTTTTGTTGGTATTTGAACTTGCCGAAGTCCATGATTCGGCAGACGGGCGGCTTCTCGTTGGGAGCCACCTCCACCAGATCGAGGCCGGACTCCCGCGCGAGGTTGAGTGCCTCTTCGGTGGGAATAATCCCGAGTTGCCCACCGTCGCCCGAAATCACCCGGATCGGTGTGATTCGGATCTGCTCGTTGATGCGATGCTGCTTCTCGATGGCGTGCGCCTCCAGCCGCGGGACGGGGTCGCCGCCGGCCGGGACGAAGTCAGACTTCTGGCACCGCGGGCCGGCGGTTCTCCTCTCAAAATGTCAGTGCGGACACCGTCCTCGAACTCGTCGACAGACTATTTCCGCAGGTTGAAAAGTGTCGCTGTGAAAACGGGCAGCGTCAAGGCGTCCGGGATTCCTCCGGCAACCGGGCCTCACGATCGGGCGGAGCCGGGCTCGGACTGGGCGTTTTCGCTGCGGAAACCTCCTCCGTCGCGGGGAGCATGATCCCGTCGACGAGTTCACGATCGGCCGATCCGAAGCGCTTTTCCAGCGACTGTTCGAGCATGCACGTGACCGCCAACCGGTGGCCTGCGGCATCGGTGAGCACGTAGTGAATCCAGCGAAATGGAAGGTCGCCGGCCCGGCCCGCCGTGACCACCCGCACGAATCGCACCCCGTCGCTTCGACTCGCCTCCGACGAATGCTCGATCCGTCCAAACTGACCGGCCAGCGACCGCTCAACATCGCGTTCGACCTCAGCGATCGTGGGCGGCGACTGCGCCGGTGACCGGGGCAGCGCCGTGATCGAGCACTGCGTGACGAGAGCGCCGCGGTCGACAAATCGCATCACGAGTCCATCAACGCCGTCTTCGATCATCCGCCAGCGCTCGTCATGCACGAGGTCGTACCGACCCGCCACGTCCCGCTGCCAGACCATCCCCGGGCTGCCGCTGCCACGCCGACGCCCATCGCCGCCGGCCGCGGAGACGGCGTGTTGCTCGGCCCAGTCGCCAAGTTCCATCGTCCGGGCGATCGAGAGCCGGGCGTCGACATCGAAGCCTGGTGCCACGTGACTTGCCTCGCGCCGCTCCTGCAGCGTGATCACGAGGGTCGCGACGCGACGCTCAAACGCCACCGGACCAGCCGCCGCGGGGCCGTCGATGGGCAGCGTGTACGAGCCGTCGACGGTGACATGCACGGGCACGCCGTCGGCTGCACCGTCGACGATGCCCGAGAGCTTTACAAAGGCCCGGTCATCGACAATCTCCTGGAAGGTCGCCTTGATGCCGCCCGACTCCACGGTATCGATGCCAAGAAGGCCCGCGATGACGTCCCCGGCGACATCCCAGGCTGCGCCTAGGACAACCGGCTCCGACGGCCGCAGCGCGTCGATGAGCAGCGGGTCGAAAGGGGTTTCGAGCAGGTCCATCTCGTCTCGCGAGAGAAATCCGTCAGTGAGATATGGCGACGGCGTGGTGCCCCGCAGGACGGCCTTCACGGTCCGGGCATCATCGGCCAGCGTCGAGCGACGCGGCTTCCCGTCGATGCGAAGTTCAGCCGACGCGTCGATGTAGCGCCGCTCCACGGGGCCCTTCTCATCGCCGTCCGTCGGCGTCTCCACGAAATCGAATCGGGCGTCGACCACAATCGGCCGCCGGAGCGGGGGCGCATCGCGTCCCGTGGGCGCGAAGATCTCACCCTGCACGTCGAGTTTGAGCCTGATCCTGCTCGGCGTCGGACGGGCGGGCACTGGCTCCGGGCTCCCGTCTGTCGCCACCGCGTCGGCAACATCCTCGACTGGTGGCTCCTCAGCCTGAGAGAGCATCACGAAGAACCCGTTGCCGGCCGCTACTGTGAGCATCCACGCCAGAAACAACGCCGCTCGCCTTGCCATGGACATTCCTCCGCTATCAGGGCCGGAAACCTCCTGGTTTTTCGGCGATAACCACGGCATTTCCCCGCGCAATGTCAGCGACGACGAGGCTTCGCCCACACCCTGCCCAGTCACCCGCCAAAGACCCGAAGCCAGGAAGATTTACCAAGTGTCTGACTCCCAAAAGCCTCTATTTTTACAGGTCTTTGCAATCGGCAGCGTCGGAAACGAGAACGCCGCTCCCGCCGCATGAAACCGCAAGGTCTTCTAGCAAAAAGACTTACGTCGACCCGCCCCGGGGGCCGATTGCGCCGGGCAATTGAATTCCGCTCAAGAAAACCAGTTGTCTTCGAACCGCTGGTCGGGCTCGGCCGTATAACTCTAACGTCCGCGAGGTGGCATGGACGGGGCTAAGGATGGCCCCAAGCGCGTGGGACGGTATAGGCTCGAAATACGAGTGGGATACGAGAGGCCGGAGGCGTCGGGCGAGTCAGGGTCGCCCGATTGTCGACGCTCTCGGCAACTGCTGGCACGGCAGCCGGCCGGAGGAAGATCATGCGTTCCAGTTCATCGAGTGATTTTGTCCATCTGTTCACGGGCGTCATGGGTGAAGGCGACACCGCAGATGCGGATCAAGTCGGCCTTCCGATGCCCGGCACGACCGCACTGTCGGTCGACGCCGTTGTTCCTGCCGGTGAGGAGGTACTCTCGATCGAGGATCTCGCCCGCCAGTTCAACGTCTCGACCAAGACGATCTCGCGGTGGCGCGATCACGGTCTGGTCGCCCAGCGCTACACCATCGCGGGCCGCCGACGTGTCGGCTTCCTCGCCAGCGCTGTCGAGCGGTTCATCAACGACAATCCGCTGCGCATCGAGCGCGGCAGCCGATTCAGCCAGCTCTCGGACGAGGAGCATGAGCGAATCATCTCGTGGGCCCGACGTCTGGCCGTGGCGGGCGCGTGCCCAGCCGATGTCCATCGTCGGATCGCCGCGCGGCTTGGCCGCAGCATCGAGACGATTCGCTACACGGTGAAGCGATTCGATCAGGAGCACCCCGAAACCGCCGTCTTCACGGCGGCCGACGGTCACCTGCGGCCCGAGAGCCGGGCGCGAATCTATCAGCATCACCTCGCAGGCGAGCTCGTGGAGTCGATCGCCCGGCGGTATCACCGCTCGAAGGCGAGTGTGTATCGCGTGATCCTCTCCCAGCGTGCGGAGCACGTGATGCATCTGCCGCTCGACCTGATGCCCAACGCGCTGTTTGCCCGAAAGAGCGCGGAGAAGGTCGTCGACCAGCCTTTCCCGGGCACTGAGGCCAAGAAGGCGCGGCGGCCGAGCGGCCTACCGGCCTACCTGGCGAGCCTCTACGAGGTGCCGCTGCTCACTCGCGAGCAGGAGGTGTGGCTGTTCAGGAAGTTCAACTACCTGAAGTACAAGGCTTCGACGCTTCGTGATCAGCTCGACGTCGAGCATCCGAGTGCCCGCCTGATGGACCAGATCGAACGGCTCTACGAAGAGATCGTCTCGCTCAAGAATCGGATCGTCCGCGCTAACCTCCGGTTGGTGGTGTCGATCGCCAAGCGGCGGGTCTCTCAGGGCGACAGCTTTTTCGATCTCGTGAGCGACGGCAACATGTCGCTGATCCGCGCCGTGGAGAAGTTTGACTACGCCCGCGGCAACAAGTTCAGCACGTATGCCTCGTGGGCGATCATGAAGAATTACGCTCGCACGATCCCCGACGAGCACAAGCGTCGTGACCGCTTTCGCGCGGCCGACATGGAGATGCTGCAGTCGGCCGCCGATCGACGCGAGGACGAGAACCAGCAGCGGATGGCGGCGAGCGACCGCCTGGCGCAGGTCGGAAAATTCCTCGACCGGCTCGACTCGCGGGAGCAGACGATCATCGTCCGCCGCTACGGGCTTGATCATGTTCACGAGCCGCAGACCCTCAAAGAAGTCGGCTCGGCGCTCGGTGTCACCAAGGAACGGGTGCGGCAGATCGAGGCCAAGGCGCTGGAAAAACTCCGCGACGCCGCGGCGGCCGAGGCGATGCTGCCGGAACTGGAGTAACCCCGGCCGCCCCGCGGCGGGGCGGCGGGCCCGCGGCGGGGGTATTATGGGAAAAATT
>JBBDNW010000253.1:0-10233 GCA_040877375.1 Pirellulales bacterium | reverse complement strand
CCGAACAATCTAATTGAGCCGCACTCAGTGCGGTCTAACACCGTTATAGACCGGATTATGCCCGACTCGCTGGCCGACGGCAAGCCGGAAAGCTCGGGGATTTGAGGGGGCTGCGGGGAGAAAGGGGACAATCTGGTTTTGGCCGACGCCTCCGCTTGACGGAACGTGAACGCCCGTTCACAATGGCAGAACTGGTATTTCTACGGAACCCCATAACGTGACAAGGCCGCTGGATAACGCGACGTGAGCCGTTGCGGGCATCAGACCCTAAGTCTCTCGGCCATCATGAGATCGATCAACATCGACTCAAAACTTGACTGACGTTCTGCGTCGATTACCGCTGGATAACGCCCTGGTGAGGACTGTCACTTTGACGCCTTGCAGGGCACGCAGACTGAGCCCGCCTGGGTTGCCTGGAGCGACGGCGTGGTAAGCCAGAAAACGAGGAGAGAGGGTCGGCGAAACGCGTTTCATGGAGATGGCCGCTCAGGCAGGCCTTCACGTTGCGATGCCGGGCGAAGAGTTTTTGGAAACGGTCGTGATCGACGTGCACCAATCCGCCCGAGAGGCTGAACGCGGGCTTTCCATCGGAACCTACACTGCCATTCGTGGCCGCAGCCGCGAGCGGATAAACCGACAGGAACGGGATGTGTGACACGACGAGCACCGGCGTGGCGGCAGGCACGGCGGTCAGATCACGCTCCAGCCAGTCCCACTGGGCATCGTCGAGTTTCCCCACATAGCTCTGCTCGTGCGGAAACACGCTGTCGAGGAGCACGATGTGCCAGCCGCCACGGTCGAAACTGTCGTAGGGCAACTCCCGACCAAGCTGCTCGCAGGCCCATTGCTTCCCGTAGAGCGGCTCCGCACCGGTGGTACCCGTTTTGCCTTGCTCCAGCCCCAGACGTCGTAATTGCCGACCACGCTCCCCCGCAGGCACAAGCGACGCGGTGGCCGCTCCCGCGACGCCTGCCCGCAGGATCGTGCGACGCGTGATCCCCATGAGGGGCCTCCTACGAAACCCGGATGCTGCGGCCGCTGGAATCCCAGGCGTCAAACACCAGATGCTCCGGCGACACGCCGTCCTTGCCGACGACGTGCAGCTGGATGTGCGTCCGGTCCTCGAACTGCGTGATCTCCCGCCGCTTGCGGTTGTTGATCCAGGTGGCCACCTCGTCGTGCACCGTGACGGTGAGCCGTGTGACGTCATCGCGACTCTCCGAGAGATGGAGCGTCCGCATCACCTCGATGGCCATGCTTTCCGCCGTCTTCACGGTGCCCGTGCCGTTGCAGGTGGGGCAGTCGCGGAAGATGCTCTTCCGGAGCGAGGGCCGGATGCGCTGCCTGGTCATTTCCACCAGTCCGAACGGGCTCGTCCGCAGGATCTTCGTCCGGGCCCGGTCCCGCTTCATCGCGTCGTGGAGCGCCTTCTCGACGCCCCGGCGGTATTTCTCCTTCCGCATGTCGATGAAGTCGTTGACGATCACGCCCCCAAGGTCGCGCAACCGCAACTGCCGCGCGATCTCCTTCGCGGCGATGAGGTTCATCTGGTAGGCATTCTCCTCCGCGCTTTTCTCGGTGCGAAACGAGCCGGAGTTGACGTCGATCGCCACCAGGGCTTCGGTCTGGTCGATGACGATCGAACCGCCCCCCTTGAGCGGAACCTTTCGCTGATGGATGCGGCTGATCTCCTCCTCCAGCCCGTAGCGGTGGAAGAGCGGCTCCTTGCCCTCGTAGAGCTGCAGCCGCGGCGCGTATTTCGGCATCACGAGTTCGAGAAACTCGCGGGCCCGCTCGTAGGCGGCCGGTTCGTCGATCAGGATGCGACCCACGTCCTCCGTGAACATGTCACGGATAGTGCGGATGATCATGTCGCTTTCCTGATAGATATCGATCGGGGCGGAATACTTCCGCATCCGCTTCACGATGCTCTTCCAGAGCCGGAGGAGATAGGCCATGTCGCGGGCCATTTCCGACTTCGTTCGCTCCGTGCCCGCGGTGCGGACCACGAAGCCCACGCCCTTCGGCGGCTTGAGATCGAGCATGATGTCGCGGAGCACGCGGCGATCTCGTTCGTCGTCGATCTTCTTGGAGATGCCGACACGGCCTAGCGGCGGCATGAGCACGAGATACCGTCCGGGGATCGAGATGTAGGTGGAGAGGGTCGGCCCCTTGGTGCCGAAGCCTTCCTTGATCACCTGCACAAGCACCTCATCGCCACGTCGCAAGACGTCTTGGATGGGCGGCTTGACCCGCGGCCGGTCTCCGAGCCGTGGCTTCCGTCGCGCGGCCCGCTGGGCGTCGTCACCGCCGGCGGCCTCCATCGCACGGCCCGCCGTGTCGACCACGTCGAATGCCTTGTCGGGGTCGAGCCCGCCCTGCCGGTAATACTGCGGCTCCACGTCGCTAATGTGAAGGAAGCCGTTGCGACCCACGCCGAAGTCGACGAAGGCCGCCTGGATCGACGGCTCGATGTTGACGATCCGGCCCTTGTAAATGTTGCCGACGAGATTGTCCTGGCTGGTCCGCTCGACGTAGAGCTCTTCCAGCACACCGTCCTCCATGATCGCGATCCGGCATTCCTCCGGCTGCGACACGTTGATCAGCATTTCCTGCTTCATCTGGTTTTCCCTTCTGTGTGTCATCCGCCCGAAGGCGGAATGGCTCCTAGGCCACTGTCTGGGCAAGCAGGCGACGCAACTGCTCGCGCAGGTAGGCTTTCACCTCCTGCGCGCCGTACATCGTCAGTGCCTTGTCGGCGATCAGGCGACAGTCGGCGGCCGAAACGCTTCGGCACGCCTGCTTCACCTCCGGAACGGAGCTGGCCGGCACGCTGAGTTGCCGGAGACCCAATCCCAGAAGCAGCTGCGTGAACATCACGCTGCCGCTCATCTGACCGCACACGCTGGCCGGCACGCCGGCCTCGGCCGCCACGTCCAGCGAGCGGCGCAACAGCCGCAGCACCGCCGGATCGCAAGCGTTGTACAGATCTGCAACCTCCTTGTTGCCCCGGTCGACCGCCAGCGTGTACTGGATCAGGTCGTTGGTGCCGATCGAGACAAAATCGACCTCCTTGATGAATGCGTCGAGCATCATCACGGCGGCCGGCGTCTCGACCATCATCCCCACCGGCATCTTCGGGTTGAACGCGATGCCGTGCTCGGCGAGATCCTCCATCACGTCGGCGAGCACCATCCGGGCCTGCCGCAGCTCGACGATCGTGGAGATGAGCGGAAACATCACGCGAACGTCCCCCAAGGCGCTGGCCCGGAGGATCGCCCGGAGTTGCGTGCGGAAGATCGGCAGCTGCCGCAGCGACAGCCGGATGCTTCGCAGGCCGAGGCAGGGATTGCGTTCCTCCTCGGGCGTCGTCGCCGTGAGCATTTTGTCGGCACCGAGATCGAGCGTGCGAATCACGACCGGCTTACCGGGCATCGCGTTGACCACTTCGCTGTACGCGGCGTAGTGGTCTTCCTCGGTGGGCTCTCGCTTGCTCGTGAGGTAGAGAAACTCGGTGCGGTAGAGGCCGATGCCATCGCAGCCGCGGCTGATGCACTGCTCGACTTCACTCGGAAACTCGATATTGCCCAAGATCTGCACGCGAAGACCGTCGGTCGTCTCGGCGGGCAGGTCGCGGAGCCGATCGAGGCGTGCAGCCACCGTGCGGGCGGCCTCCTCCTTGAGGCGATACTGCGCGATCGTCTCCTCGTCGGGCTGGAGGATGATCACCCCCTGGTTGCCGTCGAGGATCACCGGCTCGCCCCCCGACACGTCGGCGAGAAACGGCCCGATGCCCACGACAGCAGGGATCTCGAGCCCCTCAGCCACGATCGCGGTGTGGCTGCCGGGGCCGCCGAGTTCGGTGGCGAAGCCCTTCACGAGCCGGCGGTCGAGGTTGGCCGTCTCGCTCGGCGTCAGGTTGTGAGCCAGCACGACCACCGGCTGCGAGATCGCGGCGAGCGTCTCCCGCCGCTGGCCAAGCAGGTTTCGCAGCAGGCTCTTCTCGAGGTCGTAGATGTCGTGGGCGCGCTGCGCGATGTGGTTGTCGAGGTTTTGAAAGGCCTTCGCGTAGCGGCGCAGCGTGCGGCTCACCGCGTATTCGGGCCACCAGTTCTTGTCGCGGACGGCACTGGTCAACTCCTCCTGGAGCTTCGGGTCGTGAAGCATCGCCAGGTGCGCCTCGAAGATGGCGGCGTACTGGTCGCCGAGTTCAACACGGATCGCATCGCGGTTGCGCTCCACCTCGCGGGAGGTCTCGGCCACGGCGACGGCCAGGCGGGCCAGTTCGGTGTCGACGGCACTGCGCTCGACGAACCGCCGCGGGATGCGAAATCCCTCACTATCGAGGACCAGCGCCTCGCCGATCGTGACGCCGGGTGAAACGGCGATGCCTTGAAGTTTGAGCATCGGGCGCAGTCAACGCGCTGGCAGCAGAGCACCCACTCGGGAGATCACTCGTTCCACGTTGAGCGGAAGGCGATCACGATCCCGGGGTCTCGCGCCTGGCGGTTGGTTGCGGCTCCTTTGTAGGTTTTCGGTCTGTCTCTGCGGCCGGCACGATCGGGGGCCGTGCTCGGCCCCTGGGCGTTCGCTCCGGTCAGGATTTCTGGTCGCTGTCTCGTTCGTTGAATCGTGTTTCAAACAGGCTGCCGATCGCATCGAGCGCCTCGCGGGCGTCGGGGCCGGTCGCCTCCACCACGAGCCGGGTGCCCGACTCGGCCGCCAGCGTGAGCAGTTCGAGGATGCTCTTGCCGTCGGCCCGCTGCGCGTCGCTCACCAACTCGATCCGCGACTGCCACTTGCGTGCTTCCCGCGCGAGCAGATCCGCCGGCCGGGCGTGCAGCCCCGCGGCGTTGATCACGACGACTTCCCTCGACACAGTCTCCGTCTGGAGACCGCCGGAGGCGGCATCGTGAATCGATTCATTGCTTTCTACGGTCATGTCAGGACGCCACGCCGTGGCTATCGGCCTCTTCGAGGAGATGCTGGATGTCGACGGGCTCCTTCGCTGACTTGAGGAGCCGACAGAAGGAGTCGTCGCGGAGTTGTCGTGAGATGTTCTCGAGCGCCCTTAGGTGGTCGCCGGGACGGTCTGGCGGAGAGACAAGCAGGAAGAACAGTTGCACGGGCTCCCCGTCGAGGCTCTGGAAGTCGATGCCTCCCTTGCTTACTGCCACCGTGCCCACCAGCCTGCTCACGCTCGGGTGCTTCGTGTGGGGCACCGCGACACCGCGACCAATGCCAGTGCTGCCGAGATCCTCCCGCTTCATGATCGCCTTGACGATGCTTTCCAGGTCGCTGGCCGCGATCTTCCCCGCGTCGACGAGCGACTGCGCCATCTCGCGGATCACACCCTCCTTGGAATCCGCCTGAACGTGCGAGCGGATCGTATCGGTGGCGACGAAATCGGAAAACTTCATGCGTGCTGCCGTCTCGAAGGGTGGGGCCGGGGGGCCGAGGAGGGTCAGGACCGGCGGCCCGACTGCACATGCTTGTGGTCGCGGACCTTTTCCTTGTGCTTGCGGAGCTGCTGCTCCATCTTCTGCACGGCGCCGTCGACGCTCCGCCAGAGATGCGCGGAGGTTTCGTGGCTGACGAGTTCGTGGAAGTGTTCGGAAGAGGCCACGATCTCAACCGCCGGCAGGGACCGATTCTGCAGGTCGACCGTCACGTTGAGGGCCGTCAGTCGGTCGAAATACCGGGTCAGCCGCGACACTTTCGACTCGACCTTCGATTGGGCGGCAGGGCTCAGTTGCCCATGACGCGACGAGAGTTTGATTTGCACTCAGAAGCTCCCAGGAAAGGACGGCGATAAGGATTTTGGGGTCGCCCGGGGCACTCCGGCCTTTTTTTATGGCCGGGCCGCGGTGGCCCTCGGGGGCCCTGCGACCGTTGGCACGGAGCATATCACCGCCGCCACTACCGCAGCAATTCGCACCGCGGAATCCTCGCGTGCGACGCGAAACTCACTCGTCGTCGCGTGCCGCCGGCCGCGACGCTGCAGGTGGGGCCGACTCTGCGGGTGGCGGCTCGCGGCGGATGCGGCCCTGCTGGAGTTGGGATTTCCACCACGCGATCCCGTCCTTCCGAATCCCGGGCGCCCGGTCGGCCCGATACCCCGTCCGGTGACGTGCGTCGGGCTGCACGATCTCGATGAGCCGGCGGATCGCGTAGCGACGCACGGCCAGACTGCCGTCGTCGAGCGCCCCGACGAGGACTGCGTCTTCGCCGGCCGCGAGTTCGGCGTCGGTGAATCCCCTCGCCAGTCTCAAAAGTATGTCGCCCTTGCCGGCCGGGCCATAGGTTTGCAGCGACTCGCTGAACTTGGCGGCGGCGTTCTCACCGCGCGCGAGTGCCAGCGGCACCGTCATCTCCTCGAGCGTCGTCCACTGGGTCTCGTTGAGCATCCCGCGCGGCGATTCGTCGCAGAGTAGCGTCACCAACTGGTCGTAGTCGCCAAGCAGCGCGAGCGTGGCAGCGGCAATCATTCGATTCTCGGCCAGCCGATCGAGAGCCAAGGCATGGAGCGGTTGCTCGATATCGCCATCGGCGTCCGCTGCGAGCAGACCGGCAAGCGTCCGCGAGGCGGCCTGTGCGAGGCGGTCGTTGCTGGCCGTGGCACTCATCCACGTGGGGTCGACGGGCGGCGGGCCGACGACGCCGGCCGCCGGGTCGCGGTCATCCCAGGCAAGCGTAGCCCGCGGGGCGACGAGCAGTTCAGCGGGAACGCCTGCGAGCGGATCAGCGGCGCCGCCATCGGCTCCCGTCTGTCGCCACACCTTCTCGGCTCCTCCCACGAAGATGGTCGCTCGCCTCCGTGGCTCCGCGTCGCCTCCCGGATCCCGCGTGAGCGCGACTTCGATGCCCGCTGGCTGCCGCATCACTCCGGAGAGCACGCCGCACAGTCCGCCCGCCATCACACCGAGCTTCGCATCGGCGGCCTCGCCTCTTACCACGGCACGGCCAAACACAACCTCGAGCCGGGGTGTGCCGTCGGGGTCGCGGGTCAGCACGGCGCGGGTGTCGGGATGCATCCGGATTGTCATCCCGTTGATCGTGACTGCCGAGTGGCACCAGGGCGGCGCGAGCAGATTTTCCCGATCGGCGAGCGCGTCGTTGGCTGTGAGCGGCTGCCAGCGCGGGCTCTCCTTCCCCTCCACTAGGTGGAGAAGTAGGCCGACATCGCCGACGATGGCCGCATCGAAAGGCGGTGCACCGGCGGCAGGCGGGTCGGGCAATGCCGCGCGTGCATCAGCCGGCTGGCCGATGGGTGCCATCGCCGGTCCGTCTGGTGCGACCGGCCGTGCGAACGGCGGCGCGACGATCGCGAGTGCATCGCCGTTGGGCACGCGGCGCTCCTCCATGCCCGGCAGGCCGGGCGGCGGCGGTGGCACGGCAGCCGCCACGGCAGGCTGCTCGGCGGGGGCTTCCGCGGCCGCGGGCAGAGATGGCATGGGTTGTTCCGGGATCGCGGCGGCGATCGGAGCCTGTGCGGCCGGTGGCTCGGCGACGGCGACTGGTTTCACCACGGCCGCAGGCTCCGCTGCCGGCTTCTCTGGCAACTCCCCCGCCGGCTTCTCTGGCAGTGACTCGGGCACAGTCGGCGCGACGGCGATCTCGGTAGGCTTCGGCCCACGCCTGGCGTTGCCGCGAGTAAGCGACCAGACAAAAAAGCCGCCCAGCAGGAGCAGCAGTCCGACCGCAGCGGCAGCCGAAATCCATGCGGCCAGCGGGGCCTTCCGCGGCGGGCGGCGCAGCTGAGAAGACAACACCGGGGCCACCGCGCGAGTCGACTCTCGCGCCGTGGCCGAAGACGCGGGCGTGCGCAGTCGCTCGGCACCTGCAGGGGCAGCATTCATCGCAGCCGGTTTTCCGCTGGCGGCGACCTGCTTGGCGACCGCGGCCAGAAGCGTTCGCCGCTGACTGGCATCGAGAAGTTCGAGAGCCTGTGGGTCGCCAGTCATCTCGGCGAGCAGGCGGTGGCAGGCAGCCACTTCCGCCAGGTGTATGTCTGAGTCGATACAGACCCGTTCGAAGACCTGAAGGTGTTCCGCTTGGAGCACATTGTCGAGAAACTCCGCGGCCGTGTTGGGATCGTCGGCGAGCCCCCTGCCCTCCGGCGCAGGGGCCGAGAGCCCGGGATGAGCCACGGCGCTATTCGTCCGCTCGACGAGCCGCGGAGCCACATCGCTCGCGGCCACTTTCTCGCCGAGAGCCTTCTGGTCGTCGGAGCCGAGCACGCCGTCGATCCAGGCCAGCAGGGTTCTCACAGTCAGCCGCATCTGATCCTCCGGGAGGCGGGTCGGGGCCTCAGGGGCTCGCGTGCCCTTCTTTCGCCCTCTCTATAGATAAGAGTGGCGTTCCCTCGGACTTTTCGTGCAGATTTTTGGCCAGCGAACAGAAGCTGGCCAAAAAGCTTTGTCGAAAGCGATCCGGAGTGGGCTTTCCTGCGTAGAGATGTCGTCTGTTGGGTTGGCGTTTCCGAAACGCGGGCTAAAATTTGGCGGAGACGGTACCACTTGGCATATCGCCCGGGGCTCCTCGATCCATGAACAGCCTTTGTCGACATCTGCACCTGCGGCACGCCGCGGGCTATATCGAACTCGGCGAACTGCTCGCCGACGGCGACGCGCCCGTGCCTGAAAACGGCCGAAAACTGCTCAAGCGGGCCCTGGCAGAGCTGCGGCACCTGCCAGAACCCAACCGTTCCGGGCCGGTGGCGAGCCTGCTCGAGGGGCGCGCCCTCCGGTCCCTGGGCGAGTGGGAAGCGGCGGTTTCCCCGTTCCGGCGGGCGGCGGAGGCCGTACCCGACCAGTTGGAGGCCTGGCTTGGCCTCGGCTGGTGCTACAAGCGACTCGGTCGGCTCGAGAAGGCTATCGAGGTGCTCCACACCGGTCTTGAGACGGCGCCGAGCCAGCCGCTTCTGCTCTATAACCTTGCCTGTTATCACTCGCTCGCCGGTGACGTGTCGGCGGCGGTGGGACACCTCACGCAGGCGATTTCGCTCGACGACCGCTTCCGCGATCTCACCGGTGCGGAGCGCGACTTCGATCCGATCCGGGGGGATCCACGATTCCTTGCGGCCACGCTGGTGGTGGTGTGAGGGATTCCGATCCGCGGTGAGTCGCGGACGGATCCTGAATGCAAGGATGCAAGGACGGATCACCGGATGACCAGCCCCGCCCTCCAGGAACTCATCGCGCTGCTCGGCTGCCCAGCCGCCGGCAATCCGGCTCAGTATCTCTTTGAGAGGGCGATCACCGCGGCCGAACTCGACTGGCGGTTCGTCACCTGCGAGGTCGCGACAGGAAACGTGGCCGCTGCGATTGCAGGCGTCAGCGCCCTCGGATTTCGCGGCTGTGTTCTTTCCGGTCCGCTTCGCGAAGCAGCGCTCACGCTCGTGGCCGCGGCCAGCCCGACAGCCACGTTTTCTGGCGCCGTGAGCCTGATTGAGCAGCGGCCCGAAGGCCTCGTCGGCCACATGACCGACGGCCGCGGCATCGTCGAGGCGCTGCGGGCCCATGTCGACCCGGCGGGCAAGGCGGTGCTGATCGTGGGCGCCGATGCCTGCGGCCGGGCTGCGGCCCTCGAACTCGCGCTGGCCGGCGCATCGCGACTGCTCGTTTGCGATCCGCAAGCAGAGCGGGCGATTGCGCTGGTCGACGCGCTCACAGGCGTCCACGCGGCGGAAGCTTCGACGCTCGACTGGCAGGCCGCAATCCCCCTGCCGGATCAGGTAGGCATCATCGTGCTCGCGCCGCTCAGCGGCCACAAGCTCGCGTTCACGGAGCTGCGCCGCGAAGTCTTCGTCGCCGACGCCGTGCTCGCCGGCCACCTCTCTCCCGCCGCAGCGCAGGCCGCCGATCAGGGTTGCTGTGTCGTCGACGGGATCGAGATCCACGCTGCGCAGACGGCGATCGACTTCCACGCCTTGTCGGGCGTCGAGCCCGATGCAGAGATGCTCCGCGAGGCGCTGGAAGAGTTTCTCAGCGAGTGAGCCGGCCTCCACGCCTCCCGTCAGGAAGCCCCAAGCGCGAGCGCGGGGAATGCGGCCCGTCACCTCATCCCGCTCCCCACCACCGCCACGGTCACCACCCGCTTTCCCATCGCTTGCGCTCCGGGCTTCTTGAGGACTCCGACAGGAAGCCCCAAGCGCGAGCGCGGGGAATACGGCCCGCCACCTCATCCCGCTCCCCACCACCGCCACGGTCACCACCCGCTTTCCCATCGCTT
>JBBDNW010000252.1:4466-10321 GCA_040877375.1 Pirellulales bacterium | reverse complement strand
GGCAAGGCGATCCTCTGCGAGAAGCCGCTCTCGATGGACGGGGCCGAGGGGGAGACGATGTGCCAGGCCGTCGAGAAGGCCGGCGTGCCAAACATGGTCTGGTACAACTACCGCCGCATTCCGGCGGTGACGTTTGCCAAGCAGATCATCGACTCCGGCGCCCTCGGTCGGGTGTTCCACTACCGGGCCGAGTTTCTTCAAGACTGGACGATCAACGCCGACCTGCCACAGGGAGGCGCCGCCCTCTGGCGGCTCGACGCGGCGGCCGCCGGTAGCGGCGTGACGGGCGATCTCCTGGCCCACTGCATCGACACGGCGATCTGGCTCAACGGCCTGATGAGCGACGTCACGGCGATGACCGAGACGTTTGTGAAGGAGCGGAAGCACCAGCTCACGGGCAAGGTCGAGAAGGTGGGGATCGACGACGCCTGCTCGTTCCTCTGCCACTTCAAGAACGGGTCGCTGGGGCTGTTTGAAAGCACGCGGTATGCCCGCGGCCACAAGGCGCTCTACACGTTCGAGATCAACGGTGAAAACATGAGCCTCAAGTGGGATCTTCACGACCTGCACCGGCTCCAGGTATTTGACTACAAGGACGCCGGACCAATGCGGGGCTGGAAGAGCATCCACGTGACCGACAGCGATCATCCCTACATGGATAAGTGGTGGGTGCCGGGGCTGGCGATCGGCTATGAGCACTCGTTTGTGCACCAAGTGGCCGACTTCCTCGAGGCCTACGCCAAGAAGCAGCCGGCCCACCCGACGTTCCGAGACGCCCTCGAGACGCAGAAGATCTGCGACGCTGTGCTCGCGAGTGCCAAGAGCCGCCAGTGGGTCACAGTCAAGTGACGCCGTGACACTCAGACGGGTCGTGGCCGCCGTGGTGGTCTGCCTGGCGGCGATGACCGTCGGGTGGCTGGCCAGGCCGGCGCGGTTTGAAGTCGACGGGCTCTCGATGGCGCCGGGGCTCATGCCCGGCAACGTCGTCACCAGTGGAGCGTTTCCAATCGCCGACTGGTTCCGGCAGCCGCGGCGATTTGAGCGGTGGATCATCGACGCCCCGGGCGATGGCACCGCCATCAAGCGGCTGGCGGGCCTGCCGGGCGAAACGATCTCGATTGCGGATGGTGAGCTTGTCGTCGACGGAAACGTGGTTCTCAAGAGCCCGTCTTCGCTAGCCGAGATGGCCATCGAGGTGCCGATCGCTGCAACTCCCGTCGATAGTCGCCACGTGCATATCGCTGCTGCCGAAGTGCTCGATGACGTGCCTTTCGCGACCGAAGTGAACCGGCCACTGCTGCCCGTGCACGACGTGGGAATCGCCGCCATCGTCTGCTCCACGGCCACTGCTGTCCGCATCTCCATCACCGTCCACAACACCCGGATCAGCTGGGAACTCGCCGCTCACCGTCAGGCCTGTTTCGTAGCCGGCCGGCTCGACGGCCATCTCGTCGCCGCGGGCTGGGGGCTACACGGCAATCCTGCCCTGCGGGACCATCGCTGCCTGCCCGTACCCACCCCTGACTCGTGGTCACACGCCGAACCCTGGCCTACGGGTGACGTGGCTGAAACAGACGCCCCCGCCCTCACATTCGATGTGGCCGGCGACGGCGCGGTCGTGGAACGGCTCACGCTCTGGCGCGACGTCCTCTATCGCCCCGCGGCGGGCGGCCGCGATGAGTGGCGACTGGGACGCGACGAGTTTGTCGTCCTCGGCGACTTCCCGACGGGCAGCCGCGACTCCCGCCACTGGGGCCCCCTGACTCGCGGAGCGCTGCGTCAGCGCGTCTCCGAATAAACAATCACGATTGGGAGCGTGCGTAACGCCAGGAAGCCCCAAGCGCGAGCGCGGGGAATCCGCCCGCCACCTCGTCCCGCTCCCCGCCACGCCACCGTCGCCACCCGGATTCCCATCGCTCGCGCTGCGGGCTTCTTGGGGGCACGACGCGATCGCGCGCACGGGAGGGCTGGGCGAAGCCGACGAGCGTTGAAGATTTCGCCCGCGAGGTGAGGAGCTGCCGCAGGCAGTCACGCGAAATATTCCCGCGAAGGAGGCTTTGCCCAGCCCGGCGCTGGCACGAACGGAGCCGCAGGGCCGTCACGCCTGTCGCGGAAAGCACCGGTCGGCCTCGGGGAGCACCACGAGGCTTTCGGCTCGATGCGCGAGCCGCTCCACCACTTCGGGCGTGGCCGCATGACCGAACTCGAGATCCTCGACGGTCGATTCGTCGAGGTCGGACAGGAGCACGAGCCGCCGGTCATCGAGTGCCCGGGCGAAGAGCCGCGTCTGGAGGGCGTCGGTGAGCAGCGTCTTTTCGCCGCTGGCGATGGCCTCGTGCACGAGCCCCTCCAGGGGCGCTCCCTGCCGCCAGCGCTCGAAGATGATGCCCGGCTTCTCGCCGATGCGACACGCCACGCAGATGGTCCCACCGGGCCGAGTGGCTCGAGCGGCGGCGGCCACCGCAGCGGTGACGGCGGCAAACTCCGCCGCTGGCTCGGAGAGGGTGGCGATCGCAAGCCCCGCCAGCACATCGATCGGCGGGCTCCAGACGGCGGCAGCGGAGCGGGCCCGCTGGCTTGCCTCGTCGGGCAGTCCAAAACAGGCCGCATGCAGCGTGCCCTGCGCCCCCCGGACGAGCCGGAGGCTGGCGCAGACGCCGAGGTGCCAGAGGATGTCGTGCAGGCCCGACTTCCAGTCGGGCAGGGCACCGCGTCCGCGACAGGCGAGCGATTGGAGAAGGTCGCGGCGGCACGATGCCCGGGAGAATGTCGGCCAGAGTTCGCCTTCGACCGCCCGGCCCCCGAGCGCCGCATTCCAGCCCCATGCCCCGACGGCCACCACCACATCGGCGTCGACCAACGACCGCGCGAGGTACAGCGGCCGGCCCGCCTCGTCGGCTGCCAGATACGAAGTCGCCTCGTCGAGCGACGGGTCGAACGCATCCGCCCCGACGACCGGCGGAACAGCACGGGCAAATCCTCCGGCATCGGCCCCAAGTTGAGGGGCCTGCAGGAGGCTCACATCACCAGCGTCAACGCCGGCCGCCACGAGGCAGCTGACGACCGCCGCGGCGACGTGCTCGGCCTGCGGGATGTCGCCGGCGAAGGCGACGACCACACGGTCACCCGGCACGACATGGGCAACCAGCGGCGGGGCGTGGATGCTCGCGGCGAGCGCCGCCGCGGTCATCTGCCGAGCCTCGTCGCCCGCCACACCGCGCGGAGGGTCAAAGGCCACCACGCTCGCGTCCTCGCGACACTCGAGGACGAGCGGATCGGCGGCGCCGTAGTCGAGCGTGATGCGATGCACGATGGGTAAAAACCGGGGACGGGTGGATGTCGACGCAGACGCGGTCGACTCGTGGCGGTCATCTTATCGTCGGTGCGACGGCAGAGAATGATCTGGCCCCCCGGACGGTTTTTCCGGCAAGATGACCGCATGAAACCGTCACGCTCGCCCGGGTCTGCCGTCGCCGCAGCCTGTCTCTCTCTCCTGCTTACCGGATGTGGCGCGGATCCGCGAGCGGTCATCGACGCCATGGGCCGGGCCTACCGGACGGCGGAGACCTACTCCGACGAAGCTCTGGTCGTCGTGCGGGAGACACGGGGCGACGTGTCGTCGGAGGCGACCTTTCCCTTCCGTGTTGCCTTCTCGCGGCCCGACAGGATTCGCATCGACGCCTACGACACGCGGATCGCGGCGGACGGCGTGACATTTTTCGGGGCCGTCGGTTCGGTGCCGGGGCAGGTCCTCGTCGAGCCGGTAACGAGCCCGCTGACACTCGATCAGATTTTTGCAGACGAGGCCGTGCAGGCGGCGCTTGCCGAGGGAGAAGCAGGCTGCCCGACGCAGCTTCCTCTCCTGCTCGCTGACGATTGTGTCGAGTTGATCGTGGCCGGCGCGACCAGCCCGCCACGGCTCGTGGGCCGGGAGATCATCAACGGCCATGCCTGCGAGCATGTCTCGATCCCAAAGCAGGATGGCGTGCTCGAACTCTGGATCGACCAGAAGGAGAAACTCCTCCGTCGGATGAAGGTGCCCACCGAAGCCTATGCCGACGAGCTCTCCCGTCAGGCGGGCGCGCCGGTAGGAATCTCGGTGGTGGTCACCTTCACCAACGCCTCATTCAGCGCGGCGATCCCACCGGAGGCGTATGCCTTCGAGGTGCCGCAGGGGGCCAAAAAGGTGTCGCGACTCGAGCCGCTCGAGCCGCCGCAGCCCGTGCATCGTCTCCTTGGCCGCAAGGCCGACTGGACGACACCGCTCACCACCGTGGACGGCGAGAAGGTTGATCCAAAGTCGCTCGCCGGCGCTCCCGTGGTGCTCGACTTTTACTTCGAGGGCTGCGGTCCGGCCGCACACACGATGCCCGAGGTCGCTGCGGGCATCGCCGACTTTAGCGCATCCCATGCACGGGCTCACGGGGGTGAACGGTCTGCCTTGCGGCACTTCGCCGTGAGCCTCGACCCCGTCGACGTGTCGATCGCCTCGCTGCGAAAGACACTGGCCGAGTTCGGCGGCGTCGGCACCCTCGTCCGCGATCCGCAAGGCGTGCTAGCGCAGCAACTCGCCCTCGACTCATTTCCGGTGACCGTGATCCTCGCGGCCGACGGCACCGTGGCCGACGTGATCACCGGGCGTCATGGCCAGATCGCGGCCGACGTTGCGGAGTCGCTCGCCGCAGCGGCGGACGGCACGGATGCCGGCCAGCGGGTGCGTGCCCGGCATGCGACAAGGCTCCAGGAATACCGCCGTGATCTCGACCGGGCTGCCTCCGGCGGCACGATCGAACGGCTCCCCGAGCAGGTGATCCTGCCGTTAAAGCAGCCGTTGCGATTCAAGCTCGAGCGGGCCTGGCGGGCTGAGGGCGTGTCGCTCCCCGGCAATATCGTGTGCCTCGATACGGCCCGCGACGCCGCGACGCCGACGGTCGTCGCCCTCGATGGCTGGCGGACCGTCGTCGAACTGGATGCTGACGGTCGGGAAAGAGGCCGCCACGAACTTTCGCTGCCCCGCGATGCCGGCATCACCTTCCTGCGAACGACCGTTGATCAGGACGGTCAGCGGTGGTGGATCGGCGGCCGACGCGGCGGGCAGCACGTGTTCGTGTTCTCCTCCGACTGGAAACTCCACACCACGTACCCGGAGCTCGGGAGCACAACACATAGCGGAATCACTGCTGCCGAACTAGCTGATCTCGACGGCGACGGCACTCCGGAAATCATCGTCGGCTACCTCGGCACGGTCGGCGTGCAGGCTGCGACCCTCGACGGTAAGCGGCTGTGGCGCGACCGCGGGGTAGGGTCGGTCGTGGACCTGGCCGTCGGGGCACCGGTGGCAGCCGGCGGTACGCGGGATGTGCTTTGCGTCACCGGCGACGGCCGTCTCGTCAGGGCCGATCGCACCCGCGACGAACCTGCTGCTAATGACGACCGACGCGGGGCCGACCCACTGCGAGCGGTGCGTTTCGGGCCGGTCGCTCCGGACGCCGCCTGGGCGTTCCTCGGGATCGCGGGGGCAACGCTCGGCAGGCAGTCGGCGGTCGGCATCGAGCCCGCGACGCTTGCCACCGTCTGGCAACTTCCGCTGGGCGATGGAGTTCACCGCGATGGCCCGATCGACCCCGTCGCCTGGGCAGACCTGCTGGGCACTCCCCGGCGGCAGTGGCTGATCGCCGCACCGGACGGATCGGTGACAGTCGCCTGGGCTGACGGCAGAGTCGTCGATCGCTACCAGCACGGCAGGCCGCTCGTCGGCATCGGCGGCTTCCGGAATAGCAGCCGGAGCTCCATCGTCCTCGCCACGAAGGATGCCCTCGAAGCGTTTGAAGTCGTCGACGTCGCGCTCGACTGAG
>JBBDNW010000252.1:0-4366 GCA_040877375.1 Pirellulales bacterium | reverse complement strand
GACGGTACACCTTTCCAGACCGGCACGACCGGTCTAGGCGGAGTGGCCGCTCATCTCGGCAGGGTGGCTGCGTCGAAAAACGCGGGGTGGTCAGTGAGGCCTGCACCACGACTTCCGGGAGATTCGCTCGTGCGCACCATTCGACCCGTCTTCATCGCCGCTATCATTGCCGCCATGCCGTCGATCCTCGCGATCCGGTCCGCGGCAGGCCAAGGGCCGATGATCTCCGCGGAAAGTTCCGCGATGACGGGCTCGGGCGTTTCGGGTGATGCCTGCGGCTGTCGGAACGTGCAGCAGCCCCCGTGGCACGCAAACGTGAATGGGTCCGAATGCGCACCCGCCCGCCACCACTGCGGTGTGTTTCAGGCGGATCCATGCGGTCAGTTGCACCCCCGGCAGCACCTCCACCAGTGCCAGCCGTTGGTGATGCCGCCGTGCTTTCCACGGCTCCACGCGATGTGGGCGTATGGTGCCATGCCAACGCCCCGCCCGCTGGCCCAGCCCCGTTGCCATCAGTGCGGCGCGGTCATCGAGGGAGGCTTCTGAGCTCGGCCCCCCTCGACGCGACGCCTGATTCGGCAGCGGCAAACGACGACACCCTTTGACGCGGTCCGGCCGGCAGTGCCCCCGGCCGGGCCGCGGCGTCGTTTTGATAGACAGCCACCCGGGTTACGGGGCGGTGATGCGGGCCGCGACGAGCATCACGGCGACGATCACGACAAGGCCGATCACGTCGAGCATTGCTCCCGCAGCCATCATCGCACGCAACGGGATGCGTCCGGAGCCATAGACGATTGCGTTGCACGGGCTGCTCACCGGCATCATGAATCCGAGGCTCGAGGCGAACGTGGCCGCCAGCGCGGCAGCGGTCGCGTCTCCCCCGATGGTTTGTCCCATCGCGATCACGATGGGCACCACCATGGTGGCGCTGGCGACGTTACTCGTAAACTCGCTCGTCACGACGGCGACGATGGCCGCCACGGCCACGAGCACCGTGGCTCCCCAAGCTCCCGTCGGTATCCAACCCGTGATGCTCTGGCCGACCGCCGTGGCGAGCCCCTTTGAGAAACAAAGCTCTCCAAGGGCCAGCCCGCCGCCGTAGAGGAGCACGATATCCCAGTCGATCCGCGCCTCGTGCCACAACACCGCCCGCGGCCGGTGGCCAGCGACCGTTCGATCGCCCGGGAGGAGAAAGAGCAGGATCGCACCGATGAGCGCCGCCACTCCCTCCGGAAGTCGGTCGTGGAGCCACTCGCTCAGCGGATGGTGAGTCCCGAGCGCGACCACGAGCACGCCGGGCACAACCCAGAGCACGACCGTGATTGCGAAGGCAAGAGCCGTCGAGCGCTGCCCGGTCGTCCAGCGACCCAGCCTCATCCGCTCCCTGCGGACGAACTCCTGAACACCGTCGAGACGCTCGACCCCCGCGGGAAACAGCCGCGACAGCACCAACACCAGCATCGTCGTCAGGATCACGACCAATGGCAGGCTGATCGCGCACCAGCCAGGGAAGGAAATGTTTACGCCCAACTGGTCACGAATGAACCCCAGCCCGATCAGATTGGTGGGCGTCCCGATGGGCGTGGCCAGTCCGCCGATCGAGGCGGCGAAGGCGATGCACAGAAACAAGCCGGTGGCAAACGACGGATTGAGTCGGTGCTGTCCCTCTCGTGACGCGTCCTCGACGGCCCCAAGGATCCCCGACACGATCGCCACCATCATCGCCGCGGTTACCGTGTTGGAAATAAATGCGCTGATCAGCACGGACACGACCGCTACGGCGGTGAGGATGCGCACCGGCCGGCCGCCGACCCAGGGCACCGCGAGCACGGCGAAGGCGAGCCGGCGATCGAGTTTGTGAATTCGAATCGCCTCGGCGAGTAGGAATGACCCGATAAACAGAAAGATGAGCGGGTCGGCGAACGGGCGAAAGACCTCCTTCGCCGGCGCCACGCCGAGGACGACGCAGGCCACGGCCCCGAGCAGTGCCGTCACCGCCAGCGGCAGGGCCTCCGTGAACCAGAGCACCACAACACAGGCGACGATGATTGCGAGCCGCTGTGCTTCCGGGGTGAGATCCATGAGAAGAAGTGTAGCCCGCCCGCTGCGCCTTCTTCAGTGCCCCCAGACCAGCCTGAGGCTCCCTCACCTCTCCTGAAAACGCGATAACGCGAGGGGCTGCCCGTGCGCCAGGAGCCGGGCTCGGCGGCCAGCGCAGCCAGGATGGCGGAGCGCAGCCGGCGTGCAGAGAGCGCAGGGCAGGATGCCCGCAGCGAACGTCCGGCGATGGGGCACGGGCAGCCCCGAGCCTCACGAACGCCTTTAGGTCATCTGCGGACCGTGCCGTCACTCACCACGTCTTGCCGAGCGCCGCCTGAGCCGCCGCCAACCGGGCGACCGGCAGCCGGAACGGCGAGCAGCTCACGTAGTCGAGCCCCAGGTGGTGGCAGAACAGCACCGAGTGGGGATCACCGCCGTGCTCGCCGCAGATGCCGAGCTTGATGTCCTTGCGGGTCTTGCGCCCCTTCTCCACCGCGATCTGCATCAGCTGGCCCACGCCCGACGCGTCGATCGACGCGAACGGGTTGGCCTTAAAGATGCCCTCCTCGGTGTACTTCGCCAGGAACGACCCCATGTCGTCGCGGCTCATGCCGAGGCACGTCTGGGTGAGGTCGTTGGTGCCGAACGAGAAAAACTCGGCCGTCTCCGCGATCTCGTCGGCCGTCAGGGCGCCCCGCGGGATCTCGATCATGGTGCCCACGAGATACTTGATCTTCTGACCGGTCTCTTTCTGGACCTCCGCCGCCACCCGATGGACGATGTCCACCTGGTTGTCGAGTTCCTTCTTGAAGCCCACCAGCGGGATCATGATCTCGGGCTTCACCTTCACACCACTCTTTTGCACCTTGGCGGCCGCCTCGAATACGGCCCGGGCCTGCATCTCCGAAATCTCGGGATAGCTGACGCCGAGGCGGCAGCCGCGGTGGCCGAGCATCGGATTGAACTCGTGCAAGGAGTTCACGCGGGCCGCCACGGCCTCGACCGACATCTTCAGCTTCTTGGCAAGATCAGCCTGTGCCTTCGCGTCGTGCGGCACGAACTCGTGCAGCGGCGGGTCGAGGAAGCGGATCGTCGCCGGGCGGCCGTCGAGAGCGCGGAAGATGCCCTCGAAGTCGTCCCGCTGGTAGGGCAGGAGTTTGGCGAGCGCCTCGCGACGGGTCTCCTCGTTCTCCGCGAGAATCATCTCTCGCATCGCGTCGATCCGATCGCCCTCGAAAAACATGTGCTCGGTCCGCGTCAGGCCGATGCCCTCAGCGCCAAACGCGATCGCGTGGCGAACCTGCTCCGGCGTGTCGGCGTTGGTGCGGATGCCGAGCTTCCGGTGCTTGTCGGCAAGCTTCATGATGAAGTCGTAATACTGAAACACTTCCGAATCGGCAGGCTTCATCGTCTGGGCGATGAGCACCTGCTTGAGCTCGCTGTCGGCGGTCTTGATACTGCCGGAGAACACCTCGCCAGTGCTGCCGTTGATCGAGATCGCGTCGCCCTCCTTGAGGGTCTTGCCGGCGCACTTGAGCGTGCCTGCGGCATAGTCGATCTGGATGGCACCCGCGCCCGCGACGCAGACCTTGCCCATTTGCCGAGCGACGAGAGCCGCGTGGCTCGACACGCCGCCGCGGCTGGTGAGGATGCCCTCGGCCGCGATCATGCCGCGCAGGTCTTCCGGTGAAGTCTCGACGCGGGCAAGCACCACCTTGACCCCCTTGTGGGCCAACTCCTCAGCTTTGGCGGCCGAGAACACGAGCTGGCCGGTCGCCGCGCCGGGGCCTGCGGGCAGGCCGGTCGAGAGCACCCGCCCCGCCTTCTTCGCCGCCTCGTAGTCGTGGGTGTCGAAGATCGGGGCCAGGAGCTGCGAGAGCGCGTCGGGGTCGGCTGACTGGATGGCATGCTCGGCCGTCATCAGCTTCTGCTTGACCATGTCGTGCGCGATCTTGACGTAGGCCAGCGCCGTCCGCTTGCCGTGCCGCGTCTGCAGCATGTAGAGCTTCTTCTTCTCGACGGTGAACTCGAAGTCCTGAACATCGCCAAACTTCTTCTCGAGCGTCTGGCGGACCTTCTCGAGCTGCTTGTAGGTGCCGGCGAACATCGGCTCATGCGCCATCTCGGCGACCGGCTTCGGCGTCCGCACGCCGGCCACGACGTCTTCGCCCTGGGCGTTGACGAGGTATTCCCCATAGAAGACGTCCTCGCCGGTGGCGGGGTCGCGGGTGAAGGCCACACCGGTGGCGCAGTCATCACCCATGTTGCCAAACACCATGCTCTGCACGTTGACGGCGGTGCCCCATTCGTCGGGGATCTTGTACTT
>JBBDNW010000251.1:0-10394 GCA_040877375.1 Pirellulales bacterium | reverse complement strand
GGGGCGAGGATACGCCCAAGGCTCCTCGAGCGTTCGCCGACCCCCTCGCCTACCTTCTCCAAGGTGCCATCACCACGCTACACCAAGTGAAGATGCGCTCCACTCTAGGTTCCTGGCGGCTCGGAGGCCGGCCCGGGGCCGTCGTCGGCCGGCGATCCGCCCGGCAGGTCGTCGAGCATCTTTGAAAAGTTGAAGTCGCCGCCGCCGCCAAACGTGGTGAAGCCGCCCAGACCGCCTGCGGAATCGCTCGTGGCAGTCGGTTCGGTCGCTGCCGATGCGATGTTGAGCGAGGGCCGCTCGACGGGGTTGCCCTGCGGCCGCTTTCGCATCTCCGCGGCGACCGAGTCGAGCCACTCCGAGGTCGGGAATGCGTAGGGGCGGAACTTTTCGAGCGTGCCCGTTTCCTCGTGGATAAAGAGCGCTCGCTGAGGGCCGAGCTTTGCGGCCACCGGGTTGTCGACCAGCTGGCTCGAGTCGTTGCCACTCATCTGGAAGAGCACCCGCAGTTCGAACTCCTTGACCGCGTTACGGTCGAATGTCCGCTGCAGGTTTGTGAGCGAGTCGCACCAGATGATCATGTGGACGCCGACCGACGGACCATCCTTGAGGACCGTGAGGAAGTTGTCGGCAGGTCCCGCCTTCTTGTCACCGAGCGAGTAGCCGAAGTCGCTGTCGCTCTTGCGGAGTTCGCGAAACCGACCGAGGTCGCGGACGATCACAAACACCGCCTCGCCGTCGAGCACCTGATCGTCGAGCCGCCGTTTGACCTCCGCCGCCAGCCGTTCGCAGGCGTCGGTCACACCCAGGCGACCAACGATCTCGATCTCGTGCGGCAGGTGGGTGGCGATTTGCGATAGCAGCATATCTGGCCTCTCCTCCGCGATCGCCGGCTCCATGAGCACGAACCGCGCCGGCCGGCCGAAGCCGCCGCCCGGATACGGATCGTGGCCGGCAGCCAGACTGACCATGGCCATCGCCAGGATCGCCGTGCCCAGATCCTCCCGCTGGCCGACGATCAGCATGTTGGCCCCGCCCTGACGGCGGAAGATCGCCGCGGTTGGATCCTTGATCGCGATCGCGTCGCCAAACCAGGCGAGCGGCGCGACGAGTTCGTGGCCATGCACGGTGCCCGCGTGCAACAGTTCGGTGAGCAGCGGGTTGCCGGCCGGGTCGGCGGCCTGGTTGCCGTCGAACACGATCCGCTCGAGCCGCGGGATATCGGTCCGCTGGTCGGCGAGTTTGCGGAGCGATCCAAGGAACTGTTCCCGCTGCTCGTCGGTGAGGAACACGACCTGGAAGGGGTTGTTGCCCTCGACCATGCCGTTGGCGTCGTTGTAGATCGCCTCGCCGGGCCGGGTAAGCAGCCGGGCCGCGGTGTTGTCCTCGGAGAGGATCAGGCTCGAATCGGCCTCGTTGCACTGCAGCGCGATGCGGACGGCCATCTGCCCCATCGTGGCCCGCGGCAGGCTGTAGGAGCCGCCGAGCGTCTGCGATCCGAGGAGCACATGGATGCCGAAGGCACGCCCCTGGCGGACGAGACGGTCGAGGATCAGCGACGCGTCCTGGGCGATCTTGTCGTCCTCGACGAAGATCTCCTGAAACTCGTCGATCAGGAGCAGGATTCGCGGCATCGGATCGGGGTGGTCCGTCTGACGGAAGCCGGCGACGTTCTGCACCGAAAGCTCCCGAAACAGGTCACCGCGGCGCTTGAGCTCGCGGTCGAGTTGCTCCATCACCGAGAGACCGAACTCGCGTTCGCTCTCGATGGCGATCACGCGGGCGTGCGGCAACTGGTAGTGGTCGTAGAGCTTGAACTCGACCCCCTTTTTGAAGTCGATGAGGTAGAACTGGATCTCATTGGGGCTGTATTGCAGCGCGAGGCTCGTGATCATCGCGTGCATCAGCGTCGACTTGCCCGAGCCCGTCTTGCCCGCGATCAGGCAGTGCTGGCTGGTGCCCTTGCCGAGCTTGAGAAACTGCAGTTTTTTGGCACCGGCGGGGCCGAGCGGGGCAAGCACCTCCTCGGCCGTGCTCCCCTTCCACCAATCGGCCTCGGCGGGCGCCACCCGGTCGAATGGCACGATCACCCGCTTGGACGCCTTGGCGGCCTTGCCGACCCGCTGGATGATCCGCGTGAACACTTCGTCGGATGGGGCCTGCTCCACCGTCAGCGGCCACTTGGAATACTCCGCGTCCTTCCAGGTGTAGACGCCGTTCTTGAGGACGATCGTGGTGCACTGCTGCTCGATATCGGCGAGGCTGAAACCAGAAGGCATCTGCTGGGTCGGATCGATCGAGAGGATCACGTAGACGCCACAGCGGGCCCCGGACGAGGCGATGCTCGCCAGCCGCCGCGCGCTCGTTTCATTGAAGTTGGCCGGGAAGTTCGCGACCACCACGAAGCGATACGGCTCAGGTACCTCGGCGTCGGCGTTGTAGGCGCCGATCGATTCATACTCATTGCGGAGGTATTTCTGGATCACCACCTCCATCTGCTCGGTGATGTCGGCGAGCTTCTGCTCGACGAGTTGCGGCTCGGTCCAAATGCGGCTGGTGACGAGCAGTTCGTCGTGGTCGGCAAGGTGCATGAAGCCGGCGAACTGCTTGCCGAGGCCGAGAGGATCGATGATCGTGAACCGGCTCTGGCCGGCCGGGATGCCCGAGGCGATCCGCAGCATGAGCGCCTGCATCATCGCGGACGACGTCTCCTTTTCCTCGGGTGACGTCTTGATGAGCAGCGAAGACTCGACGGGCCAGGGCAGGATGGCCGGCTGCGTCCAGGAGATCGGCCCAAAGGCATTGAGCGATGGATCGCTCGACACGCCTCCGGGGAGCTTCTCGAGGGTCAGGGCGACGCTCCCGAAACGCAGCCCGGGCGGCGGCTCGACCGGCAGGGGCACGTCGTCGCGGGCCAGTTCGTCCCACGACCGGAAGGCGGTCGCATCGATCTGGTTCGCCTCGTCATACATGGCCGCGGTCTGCTCGCGGGCCATGCGCCACTGGGCGGTCATTGCCGCGTGGCGGTCGCGCTTTTGTGCGTCGGCCGCCGCGAGGCTTTCGTCCCGCTCCTGCTCGAGCCGCTCGACGTCCTCCCGGCGGCTCGTCTCGAGCGCCGCCAGTCGGGACGGATACTTCTTCTCTGCCGCGTCCCGGGCCGCCGCCACCTTAACGGTGATCGCCTCGGTTGCGGCCTTGTATTTGCCCTCGAGGTCGGCGAGCGACTTGTCGCGCTTGGCGAGGATGGCGGCCCGCTTCGCCTCTGACTGGGCCGACCGCTGCTCCGCCTCGTGCTTGAAGCGTTCCTCGAGCTTCGCCGCTTGCTGGTCGCGGCGGGTCGCGAGAAAAGCGAGGCAGGGCGGCTTCAGGCTCGCGGCCTGGCCGGCGGTCGCGGCCAGTTCCGTCGCCATCTCGCCGAGCTGGCCGCGGACCTGCGACCGCATCCTGCCGATCGTCCAGAGGCCGCCGCCGATGCCGCCGCCCGCAAGGACCGCCGCCGCGGCCCCGGCCACACCAGCCTTGAGGCCGAGCTCACCCGGCAGCAGGAAGAACGCCGCCGCAGCCGCCGCGAACCCAAGCAGGAGGGGCACGGCGATCGCCGCCGCCTGCAGCCCACCTCCGAAGGCGGTCTTCGCGGCCGGCAGTCCGAGGATCGCCTTCGACTGCTCATCGACCGCGGTTCGGAGCCGATCAAAGGTCTGGAGCAGGTCGCCTTCCGGGGCTTCAGCCGGAGCAGACGCATCGATCGCCACGGCCTTGAGCCGCCGGCCTTCTAGGAACGAGTTGACCTTGGCGGTCGATTCGTCGATCTGGGTGATCGAGCGGGCGAGATCCTTCTCCCCCTTGGCGAACAGCCGCAGCGGATCCTTCTTCTTTTCTTTAAAGACCTCCCGAAACGAGCCCTCCTCGAACTGGTCCTCCTCCTTTGACTGCTGCACGAGCTTGTCAGACTCGCGAGTGATCTTCTTGACCATCGCCGCCCGCTGGTCATCGAGTTTTTTCTGCTCGGTGACCAGGTAGGCGGCGGCCTTCTGGAGGATGGCCGCATATTCCCGCTTGGTCGCTTCGATCTCGTCGGCGTATTTCTTGTGCGTCGCCGCGAGGCCGGCCTCTGCCTTCCGCCGGACTTCGGTGACCCGTGTGTCGTGCTCCGTATGGATCTCGTTTTCGAGTCGCGAGCGAGTCGCGGACTCGCGGCGGAGAATATCGATCTGGCCGCGAAGAAGAGTGCGGTCGTAGACCGAAGGGACGGCGGACGATGGTTCGGAGGGCGTCGTGCTCACGCGGGGATCTTCCTCGGGGGCGGTGCGGAATGGCGACGGCTACATGCCGTCGGAGTCGCTGACGTCGCGGATCGCTCGGTCGAGCACCTCGGCGAGCCGGCCCAGGGCGTCGAGCGTCTCCTTGACGCTCGGCGTCAGCGGTTCGATGTTGTCTTTTTGAAAGGCCTTTGCGCGGACATCATGCCAGCCTTCGCCGGCGACCTCCCACTTGAGGTTGAGTTGTTTGAGCGCGTTGGCCAGTTTCGACGCGCCGCTGGAGAGGTCGCCGACCCTCATGACGCTGCTCCTGCCTGGCCGTCGGCCGGCGGTGCGGCCGGTGACAAGGGGCGTGATTCGTCGAGTTGCCGGGTAACGCTCTGGCCACCCGACGAGCCGCCACCGTCGGCGCTCCCGGTCGGAGACGAAACCTGCCGGTAGGCATCGAGCGCCTTGAGCATTTTCTCGAGTTGCGCCATGGACCGCGGGCAGTCGACGTCGATCACCTCGCGAAACCGCACCAGCCGCACGCAGGTCTCGCGGAACTGCTGCTGCACGAGCGGCTTCCAGCGACGCACGGCCTCGGCCTTCTGCTCGGCCCGCGCCAGCCGCTGCTTGGCCTTTTCCAGCGCCTTCTTCTCCTCGATGCACGACGGCTGGTTGTTGCCCACCTTCTTAAACGCGCGACAATACTCCAGGTCTTTGATTGCCTTGTTGACGAGTTCGGTCGTTTTGCGGATTTCGGCTTTCCAGTAGGCGGCCTGATCGACCGTAATCCACTCGACGGCCCGCTGCCCCTGCATTTCGACTTCCGAGATGGCCTGGCCGCTGTCGTGGCCAAACACCGCGAATGCGGCCTTGATGAAGGCCAGCGTGTCGATCGATTTGACGTCTGCCTGTGTCGACATCGGTATTCCTCTCACTGCCTGCCATCCGCGAATCGCAGCCGCGCGGGCGGCGACAAATATTCTTCAACGGCGGACACTTCAGCGCTGCTGGAGATACTCCTCGACCCGCTCGGCCTTGCGGATCAGATAGGGCACGTACTCACCCGTTGATTCGGCGAATCGCTTAAACGTGCCCAACTGCGCCTCGAACTCCTCCGCGAACTTCTGCTGCTCCTGGTCGCGCCAAGTGGCGCTCAAGGCGGCGAGTTGCCGCTGGACCATTTGCATTTGAGCCACGACCTCCTCGCTGAACTTCCGCAGGCTGCCCGCGAAGCGGCGAAGTTCGGCCGGATCGACGATTGCCTGTCCCATAATGGCGGTTCCCCTGTGTGTTCGCGACGTGCTCGTGGCACCATTACCCAGCGAACCTCATCTTAGCGTGGGATCGCCCGGTGTGGACAGTCGCCTGGCTGCGGCGGCACGCTGGGAATCCGCCGGATTGCAGCGTAGACTCCGCCGGTCGAACAGCCGCCTGCATTCCCCGGAGCCTCATGGTGACACAACCCGCCGCCCAGCCACCCGCCGCAGCCACACACGGGGGGCACGCCGCCCACGGGGCAGCGCATGCCGCGGTGGAAACGGCGATCCAGCCGTGCACCGGGTGGCATTGCAGCCACCTGTTTTACGCCTTCGACCGGGAGCGACTGGCTGGCCTGACGCCGGCGGCTCGGGCCGCTGGTGTTCGGCAGTTCGCCGAGGCGCTCGACCCGGCCGGGCCGCACGCCCCCACGCGGCTGCAGGCCTGGATCGTGCCCGGCCACAAGGCCGACTTCGGCGTGATGGCGATGGACCCGGACCCGCTCAAGGTCGACGACGTGCATCAGCGGCTGCTCGTCGGCCCGCTCGGCACGGCGCTCGTGCCCACGTATTCATTCGTGAGTCTCACCGAGGTGAGCGAGTATGTCCCGACGGTCGAGCAATATGCCGCGCGGCTGGTGGCCGAGGGTGAAGTGGTCGACAGCCCGTCCTACAAGGCGAAGGTGCAGGGCTATACGGCCCGTGAGCCGGCCATGCGGCAGGCGCGGCTCGAGCCGGAGTTGCCGCCGTGGCCAAACGTCTGCTTCTATCCCATGAACAAGAAGCGGAAGGTGGGCGAAAACTGGTTCATGCTGCCTTGGGCGGAGCGGAGCCGGCTGATGGCCGAGCATGGTGCCTCCGGCATGAAGTTTGGCGGCCGTGTGACGCAACTCATCACGGTGTCGGTCGGGCTCGACGACTGGGAGTGGGGCGTGACCCTTTGGGCACGGCGTCCTGAATGGCTCAAGGAGATCGTCTACACGATGCGGTTCGACGAGGCGAGCGCCCGCTATGCGGAGTTTGGACCGTTTTACACGGGCTACGTGAGCACGCCGGAGCAGGTCCTCGCCCACTGCCACGTGTTAAGCCACGCCTAGGCCGCATTCGACTTTCGTGGATCGCCGGCTCGGGGGCGGCAAAAGTCTCGTCGCTTGAGGCCGCGGCGGCCCGTCGCTCCTCGAGCGTTCGCGACCCCCTTGCCTGCCCCTCAACTGTGCCCTTCGGCCTGCGTGCCGAATGGGGTCAGTTCGTGCAACGCCGTACCGCTTGATCACGGAGCCTCTTGCGACGCCGGCGCTTTCTCGGCTGGGCCAGCCGACAGGATCATCTCCACCTCGGTCCCTTTGGGCGGGACACGGCCGGGGAACGACTCGAAGAGCAGGGCCTCGTTCGACTGCGAACTCTCGATCGGGAGATCAAGGGTAGCCGTCGGAAAGTTTGACACGCAGATCAGGTCGCCGCCGTCAGCCTGGTAATAGTCGGTGCCGTCGCTTGGATCTCGCCAGAAGGAACTGCCGGCGAACACCCAGTCGGCCTGAAGCGGTTTTTGAGTAGTCGTATCCCTGATCCATTCCTGCGCCTGGCTTTCCCGAACCTTGCCCGTGTCGTCTTTCCAGCGCATCGTGATCCTCACGATGGGCCCTTGGGCGGCGGCGTACTCGGGGTCGAAGGAGACAGGACGTCCTGGCTCGAGTCCGATGGCGAGCAACGCTGTATGGACAAGTCGTGCGGTCGAATGCGTGGCGACCACGGCTTCGTGCTCCTTCGAATGCTCGGGGCAGGCGAAGACTTCGATAGGCCCCTTATCGAGCACGACCTTGGCTCCGATAACGACACGTTTGTTGACGACGTCGATCCAGACGTCTTCCTTGGGGGAGAGCCGCTTGAGTTGTGGGTGACGGTCGGGCCGTGCAGGCTCTTGGGCGGGTGGCGATTGGGCGGGCTCCTCGACGGCAGGCGTGTCGGCCCACGTCGGCCGGGCCGAACTCCAGCCGCACGGCAAGATTTCCAAAATCACCAGCATGATGACCAGCCTTGCGACCGCGGTTGGTGCGGATGGGCGGGGCGTGGTGCGACCGGCCGACGGTTGGGACATAGCTTCACCTGGGGGATCGTGGCCGGTGGATCGGACCTTCCGGCTCCGATACGATACCGCTCTTTGGAGTCGCATGCACTCCAGCATCCACCAGAGAGAACCGCAGCAGCATGGTCGCCACCAACGAGGGCCAGCGAAAGGCCGGATCCAAGAAGACGAAGCGAAAGCCGCCGGCGATGTCCAGTGGCGGCGATGTGTCGCCGGTAAACGATGCCGCGGCACCCACGGGCAGGCCATCCTGCCCGCAAAGCCCGATCGCCGAGCCGATCGCAGTCTCGGCCCGGAAGGCGGCGAGGTGGATCAAGCAACTTGCTGACGTCGGCGACACGCTCGACGGCCGTAATCGCCTGCGGAAACTTGCGGCACAGGTTCGCAAGGGCGGTGGCGACGCCCAGCGGATGGCGTTCGTCGAAGGTGCGATCGGTGAATGCCTGGATGAGGCAGCGCGGGCTGCTTCGCCCGTGGAACGCTGGCTGTCGTGCGAAGCCGCGGCCTGGGCGCTTGCCTGGATGGCCCGGACGAAGCGGGCGGGCGGCTCGGCGGGGAGCCTGCTGGAGCGTCTCGTGGGGCAGGCGCGAGCCGCGCAGCCGCTGCTCGCCACCGGTGACACGCTCCCGGCGCGGTTTGTGCTCTGCCTGTCACGGCTGTTCCGCGACATCGAAGCCTGCTGCTGCCTCGAGGAAGGAGCCTCGGCGACACTCGCCGCCGAGATCGAGCGGCTGGTGTCGGCCCGCGGCGTCGTGAACGTGACCGGCTCGGTGGCGATGATCAGCCGGGTCGTGCGCTGGACCGCCGCCCGCGAGCTTGCCCACGCGACGGGGAGCGGCGCCTGGGGTGAAGCGACAGAGCGGCGGTGGAAGGCCGCGGCGACGACGGCGGTGCGACTGCTCGGCGGCCGTGGTCGGCTCGTGGCCGGTGCCGGGCGGATGCCCGAATGCTTTACAACGTCGCTGCTCGATGCCATCACCGGCATGGGGGGCCGCCGCGGCCGCACCGTTCAGGAGCTTCGCCAGGGCCGCGTACCTGCGGGCCGGCGGAACGTGCTGTCGCGTGATCTCCATGATGCGGCGGCCGCCGTGGCCATCATCCGCACAGGATGGGACCGCCGCAGTCTCCGCGTGATGCTCGATTACCGACACACTGTGCCGCGGCTGGAGATCGCCGTGGCGGATCGGCTGCTCGTCGAAGGGCCATGGCAGTGGGAGGCCTGGGCGGGTGGCCGGGCGTTGGAGGCGGAGGGACCTTGGACGGTGTCCTGCTGGGAATCGGACCGCAAGGCGACGTTTCTGGAGATCACGGCGCCGCTCTCTGGCGGTCGACAACTCGAGCGGCAGGTGGTCGTGCTGCCACGTGACCGCATCGTCGTGCTCGCCGACACCGTGACCACGCCTGAGGGTGCGGCTGCCCCTGCCGAGCTCCGCTACCGCGGTGTCCTACCGCTGGCAGGCTCGCTTGAGGGAGACGCCGCCGCCGAGACTCGCGAGATCGTGGTCTTCGACACGACCACGCGATTCATGGCGTTGCCGCTGGGGCTGCCGGAGTGGCGGTCGGCGGGGCGGGGCAGTTTTGAATCGTCAGAGGCGGGGCTCGTGCTCTCACAGGAAGGGATGGGTGGCCGGCTCTACGCACCCCTCTGGATCGACGGTGATGCGTCTCGAATCGGGGGACCACTCACCTGGCGGCAGCTCACGGTGGCCGACACGCGACTGAACCTTCCGCCCCATCAGGCCACGGGGTTTCGCGTCCAGTCAGGGCACGAACAGTGGCTGCTCTATCGGTCGCTCGACGCAGCCCGCAACCGTACGCTCCTGGGCTGCAACGTGTCGTGCGAGTTTCTTCTTGGCCGGATCAAGAAGGGCGGCGAGGTGGCCCGAACGCTCGAGATCCAGTGACGGAAGCCCCGCTCCCATCGGCCGACGAGTTGCGGCGCCGCTGCGGTGAGAACCTCACCGCGCTCGAGGCCCGGATCGCAGCTGCCTGCCAGCGGGCAGGACGCGGCGTTGGCGAGGTGACGCTGATCGGCGTCACGAAATACGTCGGAGCGGACCTGACCGGCATGCTCGTCGAGTGCGGGTGTCGTGAGCTCGCCGAAAGCCGCCCGCAGCAGGTCTGGGACAAGGCCGCAGCGCTCGTTGACCTCGCTCCGCGCTGGCATCTGGTCGGCCACCTCCAGCGAAACAAGGTTCGCCGTACGCTGCCGGTCGTCTCGCTGGTGCACACCCTCGACAGCCTCCGGCTTCTGGCGGCCATCGAGGCGGAGGCAGCCGCGGCGAGCAGACCGTGCGACGTCCTTGTCGAAGTAAACCTCACGGCCGATCCGGAGCGGTCAGGCTGTCCTGAGGCCGAGGTGCCGGCGCTCGTCGCCGCCGCGGCCGCCGCACCCCACGTGCGGCTTCGCGGTCTGATGGGCATGGCGAGCCACCCAGACTCCGCCGCGGCGGATGCCCGTCGTGATTTCGCGCGGCTCCGCGAGATGCGCGACCGCCTGGCCCGCGACGTGCCGCCGGAGATGCTCCGGGAACTCTCGATGGGGATGAGCGGCGACTTCGCGGAGGCGATTCTCGAGGGATCGACCATGGTGCGGATCGGCTCCGCCCTCTTCGAAGGAATGCGGTGAAGCTCTCCTGGAAGGCGAGCGCCGCGGCGATGAGCAAACGGATTCCAGAGTGGATTCGACTTACGTGAAAAGCCGGCTCGGGGGCGGCAAAAGTCTCGTCGCGTCGGGCCGCGGCGGCTCAGCCGCTCCTAAGAGCGTTCGCCGACCCCCTTGCTCCCGTCAGGAAGCCCCAAGCGCGAGCG
>JBBDNW010000250.1:0-10653 GCA_040877375.1 Pirellulales bacterium | reverse complement strand
GCGGATTCCCCGCGCTCGCGCTTGGGGCTTCCTGATAACCGCGTCAGCCGTGCCGCAAGGCCTCAAGCGACGAGTGGACCGCGTCGACGAGGACGTGCAGGTCGCCGTGCCAGTCGATCGCCGCGCTCTGCTGGGTGGCAAGGTTTTTGAACTGCGCCGTGCCGGCGGCGAACTCATCACTGCCGATCACGAGCGCTGCGACAAAACCCCGCTTCGCGGCGAGTTTCAACTGCTGCCCGAGTTTCCGTGCCTCGGGAAAAAACTCGACCGCCATGCCGGCGGCGCGGAGCGCGGCCGCGATCCGTAGGTAGTCGCCCACGTGACGCTCGTCGAAGTGCACGAGAAACACATCGGCGGGAGTCTCGACGGTCGCCGCCCGGCCGAGCTCCTCGAGTCCGGCCAGCAGCCGGTCGATGCCGAGCGACGCGCCCACGCCCGGCAGTGATTGCTTGGTGTACAGCGCCGCGAGATTGTCGTACCGGCCACCGGAGCAGATGCTGCCAAGGGCCGGCAGTTCATCGAGAAAACTCTCAAGCACGATCCCCGTATAGTAGTCGAGCCCTCGGGCAATCGAGGGATCGATGGCGATGCGTCCTTCGGCCACGCCGGCGTCCCGTGTCCCCGCAACAAGCTTCCGTAGCGCCGCCACGCCCGCCCGCCCCTGCTCCGCGTCGCCCACGAGCAAATCGAGTCGCGTGAGCACGTCGTCGGCCGACCCGCTGAGGCCCGCCATCTCGAGCAGCGCGGCCACCGCATCAGGCGCGACGCCGTGGGCCGCCAGTTCGGTGGCGACGGCCTCGGGGGTCGCCTTGCCGAGCTTATCGAGGCTCCGCAGGACCGCGGTCGAGCGGTCAGTGAGCCCCAGCCGACCGAGGATTCCGGCAAGCACGCGACGATCGTTCACGCGGATCGTGAACTCCACGCCGATGGCCGTTAGGAGGTCGTGCACGACGAGCACCATCTCCAGATCGGCGACGGGGCTCGTGGTGCCGATCGTGTCGAAGTCGCACTGCATAAACTCGCGGTACCGGCCGCGCTGCGTGTTCTCGCCCCGCCAGACGGTGGCCATGTGATAACGCTTGAAGGGCAGGCCGAGATCGTGCACGTGCTGCGCCGCGAACCGCGCGAAGGGCACGGTCAGATCGAACCGCAGCCCCACGTCGCGGCCGCCGTGGTCCTTGAAGCGGTAGAGTTGCTTGTCGGTCTCCTCGCTACCCTTGCCCGTGAGGATCTCGAGGTATTCAAGTGCCGGCGTGTCGATCGGCGCGAAGCCGTACGACCGGTAGACACGGCGGGCGATCTCCAGGACCTTCTCGCGGGCGAGCGCCTGTGCCGGCAGGTGGTCGCGGAATCCTTTGAGGGTACGGGGTTCAATCACGTGGTGGTCCCGGTCACACGATCGGCAGCAGCGCAGGCTTCGGGCTGCGGATCGACTTTCCCCGGCTCTTCTTCCTGCGGCCGTCGCCGACATGCATGCCATCCGGGCCGAGCACGGCGTCCATGTATTCCTCGACCTGCTCGCACGTCTCGAAATACTGGTCGTAGACCCAGTCGTCCTCGTACTCGCAGTCCTTGGTCGTGTACTCCCGGCAAATCTGCGGCCGCGTCTCGTAGATGCCGCAGCGATGATCGTCCTTGAGGTGCTTGCAGACCGTGTGCACGCAAACGTACCAGTCGCCGTCTTCGGTAAACACGGTGGCGTGGTCGTGGAGGAGGAACCAGCGGATGTACTCGAACTCCTCGCGTGTCGTCGGCGTTTCCAGCGGCAGTGCGAAGTAGCGACAGCATTTTGCCGTGCAAAACTCGCAGAGCACTTTGTCCGTGGGCACGTCATCACGCTTGGGTTTGACGGCGAGTTGCGGGAGCGGAATATCGGCGATCACGATCGGCGGCCTCCGAGTGCGTTTGGGCCGTTACTATAGCGTGTTTCGGCGGGGATGCCGGCATCCTATACTCTGGCCTTGAGTACGAGATTCGAGGAAGGGATTCCCACGATGCCCAAGCGGTGGCATATCCGTCCGCACGACCCGGCTGCGGTGGCGGCGCTCGAGCGGTCAACCGGCGTGTCGAGCATCCTTGCCGGACTGCTCGTGGCCCGCAGCATTACCGATCCCGCCGCGGTGAAGGCGTTTCTCTCGGGCTCGCTGGCCGATCTTCGCGACCCCGAGACGCTGCCGGGCGTACCCGAGGCGGCCGACCGCATCCTCGCCGCGGCGCGGGCTGGAAGAAAGATCGTGATCTATGGCGACTATGACGCCGACGGCATGTGCGCGACGGCGATCCTGGTCTGCTGCCTGGAGGCGATCGACGCGAAGCCCGTCTGGTATGTGCCGAGCCGGCAGGACGAGGGCTACGGCCTCAACGCCGAGGCCCTGGCGACGCTCGCCACGCAGGGCGCGAGCCTCGTGGTGACAGTCGACTGCGGCATCACTGGCGTTGCCGAGGCGAAAGTCGCCCGGGATCTCGGCCTTGAACTGATCATCACCGACCATCACAACTTTGCCGAGGCGTTGCCCAAGGCCGACGTGCTCGTGCATCCGCGGCTTCCCGGCGGCAGCTATCCCTTCGGCGGGCTGTGCGGCGCCGGCGTGGCCTTCAAACTCGCCTGGGCGATCGCCACCCGCGCGAGCGGATCAAGCCGGGTCACGCCTCGGCTCCGCGAGGCGCTTCTCCGCGGCATCGGTCTGGCAGCCTTCGGCACGGTCACCGACGTGATGCCCCTTGTCGACGAGAACCGCCTGTTCGTGAAGCACGGGATCGAGAACCTCCGCCAGCGTGGCGGTCCGGGGATGGCCCGCCTCATCGAACTCACCGGCCTGCACGAGCGCTCGCGACTGGAGAGCGAGGACATCGCCTTCAAGCTCGGCCCCAGGCTCAACGCCGCCGGCCGCATGGCCATGGCCTCCCATGGCATCGAACTGCTCGTGACGGATGACCCCACCCGGGCCGCATCGCTCGCCGACTACCTCCACGAACTCAACACGCAGCGGGAGACGGAGGAGCGGAGCTTGCAACTCGCAGCCGCGAAGCAGGCGAAGGAGCAGTTCGATCCCGACGCCGACGCCGCGCTCGTGCTCGCCGACCGCGGCTGGCACAAGGGGGTGATCGGCATCGTGGCCGGCCGCCTGGCAGAACGCTGGCATCGGCCGGTGATCATGATCGCCCGCGACCCGCTGCAGGGCGGTCCGGCGACGGGCAGCGTGCGGAGCGTGCCGGGCTTCGACGTGCTGGCGGCGCTCAAGGCCTGCGCAGGGCACCTCTTGGGCTGCGGGGGGCACGCCGCAGCGGCAGGACTCCAGATCGACGACGCGAAGATCGACGAGTTCCGTCGCGCGTTTGTCGCCGAGGTCGATGCCCGCCTGCCCGAATCGCTGCGGCGGGCGCAGATCACGATCGATGGCGAGACGTCGCTTGCGGCCTTGACGAGAGACACGGTCGAGCAACTCGAGAAGCTCGCCCCGTTCGGCGAGGGCAATCGCCGCCCGGTGCTGTGCGCCTCCGGCGTCACGCTCGCGGAGCCGGCCCGCACCATGGGACAGTCGGGCCGCCATCTTCAGCTGCAACTCCGGCAGCACTCCGCACGCATGCGGGGCGTGGCGTTTGGCGCCGGTGAGTGGCTCCCGCACCTGCCGCTACCGGGCCAACCCTTCCACATCGCGTTCCGCCCCAAGATCAACGAGTTCCGCGGCCGCCGCACTGCGGAGCTCGAGATCATCGACTGGCGACCCGACGGCATCGACGTGTCGAGCGACCTTCCCGACCTCGTGGCAACGACCGCCTGAAAGGTGCCCATGCTGATCTCCTCCCGTTGGCTTGTATGCCTGATCGCGATCGCGAGCTCCGTCAGCAGGGGCGATGACTGGCCGCAGTGGATGGGGCCCCAGCGCGACGGCGTGTGGCGCGAGAGAGGGCTCGTCGAATCGATTCCCGCCAGCGGGCTGCCGGTGAAGTGGCGGGTGCCCGTCGCTGGCGGCTATTCGGGGCCGGCGGTGGCAGACGGACGCGTGTTTGTCACCGATTACGTCGTCCGCTCAGGCGAACTGGACAATAGACCCAACGATCGCTCCCTGCTGACGGGCAGTGAACGCATCCTCTGTCTCGACGCGGCGACCGGACGACTGCTCTGGAAGCACGAGGCCGACTGCGCCTATTCGATTTCCTACGCCTCGGGGCCGCGCTGCACGCCGACGGTAGCAGACGGCCGCGTGTACGTGCTCGGTGCCGAGGGCAACCTGCTCTGTCTGGAGGCCGCGACGGGCAAGCCCCTGTGGTCGAAGGACTTCCAGCGGGACTACGCGGCCCCGACCCCGATCTGGGGATTCTGCGGACATCCGCTTGTAGAGCGCGATCTGCTCGTGTGCCTCGTGGGCGGTCCGGGCAGCGTGGCCGTGGCCTTCGACAGGAAAACGGGCGCAGAGCGCTGGAAGGCACTCTCCGCAAGTGAAAGCGGCTACTGCCCGCCGACGATCATCGAGAGTGCCGGCGTGCGGCAACTGATGATCTGGGACGCCGACAACCTCAACAGCCTCGACCCGCAGACGGGCCGGCCGTTCTGGACGAAGCCGCTCAAGCCGATGTATGGCATGTCGATCATGGCGCCGCAGATCGCCGACACGAAGCGTGGACGCGTGCTCTTCGCCAGCGGTATCGGTCGGGTCGGGGCGCTCTACGCGCTGGCCGCCGACGTGCCCGAGGCCAGCGTCCTTTGGCGGGGCGAGCCGAAATCGGCCGTCTACTGTGCCAATAGCACGCCCTTCATCGCGGGCGACACGCTCTACGGCTGCGACTGCGACACGGGCATGCTCACGGCGGTCGAGCTCGAAACGGGCCGGCGGCTCTGGGAGACAAGTGAGCCGACCACGGGCGGCCCGCGCCGCGGTAAGCACGGCACGGCGTTTCTCGTGCGGCAGGCCGAGGCCGTTGTCTCCGACCCGCCCGCCACATCCAGGGTCTGGATCTTCAGCGAAACGGGTGATCTCATCCTCGCGCGGCTTTCTGCGGACAAATACCAAGAACTCGGCCGCATGCATCTGCTCGACCCGACGAACGATTGCTTCGGCCGCGAGGTTGTCTGGAGCCACCCAGCGTTTGCAGGAGGATGCGTTTTCGCGAGGAACGACAGGGAACTGGTCTGCGTGCAGGCTACTCAATCAGGCATTTCGGCCCCGGCGGGGGCCGCGGGGAACGGCGTTGTCCCGGGCCGCTGAAGGGTGTATTCTCTAGGTTCTCCCACGTGCGGCTATCGGCAACGATGCGTCTCGCCGCACGAGATCGGGGCGTAGCTCAGCCTGGTAGAGCGCTACGTTCGGGACGTAGAGGTCGCACGTTCGAATCGTGTCGCCCCGACATTACTTCTGGTATGAGACTGCTCCATCCCGGAGTCGGGCTCGTCCGTGCGGCCGTCACCGGTGCCATCGCCTCCTTCGGCACCGGGTTTGACCGACGGGCCCCGGCAACACGCCGGGGCGCCCTGTTTGTCGTGTGGCGTGTCGAGCGACACGCCGTAATCGTCGCGGGCCGCCGTGGCGGGCTCGGCGGCGAACCTCAGTCCACATCTCCATTGCTGCATACACTCCTCGTGCCTCGCTCTCGGTAGGGGGATATCGCGGCTCCGCCGCGATTCTCCTGACCGACACCGCTGCACAGTTGTGCGCTGCATTTTTCGACCGGCTGGCCTACCCCGCCCCGCGCTGCACTTTTCGACCGGCGTTCACACTCCGCGCTGACGGCAGAAAAACGCCACTCCAAGGGGGAGGACAGCCGTTCCGGGAGCAGCTGATCAGGTGCCGGAAAACGCGGCAACAGCCTTCCCAGCCGCCCATCGGCTCGGAAATGCCTGTGGACATGGTGGCGGAAGCGCCCTTGCCCGGACTATCCTTCATCTTGTTGCTCCGCCGCCATCTCGCAAGGAGCGTGGAGGGTGTTTCGCAATGGTCCACCTGTCAAGGCGAGCGGCTCCTGCCAAGCGTCGGGGAGGGGCGAACGCCGTGGCGAGGCCTTCTGACTCGAGGCTCGATGCTCGCGGCCAGCTTGACCGCAGCGGACAAACTGGTTGACGCTCGGGCCAAGCGACGATTTGCTTTCGATCAGATCTCGGCTTACAATCGCAGCTTTTCCAGGAGCCTCGTGCATGACCGCTTGCCGCCTGTTCACCAGTATTTTGTTCATGGGCATCCTGGTGGCCACGGGCTTCAGTCTCGGCCCGGCAGGGGCCGCTGCCCCGGCCGCTCGGCCGGACTCGGAGGCGCCGCTGGCAGAAGGCTGGCCTGCTGCCACCCAACCCGGTGCGATCGAGGTCAAGAACTATCCGGCCTATCGCTCAGCCGTGGCCAAATCGGAGAACGTGTCGGTGGCCGGTGACAGGCGGACGTTCTTTTCGCTCCTCGATCACATCACCCGCTCCAACGTGGCGATGACCTCGCCGGTGGTCAGCACCTACGAGCCCAAAATGATCGACAACCCTGGCCAGCGGGGCGAGATGTCCACCGAGTTTCTTTACGCGTCGCCCCAACTCGGCCAGGCCGGCAAGGGCGTTGGCAAGGTCGAGGTCGTCGATCATCCGGAGGCCACGTATGTCTGTCTCGGGCTCCAGGGCCGGATCGACGATGCCAGTCTCCGAGAGAGCGTGGCCAAGCTCCGTGAGTGGCTTGCCGAGCACAAGGGCGAGTGGATCGAGGACGGTCCACCCCGCCGGCTGGGCTACCATGGCCCCGACACACCGTTGGAGCAGCGTCTCTGGGAAGTGCAACTGCCCGTCCAGGCCGTCGCCGCCAAGCCGGCCGGCGGCCCCTGAGGCCGCGCGACAGCCCGGGCTCCCCGCGCGGGGCTATCGAGCGGTTCCTACTCGCAGCGTCAGGCGGGACCCCTGATGCCGAGACATCGCGTGCGTCCCGCCCGCGCCTCGGCGGCATCTCACCCTCCACCGCTTCGACTCAGCGCTCAACCACCACGTACATCTCAACGCGTGCGTGACCGATGGCGTCTTCGTGCCGCCTACAGAGCAAGCAGTCCGTGTCGCACCGCCGATGTTCATCCCAGCCCGGCCGATCACCCAGGCCGATCTGGCCGGGCTCACGCCAGCGGGTCCGCCGCCGCGTGATCCGCTCACTTCAGGCTCGCTCGCCTGCTCGACGCCGCGGCCGCCGCCGACATGCTCGCCTGGGAGAACAGTGGGGTCTCGGTCGACGCGAGTGTCCGGATCACGCTCAATAGACCGTGATGTGCCGAGCTATTTTCAGAGTCTCGAACACTTGCTGCGGTACTGCGCCCGGCCGCCATTCGCGCTTGAACGGCTCTCCGTGAGCCGCGGCCCAGACGGCCGGATCACTCGTATCCGCTACGTGCTGCCGAGACACAAAGCCGCCACCTGGGTCGGGCCCGGCCGCGGCCGCAAGTCCACGCGGCCGGGGGCCAATGGCGTCGTCGAACTCACGCCGTTTGAGTTCCTGCTTGAGTTCCTATTTTCCCGGCTCGCCGATCTCGTCCTGCCGCCGCGGAAGCACCGGCATCGCTATCACGGAGTATTCGCGCCGAACCACAAGCTGCGAAAAGCCGTCACGGCCCTGGCCATCGGGAACATTGGCAAGACACGGGAGGCCGCGAACGGCGGGCATGGGAACAAAGGTTGCGACACTGAAGGCTGAACGGCCGGCAGGAGCCGGCTCACTTCGAACCGGAGGTTCGCAAGCGGGAGAAGGGCAGGATGGCTTCGCCCGCGTGAAGTTAACCCCTGACACACCTCGGCGAACCGCTCGAGCCACCACCAGTCTCGCCGGCCCGGGGACCGCCCACCGACTCACGTCGAGCTCGTCCAGGCTCATGACGGCCGCGAAGCGGTTCAGGTGTCGCCCGACGAGCTGCCCGTGATCGACATTCACAGCCTCTGAGCCGTGCCGGACGCGAGGTCAAACCAAAGCCCCCAGGCGGCCGAACTCGGAGAGACTCCGCGCTGACGGCAGAAAAACGCCACTCCAGGGGGGAGGACAGCCGTTCCGGGAGCAGCTGATCAGGTGCCGGAAAACGCGGCAACAGCCTTCCCAGCCGCCCATCGGCTCGGAAATGCCTGTGGACATGGTGGCGGAAGCGCCCTTGCCCGGACTATCCCTCGGTCGCCTCGGTCATTGTGTCGACCAAACTGGACAGCGCGAAGAGTGTCGAGTAAACTCGACACCTATGGATTCGGCCTCATTTCTGCGGATCGCAGCCGATTGGAGCCATTGGGACACAGCCCCGCCAAAGTCGGTGCCTCGGACCGTGCGGTTGCCTCGGGAGATCCGTCCCGAGATCGCCATCGTCATCCAGGGGGTCCGTCGGGCCGGCAAATCCACACTCCTGCGGCAACTCGTGGATCGTTACAGACTCGATCGGACGCGGTGCCTGTTTGTGAATTTCGAGGATCCGCGGCTCGCTCCGGCGCTCGACCATACGACGCTCGAACTGATGGTAGAGGCCTTCGAGGCGGAGCGAGGCCCCGACTGCACGTATCTCCTCGATGAGATCCAGTGGGTCGATGGCTGGCAGCGGTGGCTGCGGTCGCAACTCGACCGGCCACGGGATCGGCGGTTTGTCGTGACCGGATCGAACGCCCACCTGCTCTCCGGCGAACTCGGTTCATCACTCACCGGCCGACACCACACCGTCGAATTGTTTCCCTTTGATCTTCCCGAGTTTCGGCTGGCTCGTCCGCGTACCACCCTTGAAGACTATCTCGCATGCGGCGGCTTCCCGGCGGCAGTGAACTCGCCCGACCGCGACCTCCTGCTCCGCCAGTATTTTCAGGACATCGTCGAACGCGACATGCGTGAGCGGGTGGCTGCTCGTTCGACGGTCCCCCTGCGGCAGCTCGTACAGATGCTCTACGAGTCGGCCGGCGCGGAGCTGAGCGTGCGCCGAGCTGCCGCGGCACTTGGCATTTCAGTCGACACCGCAGGCCTGTATGTCGATGCCGCGGAATCGGCCTACCTCTCGATCAGCTGCCCATTCTTCACATGGTCCGCCCGCAAGCGGCTCGTGAGGAACCGGAAGTTTTATCCGATCGACACGGGGTTGCGGCGCGTGAGCGTGACCGCGACGGGCCAGGATCGAGGCAAAACGCTCGAGTGCGCGACGTTCCTCCTCCTGCGGCGGCGGTTTCCGACGGTGCAGTACTGGCGGGGCGTCGGTGAGGTCGACTTCGTAGTTGATACCGGTCGTGGTCCGGTTCCGGTGCAGGTGAGCTGGGACACGATCTCCGATCGCTCGCGGCGGGCAGTTGACGAGTTTCACGCCGCTCACCCCACGGCCGCTGAGCCTGTCTTCGTGACGGCCGCATCATTCGAAGCCGGCGTGCCCGAGTTGCTGGGGACCACAGAAGTCTGAACAGAGCTGCGTCCCAATCCTGCAAGGATAGGTCGGCCAATGGCACTTCGGCAGGCGGCTTGCCCGCAGGAGGGCTGGCGGCCCGTCACCGGTCGGCACGAAGACGCCGTCGGTCGCGCACTCATGCAGGTGCACGTGGTGATTGATCGCCGATCCGAAGCGGTGCAGAAAGGACACGGCACCGAGTCGCGGGCGAGCCGGGCACGGCCTGTCACCATCACGGGTCGAGGCCGCCGCAGTACAGAGCAGCCGCTCGATCTCTTCGATGAAGATCCTCGTGAGGGCTGCGACCGCGCTTGGGCGGTCAGCGAGGAAGCAGCGCAACCGCTTCGGCACGGAGATCACCCACTGCCGCACGGGCACCGGGGGAATGACGTGGTCGACGAGATGCGCAGCTGTCTGTGCCATCCGGCGACCGTTGCAGGAGGGACAGACACCCCGGCCCTTGCGGCTAGCTATAGGCAGGGCGGGCCATCCATGGCCCCGTCCTGCCTGGCAGCCGATGGGAACGCCAAGGGTTCCCGTCGGCTGCCGAGCCCGGCTCAGCCGGGAGGCCACGACAAAACCCTGCCCGCACGACGTACAGCGTGCCCGGCCAAATCCGAAGCAGAGGATGCCACAGGTGAGGTATGACCGCAGCTCCCGTTCGACGTGCGCCGAAACGGGATGCTCAGCGACCGCCCGATTCTCGAGCCAGCCTTCGAGGTTCTCTGCGACGACCTTGTAGAGCGGCGTCTTCTCCGGCCGGCGTCGCTCGTAGCGGCGGGAACTCGCAGTGCCGACGTGCGGGCGGACTTTGGGCCGCGGCGGCGGCCTCGTCGCGGTTCGCGAAATCGTAGGCCCGCAAGACCGTGCCGCGGCTGACCTTCATCTCGCGAGCCAGCCGATCGAACCCCTCCCCGGCTTTCCTACGGCGATCCACCTCCGCCGCAATCTGCTTGTACCTCGGCACGAACGGCTGGCCGGGCTGGCGACTTTGGCGGCGACGTCCATCGACCCGGCCGGGCGGTCGCTGCCCTGTTTGGTGAAGGTGGAGCGCGTCCCGCACGACCTCAGCCCCGATGCCGAGCGCCCGCGAGATGAGGTCGATCCCCGACCCAGCCTCCGCCATCTCCACGATCTGTGGCAGCATCAACTCGTATTTCGGCGTGCGGTGCAGCGGAACCACGACGTCGCGGCGGCCGCGAGGCGCCTTTCCGAGCATTGTCCAACGGTCGGTATTCAGGGACTCCCAAAGGCCAACCGTTGGATCATTGGCCCCGGCGGCCTTGCCGCGGTCGAGCGCGGCAAGGGCCG
>JBBDNW010000249.1:0-10681 GCA_040877375.1 Pirellulales bacterium | reverse complement strand
TTCCCCGCGCTCGCGCTTGGGGCTTCCTGATACGGCGGTGCCGCCGTTTACGGCGTCGGCGGCATGGTGCCCCGCGCTCGCTTGAACGGATCGACCGTGCCGCCCCCTGGTCCCGGCGGCGGGGCGTCGGGCGACTGGCCGAATGGCATCAGTTTCGGCCATTCGAGATTCATGCCCGGCCATGCGGGCGCGGCGCTGGTCGCTGCGGGAGGAGCCGCCGCGCCGGGCAGCGTCACCGTTGGCGGCGGGCCCACCGGCGGTGCCGTGAGCAGGTCGTTGGGGCTCGGGAAACCGCCGGGTTGATTGCCGGGGGCCGTGGGTGTCGACACAAGCGTCGCGGGCAGGCCCGCCGGGCTGCTCCGTTCGAGCGTGCGGATCGAGACGTCGTCGATCCACGCTTCGCCCATTCCCGTCAGCGCGAAGGTGACGACGATCGGCTCACCCACCGACTCCGGCGGCACGATCCGATGCAGTACGAGTCGCCGCCATGCCTTGCCCGCGCCGACCCGCTCGCCGAGAGCCGGCCCACCCAGCGAGTCAAACACAAACAGTCCGTCGACGCTTCCCGTGAGCGGTGTAGGCACTCGAACCTGCGCCGTGATCTCGAGGAGCTTGCCGGGTGCCGCCACGATCGGCGGCGTGGTGATCCAGAGGGGCGGCGTCTCGACGACGACGGGCGTCTCCTCTTGGCTCATCGGCTTCGCGATCAGCCGCAGGCAGCCCCGGCCCGAGGCAGGCTTCGACTGCGACACTTCCACGCCCGTGCGGATGTCGCTCTGCGTTCTGGCGAAGTGCCGCCAGCCGCCGCCGGCAAGATCCTCGATCCGCTCCATGCCGCCCCCCGTGAGCATTTCTGGCCCCGCCACAGTCGCACCACGAGCGGCCACAAACTGCCACTCCTCGGCAAGCGCTGTGTCTGACGCGGTGAGCGGACTTGCGACCATCGACCCCTCCGCCTTGACGCCGTTCTCCCAGACGCGCCGCTCAAACTGTCCGGCGATGGCCGCGGCGCGGTGGAGATATTCCACGGCGGTGCTCGGGTCAGAGGCGGCGATCGCCTCGGCCTCGGCCGCGAGCCTGCCCGCTTCCGAGAGCATCGGCACCGCGCTCACTGGTGGCGGTCCGCTGAGTGCCTGCGGCGGGAGCCGGCCGAGCAAATCGCCGGCGCTGGCCAGTGCCATGGAGGCCACTGCACGGGCCGACGAGAGTTCGACGGCAGCTGTGCTCCGCAGTCGATCCTGCACGTGGCCGGTGATGGCGGGGTCGCCGCTGAAGAGGATGATCGCGTGCGTCATGAAGTTGTCGAGCGTCACCGACACGCCGCCGGTCACGCGCTGCTGCCGCACCGGCTTGAGGCCGCCCGACGCCACCTCCCAGGCCTGGTGGGCCTCCGGCACGCCTGGCACCAGGATCGTCAGCGGCGATTCATTGGACGGGATGTCGCTCCCTGCGTAGCGGCGGGCGACGATCTGCGAGCCCTGCACACACCGCCATGCCACCACCATCCGGGCCCGAGCCGCCTCCATCACGAAGGCTTGCACCTCGCCGCTGCTGGTCTGCGCCTGAGCCGCGAATCGGCCCGCGGCCCCCCACGGCTCGAGCACCTGCAGTCGCAGGTTCATCTCCCGCGCCGCCGTCGCGCGGGCCCGCGCTTCTCGGTCGTCGCCGTCGAGCCGCTGCGTCGAGGTGAAGAGGATGCCGCGGGTGCCGGCCGCCACGGCCGAAAACGCGGCGAGCGCCAGGCTCTCGCCGTCCACGGCCAGCCCACGGCCACCGATGCCCGCCAGGGCCGCCGCCTGTCTGGCAGCGCGGGGATCGATCTCGGTGGAGATGGTGGCCAGAAGCGGTGTGCCAGGCCGGGCAAGCCGGGGCCGTTCCCGCAGCCACTTGAGGTAGTCGACCAGTTCCAGGCTCGTGCCGAGCACTGTCTTGCGGGCCACGAGCAGGTCGACGTGCCGGGAGACGCTCCGCAGCCCGGAGTCGGCCGAGGCGATCAGCGGTCGCCCAGCGCGGAGGTCGCAGGCCCGCACGCGTCGCGCTCGCTCGGCAAGGGCCTCCACGTCGGTGTCGGCCAGCCCGGTGCCGAGATCCCACATCAGCACGCGGTCCCAGTTGCGGAGGGCCGGTAGCGACTCGGGCTCACGGAGGTCGACGTCGGGAATCGATGGCGGTGGGCAGATCGCCCACAGTCCCGCCCGTCGCGCGTCGGCGAGTTGTTCGCCGGTGGCGGGCTGTTGAAATCGCACGCAGTTGAAGCCCATCGCGGCGAGGGCCGGAAGTGGCTCACCGTTCCAGTCGATCGAGCGCGGAAAGAATGGCAGGCCGTCGATCTCGATCACGCCGCGGGCCAGTCCTGCCGGCGGGTCCACGATGCTCTCGGCGGCTGCGGGCCGCACCGCCGGGTCACGAATGGCGGAGTGTGTCTCGGTGGAGCGTCCGTTGGCTGTGAGCAGACCCATCACATGCAGATCGTCGAGGGCGACCCCGAGCATTCCCGCAGTCGGCGGACCTTCGATCACGAGTTGCGTCACCATGGCTGCATCGTTGGTTCCGGGGCCGTGCTCCAGCCGGAGCGCCGGAAGTTGCCGGGCGACTGCCTGCGGGATGGCCGCCACTTCGAGCATCTCCCAGCGGTCGATGTCGCGCGTCGCTGTTCCCGGTACGAGCACCTCGACGGGCTGGCCGGTCTTCGTGGAGATCCAGTTTCCGAACCTCACGCGCACGGCGAGCCTGACGTCGGTCCTGCTCGCCCGCACCCAGAGCGTGGCTCGGAGTTCGTCGATCACGGCAGCCGGCCCGAGCGGCGTATCGAAGCGGATCGTCGTCGTACCCTGCGACTCGACCACGATTCGCTCAGAGCCGCCCCCGCGGTGGGGCGACTGGCGAGACCGTTCGTGCGCGGCCACGCGGCCGGAGAGCGGCGCCACGTTCCAAGTCGTCGCAGGCCCCTCGAAGTCGTCGACGACCTCGCCCCCCGGGGCGGTGCCTGCCGCCCATGGGATGATCAGGCCGGCGATCGCGGTGGCCACACGGCCGGCGCAGCCCGTCCACCCGGCGGGCGACCGCGACGGCGATGAAGTCTTGGGGAGCATACGAATCGGCTCGGGCGCGGAAATCCGGAAAGAACCGTCCGTCTCGGCTTTTACACGCGGTCGACCCGGCCGAGAAAGCCCAACGGCGCGTCCTGCGGGGCAGGGGCGGGGGCCGAAGCCCAGGGCGACTTTTCAGGGTGGTGAACCGTCCCCGCTGCAGGGCTTGGGATGAGTTGGGGGAAATAGGGGGTGCCCGTCGCACAAATACGGAATCCGTAGTCTGATAGTCGCTCCGCACCAATCGCTCACATCTGTCGCCGGGCCCGGGTGGTCCTCAACATGATTCCGTCCACGGCAGACAGCCTGCTGCATCTCGCCGGCGCGCTCGACCTCGTGCCCGCCGCGGCGCTCAATGAAACGTTCGCCGAGGTGCATGGCCACGGGCTCTCGGCGGAGGAGTTTGGTCAGGCGTTGGTGCGCCGCGAACTCCTCACGGGCTTTCAGTTGGAGCGGCTCCTGCGTGGCGAACAGGCGGGCTACTTCTTCGGACTCGCCAAGGTGCTCTATCAGATCGGTGCCGGCTCGTTCGCGCGGGTGTATCGCGCGATCCATCGCGACAACGGCTCGGTCCTGGCGGTGAAGGTGCTCCGCAGCCGGTTTGCCAACGACCCCGACAAGTGCCGCGGTTTCCGGCACGAGGGGGAGATGGGCCGCGTGCTTCGCCATCCCAATATCGTCGCCATCGAGGACGTGGGTGTGGAAAACGGCGTGAGCTACCTGACGATGGAGTTTGTCGAGGGGCAGACGCTCCGCGAACTGGTCAAGATTCGCAGTGCCGTCGACGTGCCACGGGCCCTCGACCTGATGCTGCACATGGTGAGCGGTCTTGAATACGCCCACCGCCGCGGGGTCACGCATCGTGACCTGAAGGCGTCGAACGTCATCGTATCGGCGACGGGCCAAGCCAAGCTCGTCGACTTCGGCCTCGCGGGAGTCGACGAGACGGGCGACAAGGTGCTTGGCCGCGTCGACAATCCGCGGACGATTGACTACGCCACGCTCGAGAAGGTCACTGGCGTCCGCGACGACGCGGTCCGCAGCGATATCTATTTTCTCGGCACCGTCGCCTACCTGGCCCTCGCCGGCGTGGCACCGCTCACTGAGTCGCGCGACCGCAACGTGCGGGGTGATCCGCGGCGATACACGCAGGTGGTGCCGCTGGGCACGCGATCGCCCGACCTGCCGCGTGACGTCGTCGAGATCGTGTCGCGGATGATGCACCTCGATCCGGTCGAGCGCTGGCAGACGGCGACCGACGTGAAGCGGGCTCTCGAGGCGACGATCGCCCGCCGCGGCGGTGGCGACGGGTCGTCGCCGGGTGCGGTGGCGGCCGATCGTGCGGCGGCGAAACACGCCGAGACGAGCCGGGCGGCGACCAGCAAGGGCAGTCTGATGCTCGTGGAGTCGGGTACGACCGCGCAGCAAACGCTGCGAGACTATTTCTCCAAACTCGGCTATCGCGTCCTGCTCACCGAAAACCCGCAGCGGGCCCTGGCGAGGTTCTCAAGTTCACCGCTCCCTGCCGACTTTCTCGTGCTCAGCACCCGCACGCTCGGCCAAGCCGCCGTCGAGGCCTTCAACCAGCTCTCGTCCGATCCCTATCTCGTCGACGTGCCCGCGATCCTCCTCGTGGGAGCGAAACAGGCCGGCGTCGCCGACGGGGCGAAGGTGGACGAGCGTCGCCGGATCGTGCCCATGCCGATCCAGCCCCACGACCTCGGTGCCGCGCTCGCGGCGATCACCACGCGACCGGCGTGACGTCCCGACAGAAGGGCCACAGGCGGGTCCGTGACGCGGGACGTTTGGAGCAGACTGCGCAGTCGGGTATGTTCTCAAATCTCCCGTGGAGTTTGAGCGAGGCGGCCGACCGCCACGGGCCCCGCCCGCACCCCCTTTCCACACGGCCGCCATGGACCTGCAGGCGTATCAGACCGAAGGCTTCCACGACGAACTCTTCGACGCGTCGCTGCGTCCAAGGCCCGGCGCTGAGTTGCTGGCCAGCCGCCTCGCCGAAGCCTCCGACGGCGAACTTGCGCAGCGGCAGCGGGCCGCCGACAAGACGCTCCTCACGATGGGCATCACCTTCAACGTCTACGGCCACGAGGCCGGGACGGAAAAGGTCTGGCCCTTCGACGTCGTGCCGCGCGTGATCGAGGCGGCGGAGTGGGCCGTCATCGAGCGCGGGCTCAAGCAGCGGATCCACGCGCTCAATCTCTTCATCGACGACGTCTACAACGAGCGGCGGATCGTGACCGATGGTGTGGTGCCCGAGTGGCTCGTCGACTCGGGCAAGTGCTTCCGCGGCCCCTGTGCGGGGCTCAAGCCGCCCCGCGGGGTGTGGTGCCACATCACCGGCACCGACCTCGTTCGCGGTGGCGACGGCGTGATGTATGTCCTGGAAGACAACCTCCGCACCCCGTCGGGCGTGTCGTACGTCCTGGAGAATCGCGAGGTGATGAAGCGGACGTTCCCGCAGCTCTTCGCGGGGCAGCGAATCAGCCCGGTGGAGAACTATCCCGAGAAGCTGCTGGCGATGCTCGAATACATCGCGCCGCCGCAGGCCCGCGATCCGAGGGTCGTCGTGCTCACGCCGGGCATCTACAACTCCGCCTACTTCGAGCACAGCTTCCTGGCCCGGCAGATGGGGGTCGAACTCGTGCAGGGTTCCGACCTCGTGGTGCAAAGCGACGTCGTCTTCATGCGAACGACGCGGGGTCTCCAGCGGGTCGACGTGATCTACCGGCGGATCGACGACGACTTTCTCGACCCGCTTGCCTTCCGGGACGACTCGCTCGTGGGCGTGCCAGGGCTGATGCGGGCCTATCGAGCCGGCAACGTGGCGCTCGTCAACGCGCCGGGCACCGGCATCGCCGACGACAAGGCCGTCTACGCCTACGTGCCGCAGATCATCAGGTATTACCTCGGTGAAGACGCGATCATCCCCAACGTGCCGACGTTCGTCTGCGGTGAGCCAACGCAGTGCGACCATGTGCTCTCGAAGCTCGGAGAGTTCGTCGTCAAGCCGGCCAACGAGAGCGGCGGTTATGGCATTGTGCTGGGGCCCCGGGCCACGAAGGAGCAACTCGAGGACTGCCGGGCGCGGATCAAGGCCAACCCTCGCAACTACATCGCGCAGCCGATGCTGTCGCTCTCCCGTGTGCCGACGGTGGTGGGCGACTCGCTCGAGGGTCGGCATGTCGACCTGCGGCCGTTCATCCTCTACGGCGAGGACATCTTCGTGCTCCCCGGTGGACTTACTCGCGTGGCCCTCGTGAAGGGCTCGCTGGTGGTCAACTCCTCGCAGGGTGGCGGCAGCAAAGACACGTGGGTCGTCCACGAGGGGAGGCGCTGAGATGCTCTCCCGTGTCGCCGACTGCGTCTACTGGATGAATCGCCAGATCGAGCGGGCGGAAAACGTCGCCCGCGCGGTGGAGACCACCCTCGACCTCGCACTCGACGGCACGATCAGCCCGGGCCGCCTCTGGAACGCTCTGGTCTGCACGTTCGGCGACGAGGCCGACTTCTGGGCGCGGCATGGCCTTGCCGACCAGGCCAACGTGTTTACGTTCCTGGCATTCGATCAGGCCAACCCCAACTCGATGGCCAACTGCTTGCAGGCCGCTCGCGAGAACGCCCGCACGGTCCGCGACATGATCAGCAGTCCCATGTGGGAGGAGATCAACAAGGCCCATCTCTACGTCCGCGCCGCGGCCACCGGCACGGCGGGCATCCACGGCCCGCGTGAGTTTCTCGACGAGATGAAGCGGGCCAGCCAGCTGATCACGGGGGTGACCGACGCGACGATGTCGCACGGCGAGGCGTGGCACTTCGCGCGGATGGGGCGGCTCATCGAGCGGGCCGATAAAACGAGCCGGGTGCTCGACGTCGAGCACTATTTCAGACCCGCGGCCCTGCGTTTCGCGCCGCCGGCCGCCGATGCTCTCGACTCCGGCCTCGAGGTGGCGGCCGACGTCGACGCCGGCGGAGACGCCGTGCAGTGGTCGGCGGTGCTCGAGAGTGCCAGTGCCCTCGAGATGTACCGCAAGGAATATGGCGCGGTGTCGCGGCGGAATGTTGCCGAGTTCCTCGTGTTCGCCCGGCCCTTCCCGCGGGCGATGCACTTCTGCCTCATCAAGGCGGAGGAGTCGCTCTTGGCCGTGACGGGCGGAGCCAAGGGCGCCTACAGCAATCCCGCGGAGCAACGACTCGGTCGCCTGCGGAGCCAGCTCGACTACGGGGCGATCGACGAGATCCTCGGCGGCGACGGGGGGCTTCACGGGTTTATCGACGGGTTTCAGGCGAAGCTCAACCAGGCCAGCGACGCGATCTCTGAAACCTTCTTTGGTCTGCGGTCGCGCGAAAAAAGTTCCTGACACGTGTCTCCCGAGGTGGTGCCAGATATGTCGACCCGCATCGCGCTGCATCACCGCACCGTCTACCGTTTCGATCGGCAGGTCAGCCTCGGCCCGCACTCGATCCGGCTGCGTCCCGCGCCCCACTGCCGCACGCGGGTGACGAGCTATTCGCTGACAGTGGGGCCCGCGGAGCATTTCCTCAACTGGCAGCAAGACCCACAGGGCAACCACGTCGCCCGGGTCGTGTTTCCCAATCCGTCGCGGGAACTCGTGCTCGAGGTCGACCTCGTCGCCGAACTCGTGGCGATCAACGCCTTTGATTTCTTCCTCGAGCCGCAGGTCGAGCAGTTTCCGTTCGCCTACGATCCCGTGCTTGCGGCTGAACTGGCCCCGTATCTCTCGCTGTCGTCGTGCGGCCCGCTCATCGACGAGTTTCTCGCCGCCTTCCTCCGCGACGAAGGCCTGGCGGACGACCGCGGCGGTGTGGCCGGGCAGGTGCGGACAATCGACGTGCTCGTGGCGCTCAACCGCGCGGTGCGGGAGCGGGTGGGGTATGTGATCCGCATGGAGCCTGGCGTTCAGGAGGCCGAGCAGACGCTGGCCCTGTCGAGCGGCAGTTGCCGCGACTCGGCGTGGCTGCTGGTGACGGTCATGCGGCGGCTTGGGCTCGCGGCCCGCTTCTGTTCGGGCTATCTCGTGCAGTTGGCCCCCGACGTGCAGCCGCTCGACGGTCCGCCGGGGCCGACGGCCGACTTCACCGATCTGCATGCGTGGACCGAGGTGTTTCTGCCGGGTGCCGGCTGGGTCGGCTTCGATCCGACGAGTGGCTTGTTGGCCGCCGAGGGGCACCTCCCGTTGGCGTCCACGCCTGATCCGGCGAGTGCCGCGCCGGTGAGCGGCGTGGTCGACCCCTGCTCCAGTGAGTTTCACTTCGAGATGCGAGTCGAGCGGATCGAGGAGTCGCCGCGGACGACGCGGCCGTTCGGCGATGACCAGTGGCAGCGGATTCTCGCGTTGGGCGACGAGGTGGACGCGGCGCTCGTGATGGGCGACGTGCGGCTGACCTGCGGCGGTGAGCCGACGTACGTCTCGATCGACGATTTTGATAGCCCGGAGTGGAACATCACGGCTCTTGGCGTCGACAAGCGGTCCCGCGCCAAAGCCCTCGCGCAGCGGCTGCTCGATCGGCTTGCCCCTGGCGGCGTGCTACTGGAGTCACAGGGCAAGTGGTATCCGGGGGAGCCGTTGCCGCGGTGGGCCCTCGAACTGGCGTGGCGGGACGACGGCCGAGCAATCTGGAGTCGTCGCGATCTGATCGCCCCCGGCGATGTCGCCGGGGAGGATGCTGTCGCCGTGCCGGCCGCCGCTGCTGGTGATTTCCTCAGGCGGCTGGCCGCGGTACTCGGCGTTGATTCGGCGCGCGTGATCGCCGCCCACGAGGTGCCGGTGCATGATCCGCTCGCGCCGGCCGTCGTCGACCCCGTGCATCCGACGGCATTTGTGCTGCCGCTGCTCATGTTCCGCCGCGCAGGCGAGGCCCGCTGGAGGTCGAGCGTCTGGCCGATGCCTGCCGACGGCGTGCCGCTCATCCCGGGGGATTCGCCGGCGGGTCTGCGGCTGCCGATGGCGGCCCTGCCGTGGCCCGAAGAGGCGGATATCCGCGACGGCACGTCGATCGTCCGCACGGCGACGGTCACGGAGGTTCGCGGAGGCCGGCTGCACGTCTTCCTGCCCCCGGTCGACTTCACGGCCGAGGAAGACCGCGATCCCCGCACGGTCGGGACGGCGGGCGACGACTGGCTCGAACTCGTCGCTGCGGTGGAACGCGTGGCGGTGGAGTTCGACATGCCGGTGGTGCTCGAGGGCTATCCGCCACCGCATGATCCGCGGCTGCGGCGGCTCCATGTCACGCCCGACCCGGGCGTGATCGAGGTCAACGTGCCACCAGTGGCGACGTGGCGCGAACTCGTGCGGCTCCGCGAGACGCTCGAAGAGGAGGCCCGCGGGAGCCGCCTGTGCGCCGAAAAGTTTGAGATCGATGGGCTGCATACGGGCACCGGTGGTGGCGATCACCTGGTCCTCGGCGGGGCATCACCCACCGACAGCCCGTTTCTCCGCCGGCCGTATCTGCTGGGAAACCTCGTCGCCTACTTCAACAACCACCCGTCGCTGTCGTATCTCTTTGCGGGCCGTTTCATCGGCCCGACGAGCCAGGCGCCGCGGATCGACGAGGCCCGGCATGAGAGCCTCTACGAACTGGAAATCGCGCTGCAGGAACTCGCCGCCATCGGCCCCGACGCGCCTCCGTGGTTCGTCGATCGTGTGTTTCGGAATCTGCTCACCGACCTCACCGGCAACACGCACCGCGCCGAGTTCTGCATCGACAAGCTCTACTCACCCGACACGGCAGGCGGTCGCCGTGGGCTGGTGGAGCTGCGTGGCTTCGAGATGGCGCCGCACGTGCGGATGGGGCTGTTGTCGCAGCTCGTGATCCGGGCCCTGATCGCCTGGCTGTGGCGTGAGCCGCGGGAGATGTCGGGAAGGGGCGGGCTCGTCCGCTGGGGCACGGCGATCCACGACCGGTTTCTACTGCCGCACTTCCTGATGGCGGATTTTGATGACGTGCTCGGCGACCTGCGGCGCGCGGGTTTTGCGTTCGACAGCAAGTGGTTTGAGTGCTTCGCCGAGTTTCGCTTTCCACGGCTCGGCGCGGTCACGCACGACGGCGTGCGGCTGGAACTCCGCTCCGGGCTCGAACCCTGGCACGTGCTCGGGGAGCAGCCGATCGCAGGGGCGATGGCGCGGGCGGTCGACAGTTCGCTGGAGCGGGTGCAGGTGCTCGTCACCGGTCTTGTTTCCGGTCGCCATGCGATCGCCTGTAACGGCCGGCGCGTGCCGCTCGTCGCCACCGGCAGACCCGGCGAGTTTGTGGCGGGAGTGCGATTCCGCGCCTGGCAGCCGGCCAGCTGTCTGCATCCCACGATTCCGATCCACTCGCCCTTGGTGTTCGACGTGGTCGACACGTGGAATGGTCGCAGTCTGGGCGGCTGTACGTGGCACGTGGTTCACCCAGGCGGGCGGTCCTTTGAAACGCGGCCCGTAAACGTGTTGGAGGCGGAGAGCCGGCGCGTGAGCCGGTTTTTTGCCACGGGCCACACGCCCGGACCGTTTGAACTGCCGGCCGAGGAGCCGAATCCCGACTACTCGTGTACGCTCGACCTCCGTCGCGGCGGC
>JBBDNW010000248.1:0-10715 GCA_040877375.1 Pirellulales bacterium | reverse complement strand
GTTGGCCCTTGAACTCCGCGAGCGCCTTGGCGGTGTCGGCGTCAAGCGTGGTCAGGCCGTTGAGGGACAACTGTTGGCCCTTGAACTCCGCTGCCAACTTCCGCGCCTGCTCGACCGTCAGGCTTTTGATCGTGTTCGTGTCCGCAGGCAACTCGTCGGCGATCACCACCAGCGGGCCGAGGAGGAGGCAGGCAAAGAGGAGCAGCAGGCGGGTGAGAGTGGGCATGGCTGGGCCTCGTGATGGCAGGCGGGAGGTAAAACAGGTGGAAAGTACCATGACGTTACCACTCGGCTAAACGCCCCGTGAACGCCAGCCCGCTCGAGGCTCGCGGATCTGGTGCCACCGCCGCGGAAGCACCGCACATCCTCCCCTCCCGCCAGGAAGCCCCAAGCGCGAGCGCGGGGAAGACGCCTCCCACCCCAACCCGCTCCGCCCTTCCCGCAGTATCGCGGTCCCCACCGTCCCCGCGTGTGGTGCCAGCGTGTGCCGACCGCCTATAATCTAAGCCAGCCACGGAGATTCGCCTGCATGAGTAGTTCACGCCCACCCGCCACACTCGCCGAACTCCAGGCCAGCGGCTGGAAAAGCCGCAGCGTTAAGGATGAGGTGCGGGAGAACTTCCTGCGGATGCTGCAAAACGGCGACGAACTCTTTCCTGGAATCGTCGGCTATGACCAGACCGTGATCCCTGAGATCAACATCGCCCTGCTCGCCGGGCACGACATGCTCTTCTTGGGCGAGAAGGGCCAGGCCAAGAGCCGGGTGATGCGGCTGCTGGTGCGGTTCCTCGACGAGCATCTCCCCTACCTCGACGACGCGGCGATCCCGCTGCATGACGATCCGTTCGCCCCGATCACATCGGCCGGGCGGCGGCTGGTAGCGTCTCGCGACGCCGCCGATGTGCCGATTGCCTGGTGGCCCCGTGCGGAACGGTACGCCGAACGTCTGGCCCCGGGAACCAAGTTTGCCGACATCATCGGCGAGATCGACCCTGCGAAGCTAGCCGGTGGCACTAGCATGTCGAGCGAGGAGGCGATCCACCTTGGGCTCATTCCCAGGCTGCACCGCGGCATCTTCGCGATGAATGAGCTCCCCGAGCTCGACGAACTCGTGCAGGTCGGGATGTTCAACATCCTCGAGGAACGCGACGTCCAGATCCGCGGCTATCCGGTCAAGTTTGATATCGACGTGATGCTGCTCTTCTCGGCGAATCCGTCGACCTACAACCGCTCCGGCAAGGTGATCCCCCAGCTCAAGGACCGGATCGGGTCGGTGATCCACACCCACTATCCCCGCGACCGCGACCTCGGTATTCGGATGGTCGAGCAGGAGGCTGGTATCGACCTCGGGGGCGAGTGGCCGATCGTGGTGCCGTATTTCATGAAGCAGATTGTCGAGCAGGTCACGATCGCTGCCCGAAAGAGCAAGTTCATCGATCAACAGTCGGGCGTGAGCGCCCGGTTCTCCATCGCCAACTACGAGACGATGGTGGCGAGCGCCCGTCAGCGGGGCGTGCGGCTCGGCGAGCAGCCGGCCGTGCCCAGGATTAGCGATTTGGGTCATCTCTACTCATCGAGCCTCGGCAAACTCGAGCTCGACATGATGGGAAGCCACCAGATGAGCGAGCGGCAGGTGCTCGACGCGGTGGTGGCGGAGGCCATTACGACGGTGTTCGAGGAATACGTGGAAGAACACGGTCTCGACGAGATCGCCAAGGTGTTCGGCCAGGGAGTGAAGATCGAGGTGGGCGACATGGTGCCGTCAACGGTGTACGAGCAGTTGGTGGCCGAGATGCCGGCGGTCTGGGAGAAGGCCTTTGAGGTCAACGCCGCCCGCGACCCGGCCGTCCGGGCCAGCTGCATCGAGTTCATCCTTGCCGGCCTCTACGCGACCGAGCGGATCTCCCGGCTCCAGTCCCACGGACGAACTGTCTATGACACGGGAGGCTTCCGCTGACCCATGCCCAACCGTGACACGCTCGGCGGGATCGTCCACACGTACCAGCGGTACGATCCCACGCGGATTCCGCCGCCGCGGCCGCCGGCGGTCGATCTCGTGACGCCGGCGATGGAGCACCTGCTGGAGTTTGGCGACATCAGCGAACTCTCCGAGGAGCAGTTGGCCGAGGCGATCATGCTCGATCCAGAGCAGATCAGGGGGCTGGGACCGTCGCTTGAGTCGATCCGCCGGAAGCTCGAGGAGGAGCGGCGAAAGATCCTGGAGCGGTACGAGACCGAGAGCGTGCGGAAGAAGGCCCGACAGCAGTTTCGCGCGGCCGCTCAGCGCATGCAGCCGCCGGCAAAGTCTCGGGAGGGATTCGCCAAGGCGGTTCGCGAGGAGCAACTGCGGCAGCTCGAGCGGCTCTGGTATGCGCAGGATGACGACCAGTCGCGATTCGCCGGGCAACTGGCCGGGCTGATTGAGACGCTCGGCGAGGTCTATCAGGTTGATGAGCTCGCGGCGAAGTGGGCGTTCACGGGCCGCGACAAGCTCTCGGTGCCGGAGGCGCTCGAGGTGAAGGAGACGCTCGAGCAGATTGAGGAACTGCTGCGACAGGTCGAAGAGGCGGCGAAAAACGCCAGGGTGGCCCTCATCGACATGGACGCCCTCGGAAAGTTCATCGAACGGGAGCAACTCGACGGTCTTGATGCCGTCCGCCGCCAGGTGCAGGAGATCATCGAGCAGATGGCGGCGCAGCAGGGGCTGGAACGAACAAAGCGGGGCTACGAGCTCACGCCGCAGGCCCTGCGAATCTTCCAGGGCAAACTGCTGGAGCAGATTTTCTCCGCGCTCGATCCTTCCCGTACCGGACGTCACGACGGCAAGATCGTGGGCGACGGCGCGGTCGAGCTCGTGCCCACGCGGCCCTATGAGTTTGGTGACTCTGTTGCCCACATGGACATCCCGGGCTCCTTGGTCAACGCGATGCTGCGGCAGGCTGGCGATCCCACCCCCGGCACCGGCCAGCCGCGTCGGCTGCGGCTCGATGCCCGCGACATCGAGGTGCATCGCACCCGCAATAATCCGAAATGCGCCACGACGGTGGTGCTCGACATGAGCGGTTCGATGCGCTACGGCGGCCAGTACGTCAGCGTGAAGCGCATGGCGCTGGCTTTGCAGGGGCTTGTGCTCCGGGAGTATCCGGGAGATTTCCTGCAGTTCATCGAGATGGCCTCGTTCGCGAAGCCGCGGACGGTCGGGGAGGTCGTGAAGCTGCTCCCGAAGCCCGTGACGATTTTCGACTCGGTCGTCCGTCTGCGGGCCAACATGGCTGATCCAGCGATCTCTGAGTCGGACGTTCCGCCCCACTTCACCAACATCCAGCACGCGCTTTCGCTCTCGCGGCAGCACCTCGTGAAACAGGACACGCCCAACAAGCAGGTGATCATTATCACCGATGGGCTACCGACAGCGCACTTCGAGGGCAGCGAACTCTACCTGCTCTACCCGCCGCACCGTCGGACGGAGGAGGCGACGATGCGGGAGGCGGAACGCTGCCGCCGCGAGGGGATCACGGTGAACGTGTTCCTTCTCTCGGGCTGGTCGCAGTCGAGGGAAGACATCAAGTTTGCCTACCGGCTCGCGGAGGCCGCGCACGGCCGGGTGTTCTTCACCGCCGGTAAGGATTTGGAGCGGTTCGTGGTGTGGGACTACCGCGCCCGCCGCCGATCGATCATCGGCTGACGTTGCCGCGCGAAGACGCCGCGGATCGGGAGGCATGGCCGTGGTCCAAGAAGCCCGCAGCGCGAGCGATGGGAAAGCGGGTGTGGCGCGGAGCGGGTTTGAGGTGGCGGGCGTATTCCCCGCGCTCGCGCTTGGGGCTTCCTGACGGGAGCCATCCCATGCGGCGTGCGCTTCCCGGCCGACAACCGGCCGACAAGAAGCCCGGAGCGCAAGCGATGGGAATCCGGGCGGTGGGCGTGGCCGTGTTTACGGCCCGCGGCGTTCGCGGGCAAGCATCGCGAGCGATGCCGCGGCCGCCGCGGCCGCCGCGGCTGCCAGCGTCCAGAGCGGCACGATGCGGCCCGGTGCGACCTGCTCCCGTTCACTCGCAGAATCCGCAAGGTCGATCGGTTCCTGCCCCGCGGCACGCCGCTCCCGCTCCTCATGGGCACGCTGGCGGCCGAGGAACCGTCCCTCGACCTGCCGCTGCCGCACATCAAACTTCCCCGCGATCAGCCCGATGCCGGCCAGCGCCATCACGGAAAACACCGCCCCCCAAAACCAGCCGCTGTCGGTAAGTGGCAATCGCGGTTGCAAAGAAAGACCCCCGTGCGGCAGCGGCAACTGCCTCTACTCTAGAGTTCATCCGCTGTTGGTGGAGCGGGGCGGGGTGCTACCCGCATTCCCCGAGATTGCGCTTGGGGCTTCCTGACGGGAGCGCGGGGGTCGGCGAACGCTCTTAGGAGCCTTGGGCGTATCCTCGCCAGGAGCGACGAGACTTTTGCCGCCCCCGAGCGGGCGAAACACGTAAGTCGCATGCGTTCCCCAAGTCGGATGCTGTCCAAGGCCGACAAAACCTCATGAAGAGCCACTTTTCGCATATCTGCTTGTCAAAAATAGCGAAGGGCGTAAACTACGGTGTATGTCTGATTCCGCCTCCGATTTCCGTGACTCCGACGCGTCCGTCCTGCAACTGCTCCGCGGCGATGCGGTGCTCGGCATTGGCGAACTGGCCACCCAGCTCGGTGTGACCGCAACGGCTGTCCGCCAACGGCTCGATCGGCTCATGCGGGCCGGGATCATCGATCGCAAGTCCGAATCAAGGCCCCGCGGTCGCCCGGCGCATGTCTACAGCCTGACTGCCGCCGGTCGGCGGCTCGGCGGCGACAACTTCCGCGACCTCGCGATGGTTCTGTGGCGGGAAATCAGGTCCGTGCGGGAGCCATCGGTTCGACAGGGGCTCTTGAATCGGATTGCCGGCTCGCTAGCCGACGTCTATCGCGACCGTGTTTCAGGGCAAACGCCCACCGAACGGCTGGCCAGTATCGCGGCCATTTTTAGCGAGCGTGGCGTCTCGTGCAGCGTCGAGCAAACCGCGGCCCTCCCGGTGCTCACCAGCTATTCCTGCCCCTACCCCGTTCTCGCAGAGCAGGATCGCTCGATCTGCGCGGCGGAGCGGCTGATGCTTCAGGATTTGGTCGGGACTGCCGTTCAGTTGTCGGAGTGCCGCCTCGATGGATCGGCTTGCTGCCGGTTTACGGCTGCGGCTGATGCCAGCCCACCGCAACTGGCGGCCGGCCCGCCTTCGCTGCCGCAAGGACTTGAAAGAAAGCCGATTCCATCATCGAATGCAGTTCATACGAAGCCGCATCAGACTGTCCCGGAGCCCCACAAATGACCATCAACGCCGCTCAGCCGAGTTCACCGAAGCCCTGGATCGAGGGCCGCTTCGAGGAGAACCTCGTGCTGACAACGATCGAGCAGGCGATCAACTGGGCCCGCCAGTCGAGCATCTGGCCGATGACCTTTGGCCTGGCATGTTGTGCGATCGAGATGATGGCCGCTGGGGCCAGCCGCTACGACATGGACCGTTTCGGGGCGGGTGCCTTCCGGGCCACGCCCAGGCAGGCCGATTTGATGATCGTGGCCGGCACCGTCACCTACAAGATGGCCAGCCGCGTCCGTCGCCTTTACAACATGATGCCCGATCCGAAATACGTGATCGCCATGGGCGCCTGTACGACCGGCGGCGGCCCGTACTTCAAGTGGGGCTACCACGTCGTCAAGGGCGTCGACCTCGTCGTGCCAGTCGATGTCTACGTGCCCGGCTGTCCGCCGCGTCCTGAAAGCCTGCTCGAAGGACTGATGCGGATCCAGGACAAGATTCAGGGCCAGCGGATCGCCAGGCAGAAGGGCGGGATCGGCAAGATCGCAGACGAACTCCCCGTGCCGCATCACTCCGGCTACGTGGCTCCCGCAGTTGTCTCCGATCAGCTCGTGTTCGACCACCAGAAGCTCCAGTCCTGATTCTCTTTGGCCCATCCTTCACCGCTCGATGCCACCCATGACCCACGCCGCAAAAGAAACGCTCGTCATCTCCAACCTCCACGTCTCCGTCGAGGGGCAGGAGATCCTCAAGGGCGTCGATCTCGAGATCGGCCGTGGCGAAATCCACGCGCTCATGGGGCCCAATGGTTCCGGAAAGAGCACGCTCGGCTACGCGATCATGGGCCATCCGTCGTACGAGGTGACGGCGGGAACAATCGAGCTCGTAGATGCCGACGGCACGCGGCATGACATCCTCGCGATGGAGCCCGACCAGCGGGCCCGCGCGGGCTTGTTTCTTGCCTTCCAGCGGCCGATGTCGATCCCCGGCGTCCGGCTCGCGGACTTCCTCCGCCACGCGGTGACCAACGTCCGCAACCCCGACCGCAAGGAGGGGCACGAGCTGATGCCGATGCGTGAGTTCCGCACGGAACTCAAAAACAAGATGGGCGAGCTCTCGATGGACACCGAGTTTGCCCGCCGCTATGTCAACGATGGGTTTTCAGGGGGCGAGATGAAGCGGGCCGAGATTCTGCAACTCGCCATGTTGCGGCCCAAGTTCGCGATCCTCGACGAGACCGACAGCGGCCTCGACGCCGACGCCGTCCGGCTCGCAAGCGAGAGCATCGCCCGCATTGGCGGTGCCGAGATGGGGATTCTCATCATCACGCACCACGAGCAACTGCTCGAACACAACATCCCCCTCAGGACGCACGTGATGCTCGGAGGGAAGATCGTCGAATCGGGTGGGCCCGACCTCGCCGCCGAACTCCACAAGCGGGGCTACGAGCGGATCCGTGCCGCCTACCCTGAGGCGGCGGCGGCGGAGAAGGTGATGGAGGAATCGGCGCGGGCGGTGTCGGTGTAGCCTAGGCTTTGTGTCGGTCAACGCAGGAGCAGCAACATGTCCACTGGAATCGAAGAATCCTCGACGCTGGCCTTGGGCGAGATCAATAAGTACGACTTTCGTACCGATTCCCCCGCCATCTTCAAGGCGCGACGGGGCATCGATGCGACGATCGTCTCGCAGATCTCGGAGATGAAGGGCGAGCCCGCGTGGATGCGTGATTTCCGCCTCAAGTCGCTCGACATCTTCAACTCGAAGCCGATGCCCCACTGGGGCGGCCGGATCGGCATCGACTTCCAGGAAATCTTCTACTACCTCAAGCCGGCCGAGCAGCAGGGCAAGACGTGGGAGGAAGTGCCCGACGCCATCAAGAAGACATTCGACCGACTGGGCATTCCCGAGGCGGAGCGGAAGTTTCTTTCCGGCGTGAAGGCGCAGTTCGAGAGTGAAGTGGTCTATGGCTCGCTGCAGGAGGATCTCGCCAAGAAGGGTGTGATCTTTACTGACACCGACACCGCCATCCGCGAGCACTCCGACCTGCTGCGTGAGTATTTCGGGAAGATCATCTCGCCCACCGACAATAAGTTCGCCGCGCTCAACTCGGCCGTCTGGTCGGGGGGCTCGTTCATCTACGTGCCCAAGGGAGTGAAGATCGAGTTTCCTCTCCAGGCCTACTTCCGCATCAATGCCGAGAGCATGGGGCAGTTCGAGCGGACACTGATCATCGTCGACGAAGGGGCTTCAGTGCACTACGTCGAGGGCTGCACGGCCCCGATGTATTCCACCGAGAGCCTGCACTCAGCCGTGGTGGAGATCGTGGTCAAGCGGGGCGGACGCTGCCGCTACACAACGATCCAAAACTGGGCCAACAACATCTACAACCTCGTCACCAAGCGGGCGATGGCCTACGGCGACTCGATGATGGAGTGGATCGACGGCAATCTCGGCAGCCACCTGACGATGAAGTATCCGGCGGTCTACATGATGGAGCCGGGCGCCCGCGGCGAGATTCTCTCGATCGCCTTCGCCTCGGCAGGCCAGCATCAGGACGCTGGTGCCAAACTCGTGCACGCCGCGCCGCACACCAGCGGTCGGATCGTCTCCAAGAGCATCTCCAAGAACGGTGGCCGGGCGAGCTACCGCGGTCTCGTGAAGGTGGAGCCGGGGGCAAAGAAGAGCAAGTCGAGCGTTGTCTGCGACGCGCTCATTCTCGACGACAAGAGCCGCAGTGACACCTATCCCTACATCGAGATCGAGGAGCAGGACGTCTCGATCGGCCACGAAGCGAGCGTCTCGAAGATCGGTGAGGAGCAGCTCTTCTATCTGATGAGCCGCGGCCTCTCCGAGGCCGAGGCGAGCACGATGATCGTCGGTGGGTTTATCGAGCCGCTCGTCAAGGAACTGCCGATGGAATACGCCGTCGAGATGAACAAGCTCATTCAACTGCAGATGGAAGGGTCCGTGGGCTGACGCGCCGATCATGAGCACCTCCACCGTCATTGCTTCTGCTCCCGCGTTCGACCGTGACTCACTCGACAGGCTTGTCGGTTCGTCTGCGCTCCCGGAATGGGCGCTCGACGCCCGTCGGCAGGCGTTCGAGCGGTTCGGGTCACTTGCGCTGCCCGATCGCCGCGACGAAAACTGGATGCGGACCGACCTGCGGGCCTTCAAGCCCAAGGCATGGGGCCCCCGCCCCGCCCCGGCTGTGGGTGATGCGGTGCCGGAAGGACTGCTCGCCCCGGCGATTCTGTCCGGTGACCTCGCCGACGACTCGTATGCCGATTTCGAGGTGGCCGCGCGACCCGCTGCCGCTGGCACGCTTGGCGGCCGTTTTGTGGCGGTCGACGGGCATGTCGTCCGCGACGAACTCGACCCTGCTCTTGCCGCACAGGGCGTTGTCTTCGGCGCCTCCGACCGTCTCCTAGCGGCCCACCCTGAGCTCTTCCGGCCGCACTGGTTTTCCGTGATCGACTCTGGATGCGATTGGTTCGCGGCCTTGCACGCCGCGTTTCATGCCGCGAGCGTTGTGCTCTACGTGCCGCCCCGGGTGCGGATCGCCGCACCGCTGCATGTGATCTCGGGGATCAGTGAGGGCGGCGTCGACACCTCACACGTGCTGGTCGTGCTCGACGAGGGCGCGGAGGCGACGGTGCTCACGGAGACGGCCGGCGGCGGTCCGGCTGGCGGCGCCGGCGGCTTCCACTGCGGCGGCACCGAGATCGTGGTGGGCAGGGGCGGCTTGCTGCGGATGGTGAACCTCCAGAACTGGAATACCGGCGTCTGGCACCTCGCGAGGCAGCGGGCCGTTGTCCACGAGAACGGACGGCTGCAGTGGACGCTTGGCGCTCTCGGCAGCCGACTCTCGCAGGTGGCCCAAGACGTCGCGCTCGTCGGCCGTGGGGCCGCCGCGCAGGTCAACGGCGTGATGTTCACGGAGGGCCGACAGCACCTCGTCTACAACACGCTCCAGCACCATGAGGCTCCCTCCTGCCGAAGTGATTTGCTCTACAAGGGCGCTCTCCAGGATCGCAGCCGGCTCGTCTGGCGTGGCATGATCAAGGTCGACAAGGCCGCCCAGAAGACCAACGGCTACCAGCGCAACGACAACCTCATGCTCTCGAACGATGCTCGCGCCGATTCTATCCCCGGCCTCGAGATCGAGGCCGATGACGTCCGCTGCACCCACGGGGCGACGAGCGGCCGCGTCGATGCCGAGCAGATCTTTTATTGCATGGCACGAGGCCTTTCGGCCGACGAGGCCGCCCGGCTCGTCGTCGCCGGCTTTTTTCAGCAGGTGTTCGACCGGATCACGATTCCGCAGGTTCGCGAGGCGCTCGCCCGCGCGATCAGCAGCCGCATCCGCCGGATCACCTGACTATCGCCCCACCCACCAGCAGGAAGCCCGAATCGCGAGCGACGGGAAACCGGCCGGTGTTCCCGACACCCTCCCACGTCGTCCGACACGCCTGGAACCCCTGATTATGGCCGACTACATCCGTGTCGCTGACACAACTGAGATTCCCGATCCGGGCAAGACACTCGTTGAAGTCGACGGCGACATGGTAGCGCTCTTTCACGTCGAGGGCGTCTTTTATGCGATCGACGACGTCTGCACGCACGACGGCGGGCCGCTTGCCGACGGCGAACTCCGCGACCACAAGATCGCCTGCCCCCGGCACGGTGCGAAGTTCGACATCCGCACGGGTGCGGCCCTCTCCATGCCGGCCGTGCGGTCGACGCGGGCCCACGACGTGAAGGTCGAGCACGGTGGGGTGTGGGTCCGGCTGCGGGCGGAGGCTGTCGCCGGTGGGCCGCCGTCGCATGGCACCCTTGCCGCACCGCCCGCCGCGCCGGCGCTGCCCGTGACGACGTCCGCTGCCATCGTGGCGCCAGTCACCGCCGTTGGATCCACGGTCGCGGCCGGCAAGGCTGGCCCGCTCTGCGAGGATCGCGTCCGCGAGATGCTCAAGGATGTCAAGGATCCCGAGCTGTTCGTCAACATCGTCGATCTGGGACTGATCTACGGTGTCACCCTCTCTCCATCATCCGACGTGCCGGGCAGGCAGCACGTCGCGATCGACATGACGATGACAAGCCCCGCCTGTCCGGCCGGCCCGCAGCTCATCGCCGACACAAAGCGGTGCGTGGCGGCGAGCCCTGAGGTCGCGGCGGTGGAGGTGCGGATCGTGATGGAGCCACCGTGGACGCCCGACCGCATGACCGACGCGGGTCGGGACCAACTCGGGATCTTCTAGTACGCATTCGACTTCCGTGGAACGCCGACTCGGGGACGGCAAAAGTCGCCGCTGCGGAGTCCTGCGGATTGTCGCTCTTGGCGAGGATACGCCCAAGGCTCCTAAGAGCGTTCGCCGACCCCCT
>JBBDNW010000247.1:0-10752 GCA_040877375.1 Pirellulales bacterium | reverse complement strand
GAGGCCTTCGGCAACTTCTGGAGCAAGGCGGGCCTCGACGTGGTCGACCCACCCCGACCGCTCGTGGTCGTGATCTTCGCCGACCGGCGGAGGTATGAGGCCTATGCGAGCCGCGATCTGGGCGCCGCCACCGACCGCGTGGTGGGCTACTACAACCTGCTCACCAACCGCGTCACCACGTTTGATCTCACCGGCACCGACGGCGTGCTTCGGCCAGCCGGACGACCCTCGTCGGGCACGGCGCTCGAGATCCTCATGAGCCCCGCAGCGGCTGGCCTGGTCGCCACGCTCGCCCACGAGGCGACCCACCAGATGGCGTTCAACTGCGGCATGCACCGCCGCCTCGCCCCCGTGCCCCTCTGGGTCAGCGAGGGCATCGCCACCTACTTCGAGACGCCCGATCTGGAAAACACTCGCGGCTGGCGGGGCATCGGTAAGGTCAACCGTCCACGGCTCGACCACTTCCTCGCGACCCACCGGCCGGGCGACATCGCGGCGATCATCGCCTCCGACGATCGCTTCCGCGCGGTGGAGGGGCCGCTCGATGCCTATGCCGCCGCCTGGTCGCTCACCAGACATCTCGTCGAGACGCGGAAGAAACAGTTCGTTGACTACCTGCACGCTCAGGCGGCCAAGCTCCCGCTCGCTGACGACTCCGCGGACGATCGGCGTCGGGATTTCGAGGCGGCCTTTGGACAATCGCCCGAGGCGATCGAGGAGGAGGTCGTGAAGGCGATGGCGAGGCTCGCGTCGCAGCGCTAAGACGGATTCCCCTCATTCGCGTGAGGGGCTGCCCGTGCCCCGAGAGCCGGGCTGTGGGAGCAAGCGAAGGCAGGATGCCGAAGCGCAGCGGACATGCAGAGAGCCGAGGCCTGGAGGGCCGAGGTGAACGTCCGGCCCTCGGGGCACGGGCAGCCCCGACCCGGCTCGCGGAGATTCCGGACGGCCTCTGGAAGACAGCCGGTGATCGCCGCTGCTAAGTTGTAGGAAGCCTGATCAAGGTCCTTCCCCATGATTGGAGATGATCTCATGGCGTCTGGTGTCTCTCGTCGGCGGGTCAGCCGCCGCTCGTTTCTCGGCGGGTCGTTGGGCGCCGCCACGCTCACGTCGCTGCCCGCCAGCGGCGTGTTTGCTGCCGGCAGCGACCTGATCCGCGTAGGCGTCGTCGGCTGTGGCGGCCGCGGCACCGGCGCTGCGCTGCAGGCTGTCGCCGCCGACCCCGGCGTCGTGGTCACGGCTCTCGGCGATCTGTTCGCCGATCACCTGGCGGCGTCTGCCGAGATCCTGGCGTCGCAACTCGGCGGCCACTTCATCTGCCCCGTAGCTCGTCGGTTCACCGGTGCCGCTGCCGGATTCGACGTCATCGCATCCGACGTCGACATGGTGATTCTGGCGACGCCGCCGCACCAGCGGCCTGCGCACGTTGACGCCGCCATCCATGCCGGACGCCACGTCTACTGCGAAACACCTGCGGCCGTCGACGCGGCCGGCGCACGGTCGATCCTCGCGTTGGCCGACGAGGCTCGTCGACGGGGACTGTCGTTCGCGGCCGGATTGCACTCGCGGCACGACGAGCGGCTCCGGCAGACGATCGCCGGCGTTCTCGGCGGCCGCATCGGGCAGCCGGTCAACGGCGTGGCGACCGCCCGGCTTGGCCTTCCCTGGAGCCGCGGGCCGCTCCCAGGCTGGTCCGCTGCCGAGGCAGCCGCTCGCAACTGGATCGCCGATCCGTTCACATCCGGCGGCAGTTTTGTCGAACAGCATATCCACGCGATCGACCGGGCGATGTGGGCGCTGGGCGACGTGGCCCCGATCGCCGCCGTGCCCGTCGACACTCCGCTCGTGCTCCCGCCGCACCCGCCCGGCGCCGCCTCGTCGGCGACCGCCGTGAGGTTTGTCTTTGCCGGCGGCGTCACGCTCGACGCCGGCATCGAGCGGTGCGAAGGCACGACGACGGAGGCCGTCGAGCGGATGATCGGAACGCGTGGCGAGGCCGACCTGCGACGCCCTGCGGTGTCGGGACGACCCCTGCGGCCCGCGTCGAACCGACCGCTCGACAGCCATGCGGCTTGCATGGCCGCGCTCGTGCACGCGCTGCGGTCGGGGGGGCGGGTCGACGACCTGGCGACGCTGTGCCGAAGCACCATGGCGGCCGTATTGGGGCGGGAGGCGGTCAAGGCCGCGAAGCCGTTGGCATGGTCCGATCTCTGGCCCGCAACGTCTGAGTCGCTGCCGCTACGACCGCTACAAAGTGACATGGCGTAATCGACCGGGCGTGTTTGCGTCGATGAGAGCCCGCTTGAGAAAGGGACATGAAGCATGGCGACGAACCCCACGATCTACCGGTTGAGCATCGCGCTCATCGTGTTCGTACTGCTGACGTTCGTCCTGACGTTCGCCACCTACTTCATGTTCAAGCAGCGGATGGACGAGCAGCTCAAGGCGGAGGTGGCCGAGAAGACGGTGTCCGAAAAGCAGGGGGAAATGATCGCGGCGCAACAGGAACTGGAGAAGTTCCGCCAGGTCGTCGGTGAGCCCGAAGGAACCGCCGCTCAGATCACCGAGGACAACTTCAACAAGCTCCTCGCCGACAAGTTTGCCGGCTTCAACGAGGAGCCGAAGTCATACGCCAAACTTGTCGGCTGGCTGCGGGGCCAGCTGCGTACGAAAGACGAGTCCGTGCAAACCGCAATCGGGAGGGCGAAAGAGGCTGACGCCGCCGCGACCAAGTCGAGCACCGAGGCCGCGGAGACCGAGAAGACCGCCGCCGCCGAGGTGCAAGCCGCCAAACAGCGGCAAAACGAGGCCAAGAAGGCGTTCGATGAGAAGTGGGACGGGCACGAGGCCGAACAGAAAAAACTGCTCGCCGGGAAGGAAGCCGCTGAGACAAAGTCGGAGCGGCTCGAGATGCTGACCTCGAAGATCGCCGACGGCGGTCAATACCTCTCGTCCACGCGGCAGAAAGACTTCGCAGCAAAGGACACCGCCGTGGACAAACTCGGCGTGATCTACGCCGAACTCCGCGACCGCGCCAAGGCGATCGACGAACAGAACAGGGTCCTTGCCGGCCTCCGGGTCGCCGACCGGGAGCTTCAGGAAAAGGTGCTCGCGTCTACGCCCAAGGACGACCGGGTCGACGGTCTTGACGGCCGGATTCTCTCGGTCGACGAGACCACGCGGAGTGTGCTCGTGTCGTGCTCGTCCACCCGCGGCATCCGCCCGGGCCTGGTGCTTCACGTGTTTCCGCCGGATGACCCCCGTCCCCAGATCGGCGATCGCAAGGGGACGGTCGAAGTGACCGACATCGAGGGACCGTCGCTCCTTCGAGCCTCTATCCGCCGCGACTCGATCCGCACGCCCATCTTGGGGGGCGACGGCGTAGCCACCAGCCTCTGGACGGCAGGCACTGCACCGGAGGTGGTCATCGTCGGATTTGTAAACCTCGACGATGATGGTGCGGCTGACAACAAACGGCTCGCCGAGATCGTGGAACGGGCCGGAGCTCGCGTCGCCCAGTCGGTGTCGACCATGACGGCGATGGTCGTCGATGGCGGCAAGCCCCCCGCACAGTCTGGCGAACGCGAGGTGGAGGCATTCGCCGAGGAGGCGCGGAGGCAGCGCCGCAGCGTCGATGCTGCCAAGCAGTTTGGGGTGCGGGTCGTCGGCATCGACGCCCTCCTCGACATGCTCGGCCTGACCCGCGAGTCTGTCACGGCGCCGCGCCTGCCGCGGGCCGTCAGCACCCGGTAGTCCTCTGCAACCACCGACTTCACGGTCCTGCCCAGTTCGTGGCATACTCGTGGGCTTCCGGCGAAGGGTTCCGCCGACCCCATGTTCTCGAGGGCTTGCCGTGCACTACGTCGCTCCCCGCCCCGTCGGCCGCCGGTCCCATCAGTGTTGGCTCCTCTTCCTGGCCGGCATCGCCGCCCTCTCCGGGCCGTGGTTCATCGCGACCGCGGCCCGTGCCGCCGAGCCGGTCGGAGTGCCGATCTTCAACGGCACGTCGCTCGAGGGCTGGGAAGGCCGGCCCGAGTTCTGGCGGGTCGAGGACGGCGCGATCGTCGGCCAGAACACGGCCGAGAATCCGACGAACGGCAACACGTTTCTCATCTGGCGGCAGGGACTCGTCGACAACTTCGACCTGACGTTCACCTACCGACTCACGGGCGGCAACAGCGGCGTTCAATACCGCAGCAAGGACTTCGGCGACTTTGTGGTGGGAGGCTACCAGGGCGATTTCGAGGCCGGGCCAACCTACTCAGGAATCCTCTACGAGGAGAAGGGCCGGGGAATCCTCGCCAAACGGGGTGAACGCATTACTATCGCCGCCGACGGGACGAAGACGGCCGGCGAGGCGATCGGCAAGACGGAAGACCTCCAGAAGGTCATCAAGCCCGGCGAGTGGACCGACTATCGCATCGTGGCCCAGGGTCCCCGCCTTCAACACTTCATCAACGGCCTGTTGATGTCGGAGACGGTCGACGAAGAAATAGGCAAGCGGGCGACGCAGGGTGTGCTCGCGCTGCAGTTGCATGCCGGGCCTCCTATGAAGGTGGAGTTTAAAGACATCCGCCTCGCCCGGACGAAACTGACCGCCGGCTCCAAGAAGCTCGTCCTCGTGGCCGGCCGGGCGAGCCACGGCCCAGGCCAGCACGAGTTTCGCGCCGGCACCATGCTGCTCAAGAAATGCCTCGATGCGTCGTTCCCGCAGGTCGTCTCCGAGGTCTCTACGGGCGGCTGGCCCGCCGACCCGACCGCGTTTGACAACGCCGATGCAATTTTCTTCTTCGCCGATGGCGGTGGCGGCCACCCGGTGATCCAGAGCAACCGGCTCGCCCAGATCGACGCGCTGGCCAAGCGGGGCGTCGGGATCGCCTGCCTGCACTACGCCGTCGAGGTGCCGAAAGAGAAAGGTGGCCCCGAGTTTCTCAACTGGATGGGGGGTTATTTCGAGCCCCACTGGTCGGTCAACCCGCACTGGAAACTCGCCCAGACGCAGCTCGCCGAAGGCCACCCGATCACCCGCGGTGTCCAGCCGTTCGAGACCCAAGACGAATGGTATTATCACATGCGGTTTCGCGAGCCACCCGCGGGCGTGACGATGATTCTCACGGCCGTCCCGCCGGACGACACTCGCGAACGGCCCGACGGGCCCCACAGCAACAACCCGACGGTGCGGTCCGAAAAAGGAAGCCGTGAAGCCCTCGCCTGGGCCTACGAGCGGCCGGATGGTGGCCGCGGCTTCGGCTGCACCGGCGCCCACTTCCACAAGAACTGGGCCGACGACAACTTCCGGACGCTGATGCTCAATGCGCTGGTGTGGACGACCGGCCTCGACGTGCCGACCACTGGCGTGCATTCACCCATCACGCCAGATGACCTCGTGGCGAATCTCGATGACAAACAGCCGAAGAAGAACTAGCCCCCTGCCCCACACAAGGATTCCGCGATGCCTCAGCTGACAGTCGAAGGAAAGGGTTCATTCGAAGTTCCGACCGGCAAGCGACTCGTCAACGCAATCGTCGACGAGTGTGGAGTCGACCAGTTGCATGCCTGCGGCGGCGTGGCCCGCTGCACAACCTGCCGAGTCGAGTTCGTGGCGGGCGAGCCGGCGAAGATGACGCAGGCAGAGAAAGACGTGCTGGCCGCCAAGGGAATCACGACGCCGGGCCTGCGGCTCTCCTGCCAGATCGCCTGCGACGCCGACATGACCGTCCGCGTGATCAGCCGTCTGGAGGGCTCGGGCCGCAAGGACTGCGGACACCGCCCAGCCGACGAGATCCAGCCCCTGCCTACCTGGGCGTGAGCCGGCGCGGGAAACGAGATCGCATCCGACTTTGGGGTAGCGCACGCCGTATGGAAACGTCTCCCGTCAGGAAGCCCCAAGCGCGAGCGCGGGGAATACGGCCCCACGCCTCGTCTCGCTCCACACCACCACCACGCCCGCCACCCGCTTTCCCATCGCTTGCGCTCCGGGCTTCTTGGCAACCGGGGTAGCGCACGCCGTATGGAAACGTTTCCCGTCAGGAAGCCCCAAGCGCGAGCGCGGGGAATACGCGTCGCTGGGAGGGGTTGCCCGTGTCCTCGAGCGGCGTAGTCGGCCAGCGGAGACATGGATGTCGTAGCGCAGCCGTCTCCGAGAGAGCGAAGGCCTGGAGGGCCGTAGTGAACGTCCGGCGAGAGGACACGGGCAACCCCGACCCTCGCGCGACTCGGATTCACTTGTCCGGCGAATTTCTCGTTGCTCTGGGCCGCGGCGACTCGGTTCGTCGAGCCGCTCGCCCTGGTCTCGAGGCTCACGCCACGCCAAAGAGGCTCGTCACGATGCCGGCGATGTCGGGCATCGCAAGCGACGCGGCGGTGGTGACGTCGGGCCGTGACGCGATGAAGATCGTCTCGTGAGGATTCGCAGGGTCGACCGCGCCGTGCGAGCCCTTCACGAGTGACGGATCGAGCGGAATCGCGATCTTCGGAAGTTGCGTGCGATCGAGGTGGAGTTCCAAGGGGTCGTAGCCGGGCTTCCGGTGGATGTCGATCGTGCGGGCAAACGACGGGGCCTTCGCGTCGTCGAGCCAGTAGAAGTAGGTCTGCCATCCGTCGAGCGTGCTCTCGACCACGACGTCGCCGCAACGGTTCGCCGCGGCGGCCTGCGAACGCGGCACAAGGCCGGCAGTGACGAGATCGTCCCCCGTGAGAACGCGACCCACCCCTGCCCTACCCCGAAACAGCGCCGCCACGTCAGCGACAAGCCGGTCGTCAGCCGGATCGCGGAGATACACGTGGCTGATCTGGTGGTCGGCCAGCGCCCACGCCCGGCTAGCGGTGAGGTCGAGCAACTCGCCGTCGGCCGTGTCGCACACGGCAAGGAGGCCTGCTTCGCGAAGGATGCGGTTCGGATGGATCGCGTGGGTCACGGGCCGGATCCGGTATTCGCCCGCGACCAGCACGGTCAGATTATCTCGTCCGACCAGGCCGCCGAAATCCTCGACGAGCGTGCCGATCTCGGCGTCGAGTTCCCCGCAGGCAGCGAGGGCCGGCGGGCTGTCGGGACCAGTGCGCTGGGCAGCGTAGTCGAGGTGCGGCAGGTAGACGCAGGCAAACTGTGGCGGTGCCCCGCGCGACGCCTCGATAAAACTCCTCACAATCCACCGCGACGACTCAATGCCCGCCACCGGCCCCCAGAACTTGTGCAGCGGAAACTCGCCGAGCGACTCCCGCAGCGTGGCGTAAAGCGGCTCGGGGTTGGTGTGGCACCACATCGTCTCGGTGCCATCGGGGTTGTGTTTCGGCGCGGGGAGGCAGACGAGGTCGGCGGTGGCGTGCTTCGACTGGAGCAGGAACCACGCGGCCGTGCGGAGCTCAGGCCGCGTCTTCTTGAGCTGGTCCCAGAGTCGTGGCACTCGGTGGACCGCGTCGGGGCTGATCCACATCTCGAGGTGCTCGGTGCCGCGGTCGAAGAGCCCGTTGGCGACGATGCCGTGATCGGCGGGAAGCGTGCCCGTCGTGAGCGTGGCCTGCACCGGGCAGGTCAGGGCAGGAAACCCCGGCGCGAGCGGAATCGACCGGCCGGCGGCGGCAAGGCCGGCCAGCACCGGCATGCGCGGAAGGTCCTCGGCTCGAAGCCCGGGAACCGAGAGCAACAACACATGCGGGGAGGGAGCCTTCGTCATAAAACAATGAACCTATCCAGATTCGGTGCCAGGCACCGTTTGTTGCAGAAAGGAGGCCGACTGCCGCGCGGTCTCGAGCCAGCAATGCGACTGCCGGGGGAGTTCCACGTGAAGGCCACCACGATAGCCGACGGCGGCGAGGGCGGCGACCGCGGCTGCAAGATCGACGTCGCCCGTGCCCAGCGGCAGGTGCTCATGCCGGCCGGCGAGCATGTCGTCGACGTGGACGTTGGCGACGAGGCCTTTCCACGCCGCGAGGTGTATCGCAAACGGACGTTCGCCCATGCATTCCATGTGGCCGATGTCGACGGTGAGTCGCAGAGGCCCGGGGCGGCCGAGCCGGTCGAAGAGCTGCCCCGCGCGGACGAGCGTATCGATAAACATCCCCGGCTCCGGCTCAAACGAGACGATCGTGCCGCGGCGGGCCGCGTGGTCGATGATGTCGGCCAGGCCGTTGCTCAGTCTGGTCCAGACCGTGTCGGCCGGGGCTGCGTCACGGACGATACCCGACCAGAGCGAGACACCCTCCGCGCCGAGGTCGGCGGCAACGTCGATGGCCCGCCGCGTGAAGTCGACGCGCCGGGCCCGCGCGGTCAATTCCGACGAGACAAGCGTCGGTTCGTGCTTGACTGCGGTGTCGAGCAGATGCCTGGCCCCCGTTTCGATGACACAGGTCATGCCGGCGGCGGCCAGGGCCTTTCGCCAGCGGGCGACGCGGGCTGGCAGGTCGTCCGCAAAGGGATCGATCGTGTGGTGGTCGAGCGTGATCGCGAGCGACCGATAGCCGAGGTCGCGGAGCATCGGGATCGCGTCGAGGGGATCGACGTCGCCGACGCTGTTAGTGCTGTAGCCGAGTCGCATGCCGGGAATCGGCGGGCTGCCGTGCCGCCGCGAAGGTCAGGTGGGGGAAACAAGCCGGCGGCCCAGCAGGAAGAAAGCCAGCAGGAGAAGCACGACGACGGCCCATGATTCGCCGCACGCCGCGAGCACGAGCACGGCGTCGAACGTGATGATTGACATGATCGCGTTGCCCACCGCAGCCCGCACACGGCCGGGCGACGGATCAGCGATCCCGACCGCGGCCCTCAGGACGACGGAGGCCGCGAGGATGCCCCAGAGCGCGAGCCAGGTGGTGGCGGGAATCCGCATGCCGGCAAGGCCGATGCCTTCGCGAAGCGGCAGCCAGACGTAGCCCGCGGCGATGGCGAGACCGGCAAGCATCGCGACGGTCCCCGCCCCCAGCATCGCCGCGCGGCTGCGGCCCGCTTCGTCCCGCGCGTAGAGCGTGATGCCTGCCACGTAGACTGCCATGCCCAGGGGAATCAGCCATTCGTGCGTGTCTGACGGCCCACCCGCGGCGGTCATCCCCAAGAGCCAGTTGAGGCCGCGACAGGCTCCCATCACGACCGGCCCCGCTGCCGTCTGCTTCGCATATCGATCGTAGAGCCAGATGGTCGCCGTCAGGGCCGCGCCGACGAATGCCGGCCATGGCGTGTTGGCAACGACCGCCGCTCCGCAGGCCGCCGCTGCGCCGAGTGCCATCAGTAGATTTCCGATCGCGGCCGCGCGGCCAAGCGCGATCACCCCGCTGGGAAGCGGCCGCTCGGGCCGTTCGACGCGGTCGATCGCGACATCGTAGACGTCGTTGAGCACCATCCCGGCGGCGTAGAGGCAGAGCGACGCGAGCACCACGAGCCAACAAGCAGGCGGCGGCCAACCAACCGTCGTCAGCCCCGCGCAGACGAGGAAGCCTGCGAGCGAATCCGCCGCGGCCGTGGCCAGATTCGGGAGCCGCACGAGCCGGAGCCAGTGCACCATGATCAGGTCAACTCCACGCCAGCCGCCATGGCGACGGCGAGCAGGTGCAACCGGGCGGCGCGGGCCGCGTCGTCGGGGCGATCCCGATAGGGATAGAGTTCGACGGTGATCCAGATGTCGGGGGTGTGGAGGGCGATGGCGCGAAGCACCGCCGCGAAGTCAATCGCCCCCTCACCCGGGACGAGGTGGTGGTGGACGCGGCTTCCCGCGATATCCTCGAAGTGGTAGTGCCGGGTGTGGGCCTTCATGAGTGGCACCCACTCGGCCGGATCCTCACTCACGCAGTAGGCGTGGCCGATGTCGAAGTTGAGACCGAGCGCAGGATGGTTCGCACGTTCGGCAAACTCGAGGTATTGCCCGAACTTCTCGATCAGCAGCCCCGGCTCGGGCTCGATGAGCAGCGTCACGCCGCAGTTCGCGGCGACATCGAGCACCGGCATGATCTCGTCGTAAAAGATGTCGGTCGCCTCCGCTCGGGTCTGGCCCGGCTGCAGTTCGCCCCCTGGCTCAGTCGAAATGCACGGGGCCCCCAGTTCGGCGGCGAGCTTCAGAGCCCGCTTCGTGTGCTCGCGGCGGATTGCCCGGTAGTGAGGGTCGGGATCGGTCCACCCGGGATGCCAGTAGGGCTGCCGCGGGTCGGCGATCGCGTTCATCATGAACGCGTTGATGTTGGAGATCGCGAGGCCACTCGTACGAAGCGCCTCGCGAATCGAGTCCTTCTGCACGCCGAGCAGACCGGCCGGCCATGCATGCGGCACGTCGGCGAGAAGCTCGATGCCCTCATAACCGAAGCCGGCGATGCGTTCGATCGCCTGCTCCACGGGCACGTCGAGGTAAGCGTTGGAACTGAAGGCGAGACGGAGTGGCATGGGTTGGTTTCCAGCGGATCGATCCGACTGGAAGTGTAGCCTCCGCCCCTCACGGCCACAGGACGATGCGTCGCTCCAGCCATGCCGGCCTGACAGGCAGGCGGTCGAGCTCCGTGTAATACATCGCCGCCGGGTTCACGCCACCAGCCTCCATCCGCTCGATGTGGAGGGCCACGAAATCGAGGCGGCGAAGCGTGGGCAGCATGCCACACCACACGGCGGCGAAGCCGACCACGACCAGCAGCAGCCTTACGCAGGGCCGCATCGTCATGGCTCCACCGCCTTGCGGAACAACCACCCAAACGTGACGCTCGCCATGGCGAGCGTGAGCGCGAGGTTCAACAGCTGTCCGCCGACGTAGAGCACGAGCGGCCGGCCACTGGCGAGCACGGGCG
>JBBDNW010000246.1:2012-10779 GCA_040877375.1 Pirellulales bacterium | reverse complement strand
ATGAGCGTGCTCTTGCCGTCGTCGACGCTCCCGCAGGTGATGAACCGCAAAAGCTCCTTGCGCTCGTGCTGGTCGAGGTACTCATCGATATCGGTGGCGATCAGAGCTGATTGATGCGACATGGGCTCAGAAATATCCCTCACGCTTCTTCTTTTCCATACTCCCCGCCTCATCGGAGTCGATGAGCCGCCCCTGCCGCTCCGAGAACGTTGTCAGCAGCATCTCTTGGATGATCTCGGGAAGCGTGGTGGCGGTAGAGTCGACCGCGCCCGAGAGCGGGTAGCAGCCCAGCGTGCGGAACCGTACGCGGCGCATCTCCGGCACCTCACCGGGATGCAGCGGCAGCCGGTCATCATCGACCATGATCATCACGCCGTCCCGCCAGACGATCGGCCGCTCCTTGGCGAAATAGAGCGGCACGAGTGGAATCGTCTCAAGGTGGATGTATTGCCAAACGTCGAGCTCGGTCCAGTTGGAGAGCGGGAAGACGCGGATGCTCTCCCCCTTTCTGACCTTCGTGTTATAGAGGCTCCAGAGTTCGGGTCGCTGGTTCTTCGGGTCCCAGCGGTGGTGCTCGTCACGGAACGAAAACACCCGTTCCTTGGCCCGGCTCTTCTCTTCGTCGCGCCGCGCGCCTCCGAAGGCAGCGTCGAACCTGTACTTGTCGAGTGCCTGCCGCAGGGCCTGCGTCTTCATGACGTCGGTGTGGACCTTGCTGCCGTGCGTGATCGGATTGATGCCCTGGCTCCGCCCCTCCTCGTTCGTGTGTACGAGCAGCTTGAAGCCCAGCTCCTTCGCGACGTAGTTGTCGCGAAGGTGATACATCTCCTTGAACTTCCACGTCGTGTCGATGTGCATCAGCGGAAAGGGTGGCTTGGCCGGATAAAAGGCCTTCTCGGCCAGCCGGACCATCACCGCCGAATCCTTCCCGATGGAATAGAGCATCACCGGATTTTCAAACTCGGCCGCCACCTCGCGGATGATGTGGATGCTCTCGGCTTCGAGTTGCCGCAGGTGAGTGAGGTTGTAGGACGTCATCGCGGACCGGCAGGGTGGTGGGGTGAAACAGACCATCACTTTACGGCAAACTGCAAAACGGCGGCAATCGCAGCCGGGCCGAGACGTGCCGCCCCTTCGAGCGCATCCGACTTACGTGTGTCGCCGGCTCGGGGGCGGCAAAAGTCTCGTCGCCATGGGCCGAAGCGGCCCAATGCTCCTAAGAGCGTTCGCCGACCCCCTTGCCTCCCTCACCCGGTTCACCAACTCGTCGACGGCAACTTGTCGACGGCGGGCGACGCCTACGCGAAACCGTCGCGGAGGTCGTCTGCCTGACGGCGGATGCCGCGAAGCTCAGCGGCTGTCTTTCGCGTCAGGTTCTTGAGCTGCATCGTCATCCGCTGATTTTTCGCCAGCAGTTTGGCGTGCCGCGCGAGAAAATCCCAGTAGAGCGTCGTGAAGGGGCAGGCGTCGGGACCGGTCGCCACCTTCGGGTCATAGCGGCAGCCCTTGCAGGCATTGCTCATGCGATCGATGTAAGCGCCCGTCGCACAATAGGGCTTCGAGGCCATCACGCCGCCGTCAGCAAACTGGCTCATGCCCAGCGTGTTAGGGAGCTCCACCCATTCGACGGCGTCGACGTAGACGGCGAGGTACCAGCGGTGCACCTCCTGCGGTTTGACACCCATGAGCATCGCGAACAGGCCCGTCACCATCAGTCGCTGGATGTGATGGGCGTGGCCGAAGCGGAGCGTCTGGCCAAGGGCGTCTTTGAGGCAGTTCATCTCGGTGTTGGCCGTCCAATAGAAGCCCGGTAGCGGGCGGTCAGCCTCGAGGGCATTCCGCTGCTCGTACTCCGGCATGAAATGCCAGTAGATGCCACGGACATACTCCCGCCAGCCGAGCACCTGCCGGATGAATCCCTCTGTCGACTCGAGCGTCGCCTTGCCCTTTTGCCACACCCGCTCCGCGCCGGCGACGACGTCCCGCGGATCGAGGAGCTTCATGTTCATCGCCTGCGATAGCCGGGAGTGGTAGAGCCACGGCTCGCCGGTCCAGATCGCATCCTGATAGGTGCCGAAGTGGGGCAGACGATGGGCGAGAAAATCGTCGAGGGCGGCCCGGGCGTCGGCGGGTGTCACTGGCCAGTCGAAGTCGGCGAGGTTGCCCGGGTGCTTCGGGAATCGCTTGGTGACGAGGTCGATCACCTGTTTGGTGATCGCGTCTGGCTCGAAGCGAACGGGCGCTGGCAGCTTTCCCGGCCCCGACTTGGGAAACGCGCCGCGGTTCTCGGCGTCGTAGTTCCACTGGCCGCCCGCGGGTTCGCCGTCGTCCATGAGCACATCGAACTTCCGCCGCAGCGGTCGGTAGAAGTATTCGAGTCGGAGTTGCTTGCGGCCCTCGGCATGGGCCGCGAACTCGTCTCGCGACGAGTAGAAGTGCCGGTCGGGCCGGATCTCAAGCGGCACCCTGGCCTGCTTCGCCGCTTCCCGCAGCGCCTCCTGCACCCGCCATTCTCCAGGCTCGACCATGACCAGTCGCTCTGGCAGGCGGCCCGCGACGCGGTCGTGATCAAGACTCGCACGCAGCGCCGCGGCGAGCGTGCCGGGCTCTCCCTTGCGGGCAGCGGCGGAGAGTTCCGTGGCGTCGATCTCGATCCCTTCCTGCTCGAGCGCCAAGCGGAAGTGTCGCATGGCCGAGAGAAACACGGCGATCCGCGCCTTGTGCGTCCAGACATGCGTCGATTCCTCAGCCACCTCCGCCATCCAGACGCGGTCGCGGCTGCGGTCAAACCCGTCGAACGCCGCGCCATGGCGGTCGAGCTGATCGCCGAGCACGAGCACCAGATGTCGCGTCATACACTCCTCCTCGTGAATGGAACCGTGGTATCGTAGTCGGTCGTTGTGGAGGCGTCCTTATGCAGCCCTGGCAAACGCGGGCCGAATCGGCCGATGCGGTCGTGTCGCGGATCAAAAGCGGCATGAACGTGTTTGTGCACGGGGCGGCGGCCACCCCCACGCCGCTGCTCGACGCGCTCGCCCGGCGGAGCGACCTGACGCACGTGCGGCTGTGGCACATTCACCTCGAGGGGCCGCTGGCCTTCACAGCCCCCGAGCAGACGGCCCGCTTCCGCTCCACGTCGCTGTTCATCGGCGCCGGGCTGCGGGCTGCCGTGGCCGAGGGGCAGGCCGATTTCGTGCCGATTTTCCTCTCCGACATCCCGCTGCTCTTCACCAGCGGACGGGTGAAGCTCGACGCGGCGCTCGTGCAGCTTTCACCGCCGGATCGCCACGGTATCTGTACGCTCGGCACATCGGTCGACACGGCCCGCGCCGCGATCGACACGGCCGGCATCGTGCTCGCGGAGGTGAACGAGCGGATGCCACGCACACACGGCCATTCGGCGGTGCCGCTCGGCCGCGTCACGGCCTGGTGCGCGACCGCCCGCGATCTACCGGAGCATCCCCCGCGGGCCGCGACCGAGGTCGAATCACGGATCGGCGCACACGTCGCCGCGCTAATCGACGACGGCAACTGCCTGCAGCTGGGCATCGGCGGGATTCCCGATGCCGTGCTGGCCCGCCTGACAAACCACCGCGATCTCGGCATCCACTCCGAAATGGTCTCGGACGGGATTGTCCCTCTGCTCGAGTCGGGCGTGGTCACCAACCGCCGCAAGGCGATCCACCCCGGGCGGACGGTCACCAGCTTCGTGCTCGGCAGCCGGCGGCTCTACGACTTCGTCGACGACAACCCGCTGGTCGAGTTCCACCCCTGCGACCGCACCAACGACACGAACCTGATTCGCAAGATCGACCAGCTTGTGGCCATCAACTCGGCAGTCGAAATCGACCTCACCGGCCAGGTCTGCGCCGACTCGATTGGCCATCGGATCTATTCCGGCATCGGCGGCCAGATGGACTTTATCCGCGGCGCCGCCATGAGCCGCGGGGGCAAACCGATCATCGCACTGCCCTCGACGGCCGCGGGTGGCGCCGTGTCGCGGATCGTGGCCGAGCTCGCCCCAGGCTCAGGCGTGGTGACGACCCGTGGCCACGTCCATTGGGTGGTCACCGAGTACGGTGCCGTGGACCTGCATGGCAAGACACTCCAGGAACGAGGCCGGTTGCTCGTCTCGATCGCCCACCCCGACTTTCGGCCGGTGCTGCTCGCAAAACTCCACGATCTCAAGCGGGCCTGACGGGCTTAAGGAAATGGCCGGCCGCCCTGGTGGTGCTGGGCGTAGGAGGGGCCTTTATGGCCCGCGGCCGCCTGCGAAACACCCGTTTTTCTCGACGCCGGCAAATATCCGGTTAATCCGTCTGCGGGGCTCCGGTTTCTTTCTCCGGCGGCCATGACGGACGCCCGCAGTGAGGTGTGCGATGATCGCTCCCGCCAAAAAGGCCTCGAAACTCCTCGCCCGACACAGGAAATCCCCCGGCCCCGGGCGGATGACCGCCGCTGATGCCGCCGCGGCTCGCGAACGGGCCGAACGGGCGGCCCGCCGCGAGGCGCTGTTCGCACGGGAAATCGACTACATCCCCTGCCGCGGGTTTCTCAAGTCCGATGCGGAGAGGCTCGCCACCCGTGCCCCGGCCGATGCGAATGTGCCGCTCACGAAGCCGGGCGGTCCCTCTTCCGACGCCAAGGGCCTGACGCCCTACCTTGCGAGCCTCTACCAAACACGGCTGCTTTCCAAGGATGAGGAACAGTTTTATTTCCGGAGGATGAACTGGCTGAAGTTCCGGGCCGCCACGACCCGTGCCCGGCTCCACCGCCGTCGGGCCACGCTCCGGCAGATCGAGCAGGTCGAGGGCTGGCTCACCGAGGCCGAGACCGTCAAGGCGATCCTGATCACGTCGAACCTGCGGCTCGTCGTGTCGATTGCCAAGAAGTTTATCGATGCGTCATGGACGTTCGAAGAACTGGTGAGCGAGGGCAACGTGGCGTTGATGCGGTCCGTGGAGAAGTTCAACTTCTTCCTGGGCAACCGCTTTAGCACGTACGCCACATATGCGATCCAGCGACATTTCTACAGGCTCTCGCATCGAGGCAGGCAGTTTCGCAAACGATTCGTGAACGACGACGAGTCTCTCCGTGACCGCGCCGATGCAGAGCCCGTGACAAAATACTGCTCCTCCGAACAGATCTCCGCCCTCAAGGAACTCTTCTTGGAGTTTTTCGGAGAACTCGAGCCGCGCGAACGGCAGATCGTTGTGGCCCGGTTCGGTTTCGATGGCAAACCCCCGCGGACCTTCCGCGACCTGGGAAGCGAGATGGGGGTGTGCAAGGAGAGGATCCGGCAGATTCAGGGCCGTGCCATGGAAAAACTGCGGGAGATGGCCGCCAAGGCCCGGCTCGAACAGACCGTCGGCGACTGGTTGTAGGCATGTCGCAACGCGTTTTGCTCATAGGCGGCTCCGGGGGAATCGGTACGGCACTGGCCACCATGCTCGTTGCCGGTGGGAGCCGCGTGTTTCTCGCGGCCCGTTCGGCTGAACGGCTCGCACCGCTCGCCAGCACGCTCGACATGCCATACGCCACAGTCGACGCCTCTGATCCGGATGCAATCGATGCCTGCGGCGATGCGGCGGCCGCGGCCCTCGGCGGTCTCGACGGCGTCGTCAACTGCGCAGGATCGCTACTCCTCAAGCCCGCGCATCTGACGACGACGGCCGAGTGGCAGGCGACGCTCGCGGCCAACCTCTCGTCCGCCTTCGGCTGCGTCCGCGTGGCAGGTCGGCTCTTGAGGGCCGAAGGGGGGTCTGTGGTGCTCGTGTCGAGCGCCGCGGCACGGGTGGGGATCGCGAACCACGAGGCGATCGCCGCCGCTAAGGCGGGCGTCATCGGGCTGGTGCTGTCGGCGGCAGCGACGTACGCGCGACAGGGCGTTCGCTTCAATGCGGTCGCACCGGGGCTCGTGAGGACGCCGCTCACCAAGGGGCTCGTCGCCAGCGAGCAGGCAGAAAAGGCGTCGCTCGGCATGCATCCGCTTGGTCGCCTCGGCGAGCCCGGGGATGTGGCCCGGGCAATCGCCTTTCTGCTCGATCCCGCCCAGAGCTGGATCACCGGCCAGGTGCTCGGCGTCGATGGCGGCTTAGCCGACCTCAAGGCACGGTAGGCCGCCCATCGGAGCGCTCGCCTCCGTGAAGGCAGGGCGGGTTTTCCCCTGCCGAACCCCGGCTTGCGGCCTGTCCGGGTCGTCCCTACCCTTCCGCTCCCGCCCGGCCTGCGGCGGCAGCCAAGGGAGGACCGTTGATGCCCATCACGCTCGGAGATCTCGCCACCCGCATCGGCGGCACGCTCTCAGGCGGCGACCCGTCGCTCACGATCGCCTCGGCCGCGACGCTCGACACGGCGACACCGCACGACGTCACGCTCGTCGATGCGTGCGAAAAGCTGCATCTCCTCGCGCGGAGCCGTGCCGCAGCAGCGATCGTGCCGACCGGTTCGGGGCCGCTTGACCGCCCTTCTGTTGAGGTCGCCGACGTGCATGCCGCCTTCACGGCGGCGATTCTGCTCTTCCGCCCGGCACGGCTGCCCGCCCATGCGAGCATCAGCCCGCAAGCCGTAGTCGATCCGTCGGCCCGCCTGGGCGGCAACGTCGACGTCCAGCCCTTCGCGACGATTGGCGCCGAGGTCGAGATCGGCCCCGGGACGACGATCCACTCAGGCGCGCGGATCATGGCGGGCTGCCGGATCGGTGCCAACACGATCATCTTTCCCAACGCTGTGCTCTATGAAAGCACCATCGTGGGCGAGCGCTGCCTCGTCCACGCGAACGCCGTCCTCGGTGGCTACGGCTTCGGCTACAAGGCCGGCGTTAGCGGCTACGCACTTTCCGCCCAACTTGGCTGGGTCGAGTTGGCCGACGACGTCGAAATCGGCGCGGGCACCACGATCGACCGCGGCACCTACGGCCCCACGGTGATCGGCATGGGCACGAAGATCGACAACCTCGTGATGATCGCCCACAACTGCCGGCTGGGTCGACACAACATGATCTGCTCACAGGTCGGCGTGGCGGGCAGTACCTCGACTGGTGACTGGGTGGTGATGGCGGGTCAGGTCGGCGTCCGCGACCACGTGCACATCGGCGACAAGGCGGTGCTCGGCGCCCGGTCGGGCGTCTCGAACGACATCGAGGCTGGTAAAATCGTGCTCGGCGAGCCGGCGATCGATCTGCGTGACCGGAAGCTCCAACTCGCGGCGCTCAGCAAGCTTCCCGAGATGCGGCGGAGTCTCAAACATCTTGCCGTTCGCGTTGCCGGGCTCGAGGGGGGCACCGCTCGCCCGGCTGCCGATGCCGCCTGACGACGGATGCAGCCGCCATGACGAAGTCGCCTGACCACCAATTCGAAACCGCTGGGCTCGCCGGTGAGACGATCGGCATCCTCGCTGGCTGGGGCCGCTTTCCCCTGGCGGTCGCGGAGGCCATCCGTCGCCACGGCGGCCGCACCGCGATCCTCGCCATTCGTGATCACGCCGACTCCGCGCTGGAGCCGCTTGCCGACGTCCATGGGCATGTCGGTGTCGCCGAACTCGGCAGGGCCGTCGATTTCTTCCGCCGCCACGGGGTCCGGCGGGCGACGATGGCCGGCAAGATCCACAAGACGAAGATCTTCGGAAAGCGGGCCTGGATCCGCCACCTCCCCGATTGGACCGGACTCACGACCTTCTGGCCCCACTTCGTCAGCCGGCGCCGCGACAACTGCGACGATTCGCTTCTGGGGGCGATCACGGCCACGTTCGACGCCGCCGGCGTGGCGATCTGTCCGGCCACCGACTTCGCTCCCGAACTACTCGCCGCGGGCGGCATGCTCGCCGGGCCACCACTCACGTCACGGCAGCAGGCCGATGTCGCGTTCGGCTGGCGGCTGGCCAAGGAACTCGGCCGGCTCGACATCGGCCAGACGGTCGTTGTCAAGAATCGCGCGCCTTTGGCCCTCGAGGCGATCGAAGGCACCGACGAGTGTATTCGTCGCGCGGGACGGCTGTGCCCGTCGGGCGGAATGGTCGTCGTGAAGGTGGCGAAGCCCAGGCAGGACCTGCGGTTCGACATGCCGACCGTCGGCGTAGGCACGCTCGCCTCGATCACCGCGGCCGGGGCGACCGTACTGGCAATCGAGGCGGGCAGGACGATCCTCGTGGACGCCGCGGCCGTGGTCGCCACCGCCGCCCGGCAGGGCATCACCCTGGTAAGTTGCCACGATGTGGACGGAGTGCCGGCAATCGACGACCAAGAGGCCACGGCCGCCTGAAGCAGACGGTGCAGCGGCCGAATGCAGTGGCCGTATACTGTTCTTTTGCATGGCCATCCCAACCTCCCTTCGCTGGTGCCTGCCACTCCTCCTCCTCGGCGTGCCGGGCGAGCCGCTGCCCGCCGAGCCCCTGCCGGTCGATATCGCGATCGATCACACGGCGGTCATCCCACCCGCGGCCACCCACCACCGCGGTCGTGAAATCGCCCAGACGATGCACTACACGGGCGCGCCGTGGCTGGTTCGCGAAAGTCGACAGCGGGAGGAAGACTGTCGCATGCTGCTGGAGGCGCTTGAGATCAGGCCGGGCCAGACGGTCTGCGACATGGGCTGTGGCAACGGCTTCTACACTCTGGCGCTCGCCCGTCTGGTCGGCGCTAAAGGCACCGTCTACGCCGTCGACATCCAGCCGGAGATGCTGCGGATGCTCGCGGCACGCGCCGCCGAAGAGGGGCTCACGAACATCAAGCCGCTCCTCGGCACGGTGATCGATCCGCGGCTTCCGCCTG
>JBBDNW010000246.1:0-1912 GCA_040877375.1 Pirellulales bacterium | reverse complement strand
CTCACGAACATCAAGCCGCTCCTCGGCACGGTGATCGATCCGCGGCTTCCGCCTGGGAAGATCGACCTCTGCCTGTGCGTCGACGTGTATCACGAGTTTTCCCACCCGGAAGCGATGCTCGCGCGGATCCGGGAATGCCTCACCGCATCCGGCCGGCTGGCCCTGGTCGAGTTTCGCGGCGAGGACGCCGCCGTGCCGATCAAGCCGCTGCACAAGATGACCAAGGCCGGGGTCAGGGCCGAACTGGAGCCAGCCGGATTCAAGGTCGTCGGCGAGTTCGACCGACTGCCGTGGCAGCACCTGGTGTTTCTGGCCGCTGAACCGGCCCGGCGGCAATCTGGGGAAGACCAGTAAAAGGAGGGGGAATAGCCTGTTTTTTCAGCGTTCCTGGCCGGGGTCGATTTCTCGCGGCCGCAGTGTTGCAATCCGAACGTGGCACAGCGATACTAGGGCCCTCGCCGTCAAAACCCGCCATCCGAGCCTCTGCAGTGCGATTTATGCCCATTCGGCTATCGAGCTTCGCCGCGTCCGACACCGCCGTTCGTGATCCGCGTGGTGGTTCCCTGGATCCTGCCGTGACCGTCGACACGCGCGGCAATGCACGGTTCGCCAACCATGCGGGCGGCAGTAACTGGGTGCTCGGTTCGAGTCCCGCGATGCGCCGCATCGCCAAGTCGATCGAGCGGGCCGCCGAAGTCGAATGCACGGTTCTTGTCTCTGGCGAAACCGGCACGGGCAAGGAACTCTGGGCGCGGCTGCTGCATCGCAGTGGTCCCCGCAAAAGCAAGGCATTCATCCCGGTCAACTGCGCGGCGCTCACCCCGTCCCTCGCGGAGAGCCAACTGTTCGGCCATGAGAAGGGCGCGTTCACCGGAGCCAATGGCCGTTCGCTTGGCATCTTCCGCGCCGCCGCGGGGGGTATGGTGTTCCTCGACGAGATCGGCGAGATGCCGCCGGAGTTGCAGCCGAAACTCCTGCGGGTGCTGCAGCAGCGGGAGGTGCTCCCCGTGGGCGCCACCGAGCCAGTGCCGATCGATGTTCAGATCGTCGCTGCCACCAATCGCGATCTCGAGAAAGAAGTGGAGAAGGGGAACTTCCGCGAAGATCTCTACTACCGGCTGAATATGATCGAGCTTCGCGTACCGCCACTGCGGGAGCGGTCGGAAGACATCCCGACTTATATCGAGTTCTTCTCGAATCGGTTCGCCGAACGCTACCGTCTTCCTGTGTGGACTCCGTCGCCTGAGGCGCTCGTCGAGTTCTGCACATTCGGCTGGCCGGGTAATGTCCGCCAACTCGAGCACGTCATCGAGCAGGCCTATGTGCTGCAGACGGAGCCGAAGGTGCCCGTCAAGAGCGGCAACCGCTCCGCCGACGCGGCATCGGGCCGACTGCCATACCTCGATCTGGTGAAACTCCGAGAGCAGGCCATTCACGAGGCACTGCAACTGACCCGTGGCCACAAGGCCCAAGCAGCCAAACTTCTCGGCGTGCACGCCAATACGATGACCCGCCTGTTGAAGGAAATCGACGGCGGCACCTCGGCTGAAGGCGACGCCGCCGTTTGACGACGCGCATGGTGGCGAGATGTCATCTTGAAGGAGGTAGGCGCGGGGGTCGGCGAACGCTCTTAGGAGCGCCGGGCCGCCGCGGCCCTCAGCGACGAGACTTTTGCCTCCCCTGAGCTGGCGATCCACCAAAGGCGAGTGCGCTCTCGTTGAGGTTCCTCAGGGAGTTCGGCAGGTTCCCTCGTCGCACGTGCCCGCGATGCGATACCGATTGCGGGCGACGATTCCGTAGAGCCACCTCCAGAGCGGCATGCTGCCGGGAACGTGTAGCGGCAGGGCGAGGGGCCAGAGGGCGACGAGCACACGCGACAGATACCGCACCGCACCCGCCCCGCGGTACGTGT
>JBBDNW010000245.1:0-2001 GCA_040877375.1 Pirellulales bacterium | reverse complement strand
GCTCACGAGCCGCTCATCAGTCGGGCGACGCTGGCGAAAGTGCCATTGGCCGGGCTATCCTTCAAGAGCGTCGAACGCGGTTTTTCGCGGGGCGTTGCGTGCGCTGACACGGGGGGCCGCCAAGTCGCTGCATGCTCAGGACGGCGACCTCAAAGCCACCACGGCTTTCCGGCCCAGTTCGGTCACGACCTGGGTCAGGGAGTTCCAATACGGCTCCTTGTCGATCGTGTCGCGCACGGTGGCGGCCGGGAGAAAGCGCCGCATCTCCGCCATGAAGTCCGCACGCATGGCGGGCTGCCCACGGAGCCCCGTGAGCCGGGCCTCGAGCACTGCAATGAAGTCGGCCTGCGTTCGCTTGTGATCGCGGATCTTGAGCGGGATGAGTCGGAGCGGGAGTTCGACCCCCTGCTGAACGAGCCAGCCGATGTCCCAGAGATCGCGGTTTTTGATCCGGTTTTCGCGAAATGCGAGTGCGACGACCTTGTCGGCGAGGATTTCCTCGCGGCTCTGCGCTTGCAGGATGAGACCCGAGGTGCCGAGGTCCACGCCGTAAAGATTCCGCAGCATCATCGGCCGCGGGTCGTGGCTGGGAATGCCGCAGATATCGAGGTTGATCCGCTGGGCCGGCAGATGCTTTCGGCCGGGTCGGGTCTCGATCACGAGCTTCCTGGTGGAAACATTGCCGCCGATCTTCACAGGTTCGCTCACCCTGACCGGCAGACCGTATCGGCTCTGCAGCCGATCGGTCAGAATGGTCGCCAGTTCGGCCAGATCGCCGCGGCGGAAGTCGCTGCCGCCGGTGAAGTCGAGGTCCTCGCTGAGCCGCGCGGAGCCGTAACAGGCTCGCAGGCAGGTGCCGCCCATGAAGGTGAGCCCGGCGAGCAGTCCGGCCGCGCTCATTTCGCGCAGGATGTCGTGATGCAGGAGCTCTTTTTCCACCACCGGCCGCAGCGCGGAGAGGTCTGCGCGGGCGAGCATCGCCTGATCCACGAGCTGGTCAAACAAGCTCACGGGCCGCCTCCTCGTCCACGAGTTCCAGGCTGCGGCGGGTGGCCTTCATGTCGCGCAGGGCCTGCCGCACGGAAGCCCGCCAGAGGCGGCGATCCGGGTCGTATGTCAGCTCGCCGCCCACGTCGTCGGGGCGTTGGGCGGTGTGCACGAACTCGATGTGGCCGTAGGTTCCACAGTCAACCACATGGCTCCGGCCGGAGGTCATGATGGTGATCCAGTTGATCGGCACCTGCGAAATCACCCCGGCATCGCTGAGCACGGTCTCGAGGCTGATGTAGTTGAACTCCCCCGCCCGCAGCCGGGCCGCCGCATGAAAGAGCAGATGGCCGGCCGGGTAGTCCGGCACCGGATACAGGTAGATGCCCCGGCAGACCCGCTCGAGCAGCCCCGTCTTGACGGCCCGGGACAAAAGCCCGGCCACATGCCCGCATCCCGGCACTGCCGCGGCCAAGTCCGAGGCGGCAAACACGCAATGATCGCGATCCGCCAGCAGACGCAGGGCGTTCGCGAGTTGCCGGATGGGCTGCATGCCCAAGACTATACAAAAGATTGCAGAAAGTGCAAGTTTTTGTGCACATGACCGGATCGTTCAACCGCGACGGCTCGGGGCAGGCGCGGCGGCTTGGAGCCTGCCGGCCGAACTCGCGCGGACACCCGGCCCTGCGGGCGACTCCGATCTCGTCGCGGCTGGAGGCGCTACCGCTGCTGGTTCTGCCGCTCTTGGAAACGGTCGGGGATGACAAAATCCTCGGTCGGGCCGCCGTCGGGCTCGGGGATCAGTTCGAGCGTCTCGATGAGCGGGATCTCGATGTCTTCTTTCTGGATCAGGGCCGAGAGAGTCTTGGGGGAGATTTTTCTGAGGTTGGGGAGCGCCAGCGGACCCTTTCGCGTGGCCAGGGCCTTGGCGATGGCGACGGAGTCGAAGGCGGTGGTGGACGGCCACGCAGCTGCGTCAACTCCGCGGCCTCGACGATGCCGCCATCCGTGCCG
>JBBDNW010000244.1:0-11133 GCA_040877375.1 Pirellulales bacterium | reverse complement strand
ACGCAGCCGCCTTTGGTGGAGCGTCGAGATGGCACCCGCATTCCCCGCGCTCGCGATTGGGGCTTCCTGACGGGAGACCGCGGCGTGAGATCCTCAAGAAGCCCGGAGCGCGAGCGATGGGAATGTGGGTGGCGACCCGTGGCGTGGTGTGGCGCCGATCAAGGTGGAGAACGCATTCCCCGCGCTCGCGCTTGGGGCTTCCTGACGGGAGACCGCGGCGTGAGATCCTCAAGAAGCCCGGAGCGCGAGCGATGGGAATGTGGGTGGCGACCCGTGGCGTGGTGTGGCGCCGATCAAGGTGGAGAACGCATTCCCCGCGCTCGCGCTTGGGGCTTCCTGACGGGAGGCCGCGGCGTGAGATCCCCAAGAAGCCCGGAGCGCGAGCGATGGGAATACGGGTGGCGACCCGTGGCGTGGTGTGGCGCCGATCAAGGTGGAGAACGCATTCCCCGCGCTCGCGCTTGGGGCTTCCTGACGGGAGCAAGGGCGTCGGCGAACGCTCTTAGGAGCCTTAACGCGTATCCTCGCCAGGAGCGACAATCCGCAGGACCGCGCAGCGGCGACTTTTGCCGCCCCTGAGCCGGCGATCCACATAAAGTGGATGGGCTTGAGTTTAAATCGGCTTTGCCTGCGGGTGGGTTCCCACGGTACGGTCTCGTCATGCATATCGCCGTGATCCTGCCGCGTTGGGTCGGGGATGCCGTCATGGCCACTCCCCTGCTCCGCACACTGAAGTCGCATTTCGGGACGTCCGCGCGCATCACCGGTGTGATGCGGCCGGTGGTGGCCGACCTGCTCGATGGCACGGGCTGGATCGACGACCACATCTTCTACGATCGGCACGGAAAAAATCCCGCCCATGGCTTCGGAGTCGCGGCTCAGACGCTGCGCGGCGACCGGGCCGACATCGCGCTGGTGCTGGCCAACTCGCTGTCGTCGGCGGCCCTTGCCTTCGCCGGCGGCGCCCGGCGGCGCGTCGGCCATGTCGGTCGCTGCCGCCGCTGGCTGCTCACCGACGCCATTTCTTCACACCGCGAGGAGCCGATTGTGCCTCCACCGGTGGCCTTCATGAAACTCGCCGATGCAATCGGCGTGGCTCCGGGGCCGCTCGACGTCGAACTCGCGGTCGGCGACGCCGACCTCGCGCGGGGCGACGCCCTCCTCGCCGCACTCTTCCCCGGCTGCTCCGGCCCGCTCGTCGTGCTCAACGACAACAGTTCCAACGGCCCCGCCCGCAGCTGGGGCGTCGCGAACCACGCGGCGCTTGGCCGGTGGATCGCCGACCGCGTGCCAGGCGTGCGCATCCTCGTGCACTGTGGCCCGGCCGACCGCCAGGAGTCTCGTGCGGTCGTACAACTCGCCGGCATTCCGGCCGTGCGCGGGCTTGGCGATATCGACGACCTACCGCTGGGCCTGTCAAAGGCCGTCTACGCGCGGGCCGCCGTTTCAGTGTCGTCCGACAGCGGTCCGCGGCACATTGCGGCCGGTTTCCGCGTTCCCACCGTGGCGCTCGTGGGCCCGACCGATCCCCGGATCGGCCGATCGGATGCGGGGCGATGTGTGGAGATCCGCCGCGATCTGCCCTGCTCGCCATGCGACCGCGGCGAGTGCCCGCTGGTGCACAACGACTGCATGCGGCTGATCACGGTGGCCGAGGTGGGCCGCGCGACGATCGAACTCCTCGGCGGTGCCGCGACGGCGTCGGCTGGCTGACGCACTCGACTTACGTGGATCGCCGACTCGAGGGCCCATCCGGCTTACGTGTAGCGACGACGTGGCAAACCGGGGGACGAGGAAAGAGGGTCGGCGAACGCTCTTAGGAGCCTCGGGCGTATCCTCGCCCCGGCGACGAGACTTTTGCCGCCCTCGACCCGGCGATCCATTAAAGTGGGATGCGAACCAGGGGGTGGCAAACGTCGCTACTTACGTGCCGCGGCGGTTGCCAAACCACGTGATGTGGTGTCGCGGAGCGAGGCGGAAGCCGAGGCGACGGCATTCGCGTGCCAGCCAGGCCGATCGCCCCGCGAGTTCGTCGGCGGTCCGAGCCTGCGGCATGAGAAACACCGTCGCCCGGTCGACGTCGAGACCGAGGTCGTCGAGCCAGCCGCAGGCCTCGGCCAGATCGGCCTCGGAGTCGATCACAAACTTGAACTGGTGCCGACCCGCGGCGGCCAGCCCGCGGAGCACGTCATCCCGCCGCCGCGCGGCCTCGTGCCGCGTCGCCCAGCGCTGCGGCGTGTCGGCTGGCGGCGTTGACGAGGCGAGCTTCGGGCTGATCGACATCAGGTCGGCGACTTGCTCCGACGTCGCGGGCAGCACCGTCCCCGCCGTCTCGACGGTCACGTGGCATCCCGCGCGGCGGAGGGTCACGCAGAGGTCGGCCACCTCTGCGAAGAGCAGCGGTTCGCCGCCGGTGACGACGACGTGCCGCTGGCGAAGTGCATCGACCTTCGCGAGCACGTCGGCCAGCCCGATGTCCTCACCCGTCGGCTCCCACGAGGTAAAGGGGGTGTCGCACCACACGCACCGCAAATTGCAGCCGCTTGTGCGCACGAACGTGCTCGGCGTGCCCGCGAGCAGCCCCTCTCCCTGAAGCGATGCATAGATCTCAGAGATGCGCATGTCGGCCTCCGCCTGCTCAGGCCCACGCGGCGGGATCACACCGCGGATCCAAAGCGCCCGCGGCGGCGAAGCCGGCCGCGCGGATGCGGCAGGAATCACACGCGCCGCAGGGCCGGCCCCGCGGACCGGGGGCGTAGCAGCTCGTGGTCAGTCCGTAGTCGACGCCCAGCGACAGCCCGAGGCGGATGATCTCGGCCTTCGAGAGGTTCACCAGCGGCGCCATAAACTCGAGCGGCCGCCCCTCGACGCCGGCCTTGGTGGCGAGCGTCGCCATCCGGGCAAATGCGGCAAGGTATTCGGGACGGCAGTCGGGGTAGCCGCTGTAGTCGACGGCGTTGATGCCGAGCACAATCGCGGCGGCGCCGCGGGTCTCGGCCATCGCCAGCGCGAGCGACAGGAAGACCGTATTGCGGGCCGGCACGTACGTCGTCGGGATGCCGTGAGCGATCTCGGCGTCGGACCGCCCCTGCGGCACCGGGATCGTGTCGTCGACCAGCGAACTGCCGCCAAAGGCCGCCAGATCGACCTTCGCCACGACGTGATCGGTGATGCCGAGCGACCGGGCGGTGGCCCGGGCCGCGTCGAGCTCCACGCGGTGCCGCTGCCCGTAGTCGATCGAGAGCGCCGAGAGCTGGATGCGTTGCGCGACGGCCCACGCCGCCGCCGTGGCCGAGTCGAGGCCACCGGAGAGGAGCACCACGGCCGACGCCGGGCCGCTCCCCTGCCCCGTTCCACTGCCGTTGGCTATCGTGTCGTTGAGTTCCATGGCACACTTGCGATCATCATGATTCACTCTCAGCCTTCCCGCGACCAACTCGAGACCTTCGCGAACCAGTTTCCGGGTCGCGACTACCTCATCGAGATCATTTGTCCCGAGTTCACGTCGGTCTGTCCGAAGACGGGCCAGCCCGACTTTGGCACGCTCACATTCCGCTACGTCCCAGAGAAGACCTGTGTGGAGTTGAAGAGCCTCAAAATCTACCTCCAGGCTTTCCGCAACGAAGGTATCTTCTACGAAAACGTGACCAACCGCATCCTCGACGACCTCGTGGCCGTGGTCCAGCCCCGCCGCATGACGCTCGTCGCCCACTTCACGCCGCGGGGCGGGATCAGTTCCCGGCTGGTCGTGTCGCACCCGTCCGGCGAACACTTGTCTGCCCAGACGTAAGGTCGGGGCTCGTTCCCAATTCATCCCCACACGATTCATCCCCACAACGGAGCACTCCGTGCCGCAGCCCGCTGTCATTCTCTCCGCCCTCGCCGACGAAGCCTCCTTCCATTGCTCCGCGGTCGAGCAGTTCAGCGCGCTTGCCGCGCTGGGGCTTGAGTATTACAGCATCCGGCACATCGACGTGGGCAAGGGCGTGAAGAACGTCATGAAACTCACGCTGGGCGAGATCCAGAAGGTCCGGCACCTCGAGGACGAGTACGGCCTCAACGTGGCCTCGATCGCATCGCCGATCGGCAAGGTGAAACTCGTCGACAAGCCCGATGGCACGAAGAACGGCTACGTGCCCTTCAAGCAGTATCTCGCCAAGGACGTGGCCAAGGCCTGTGAACTCGCCCACGCCTTCGAGACGAAGTTGATTCGCGGGTTTTCGTTCTATCCACCGAAGACGGCCAAGCCTGAAGACCACCTCGAGGAAGCGGTTGAGCGGATCGGCCGGATCGCCGAGGCCTGCCATCGTTCCGATCTGACGTTTGGCCTGGAAGTGGAGGCCAATCTCGTCGGCCGCACCGGGCAACTCCTCGCCGAGATTTTCCGCCGGGTCAACCACCCGGGGCTTGTGCTGGTGTTCGACGCCGCCAACCTGATCGCCCAGGGCTTCTCCACCGCGGAGGTCTACGCCCAGTGGGAGGCCATGAAGCCCGGGCTCGGATGGGTGCACATCAAGGACTACCGGAAGGTCAAGGGCACCGCCCGCGGCAAGCACGTGGAGGAAGACGCTCTCGCGCATTTTGTGCCGGCCGACATGGGCGCCGGCGGCCACGAGAAGATTCTCGCCGACCTCCGCGGCATGCTGCCGACGCTCTCCAAGAAACTGGAGCGCCGGGGCATTCCGGGCGTGTTCCTCGACCTCGAGCCGCACGTTCGCGGCGGCGGGCAGTTTGGCGGCACGAGCGGCCCCGACGGCATGGGCATCGCTGTCCGCGCTCTGTGCCGCGTGCTCGACAAGGCGAAAGTGGCCTACCACCTCCGCGACTTCGACGACCTGCTGGCTGCACGCGGGATGTGACGTCTCGGTAAGCGTGGCGGCGGACGTATTCCCCGCGCTCGCGCTTGGGGCTTCCTGGCGGTGGGCCGTAGCGCTGCGATAAACTCGCGGAACGGCGACGCCGACAGCGCTGCCCGCGAGGCGACGGAGCATCCAATGAGCGACACCACCGAGCCGGGTAGCTACTTCGTCGCCAACTATCCGCCGTTTCATCGGTGGACGGCCGACGCCGTGCCCGCCGTGCTCGACGCCTTCGCGGCCCCACCCACGGCCGAGCCGCTCGGGCTTTATCTCCACGTGCCCTTCTGCCGGAAGCGGTGTAAGTTCTGCTACTTCCGCGTCTACACCGACGTGGCGGCGGCCGACGTGGAGCGGTATTCGCTGGCGCTGGCCCGCGAGGCGGCGCTCGCCGCGGCGCTGCCGGCCGTCGCGGGCCGAATGCTCCGCTACGTCTACTTCGGCGGCGGTACGCCCTCGTTCCTGAGCGTGAAGCAACTCGAACGGCTCGTGGCCGGGATTCACGAGAGCTTCGGCTGGGACGATGCCGAAGAAGTGACGTTTGAGTGCGAGCCGGGAACGCTCTCCGAACCGAAGGTCAGGGCCCTGAAGTCGCTCGGCATGACGCGGATCTCGCTGGGCGTCGAGAACTTCGACGATGCGATTCTCGAGGCCAACGGCCGGGCCCACCTCTCGGCCGAGATCTTCCGCGCCTGGGATTGGATCAAGGCGGCGGGCTTCCCGAATACCAACGTCGACCTGATCTCGGGCATGGTGGGCGAGACGGAGGAATCATGGCACAAGACGGTCGAGAAGACGCTTTCGCTCGAGCCCGACAGCGTGACGATCTACCAGCTGGAACTCCCCTTCAACACCGTGTTCGTCAAGGACGCGAAGGGCGCGGGGCGGGACGTGCCCGTCGTCGACTGGGCCACGAAGCGGAGGTGGGTCGATTGGGCATTCGAGCGGTTCATCGACCGGGGCTATGCGGTCTCGAGCGGCTACACGCTCGTCCGCGATCCCGCGAAGGTGCACTTTCGCTACCGTGACATGCTCTGGGAGGGGAGCGACCTCGTGGCGCTCGGCGTGGCGAGTTTCGGCCATGTCTCTGGCGTCCACTATCAAAACGAGCCTCACTGGGATCCCTACCTTGCCGCCGTGGAGTCGGGCCGGCTGCCGATCCACCGCGGCCTCCGGGCGACGCGGCGGGAGCTGCTGATTCGCGAACTCGTGCTCGGGCTCAAAAAAGGCACTGTCGACACGCGGCGGCTGGCGGCCAAGTTCGGCATCGAGCCCCTCGTCGAGTGGGCCGGCCAGTGGCGGCAGCTCGTCGACGCCGGCTGGCTGGAGCAGATCGAGCCCATGCCCGTGCTCTCGCGGCCCGGCCTGCTCCGCGTCGATTCACTCCTACCCGCCTTTTTCGACCCCGACGAGCGGGCCTGCACGGCTGCCGGCGCGTCGCCGGCACTCGACAGCCCGGTGGGCCGCTCCTAGGCTTTTGCAGAGCGTTGGTCGTCCCGCGGCCTTCTGAGGGTTAGAAATGGCCCCGGCGGCCGGTTTCCCTTGCGGGCGGCCGCGTCGGTTTTTCGGCAGCCAGCATCCCTCCCCACGAGGCTTTTCGTGCACAAGTCCGCCGTCGTTGCCAAGGGTTCCGACTCGAGGGCGACCGTCCCCCTCCCGGTGCCGGCACCGCTTGCGTGTCCGGCGTCGCGGCAACTCCGCGATCGGCTGCGGGCGATGGCGGCCGACGTCGTCGCCTCGTGGAAGGCTCAGGGCATGCCGGCGGGAATGCGAACGGCGGCCGGGCTGCGGGCCGAGGCGGAAGCGATCGCGAAACGGGCCGGCGCTGGTGTCGAGGTCGTCGGCTGGACGATGGTCGCGATCGTCTCGGAGCATTGGCGGGATCGACTGGCGAGTCTGACCACTGGCCGCAGGCTTTTGCTCCTCCCTGACTGCCCCGTGGCGGCGGGTCGCGCGGGCGAGTCCGGGATGCCGCAGACCTGCGGGCCGGCGTGCGGCATCGCGACGATCTGGTCGGCGGCCCGGGATCATGGCTGGGTCGTCGAGTCGACTTCCACGGCCGTCTCGGCAATAGGCGCGCTGCTTACCGGCCAATACGACGGAGTGCTCGGCGTCGCCCGCTTGGCTGATCTCGAGAAGGCGTTCGCCATGCTCCCGGCATTCGCATTGCCAATCGCAGCCGTTCCGTATCAGCCACTCGACTCCAGTGGCTCGTCCTGCGCCGCCGCGCTCGCCGCCGCCGCGATCGACGTGGACTGGGTGCTCGGGCTGCTCGGTGTGGCGGGGGGCGATGCGGCCCCCGCTGGTGACTTCCTGCCGCTCCTGCGGGAAGCCTCAGGCATGTTCACGCCGGAAGCAGTCCAAGAACTTGTTGAACGGCTGGGCATGCCCAGTATGCTCGGCACGACCGCCGCCGACGCCCTCGCGGCGGACTGCCCGCCGCTCGAGGCGCCAGCGGAGATGGCGGGTCAGTTTCTTGGCCGGGGCGGCAAGTTTCTCCGACCGTTTGTCACGCTCGCGGCGTTCGATGCCGTGTCGGCCGACATCACCCCGGCAGCCGCGGCGCCGCGGGCTATGGCCGCGAATCGGGATTCAGCGAAGGCCGCGGCGGTGGCGATCGAGATCTTCCACAAGGCGTCGCTCGTGCACGACGACATCGAAGACGACGACGCCATCCGTTATGGACGGCGGACGCTCCATGTCGAAATGGGCGTGCCCTCGGCGATCAATACTGGCGATTACCTGCTGGGCGCGGGTTACAGCATCATGGCGGCACTGCCGGGAATCGATCCGGCGACGATCCGCGACTGCGTCGCGATCCTCGCCGATGCGCATGTGAGGCTCGCCCGCGGACAGGGGGCCGAACTCTGGTGGCGGGATGCCCCGGCAAGCGGCCTGCGCGGTAGTGGCGTGAGGCAACTTTCATCCGCCGAGGCGCTCACGATTTACGGCCTCAAGACGTCGCCCGCCTTCGAGGCAGCGGTGGCGCTTGGGATCCGGCTCGCCGGCCTGGCGCCGGCAGAGGCCGTCGATGTGAGCCGCTACGCGCTCCACGTCGGGACGGGCTTTCAGGTGTTCAACGATCTGAAAGACTGGGCCGGTGATCTCGAGAACGATCGGCGCGCGGCCGGCGACCTGATCGGCGGACGACCAACCGTGCTCTGGGCGCTCGCCATCGAGGGATTGTCGCCGACTGATGCGGAGTGGCTCTTCTCCCTTGCTCGCGAAGCGGGGCGGCATGGTGCCGCCGAGACGGCAGTGGTCCATGCGGTGGCGGAGGTGCGGAAACTCTACGAGCGGGCGGGCGTGATCGAGAAGGCGACGCTGATCGCGCGGGAGCAGCGCAGACTGGCGGCCGATGCGGTCGCCTCGTGCCGGCTGCGTCGGCTCCGGGAGGTGCTCGAGTTCCTGCTCGATCTAGCGGTCCCAGAAGGCTGGGCGAGCCCCCGATGACCGTCGTCGACGACCCGGCGCGCGAAGCCCAGGACCCCATCCAGCGGGCCGCGGCGCTGGTGTCGATGTTTTGTCCGGCGGCCGAGAAGTTTGGGAGGTGGGCCGCGGTCGACCCTCCTGTCGTGCCTGAAGTGCCGCGCCGCCTGCTCGATCATCGCTCCCATATGACGGTGACGATGGAGCGGGAGCACGGCTGCCCGCTCTCATTGCGAGTGGTGGCCGAGCAGACATCGCCGACGGATGGCCGATATTCCCGGGAGATTCTCCTGACGCGGCCCGAGGGCCGCATCGTGCAGTACGGAATCGTGCGGATCGACCTGGGAGCCGTTGATGCATCGACAGCCGCGGCGATTCGCAGCCGCAGCTGTCCGCTCGGTCGGATCCTGGTGGATGCCGGACTGCTCTGCGACGTGCAGCACGTGGCGCTGCTGCGGGTCAATCCGGGACCGCATCTCAGCGACCTGTTCGGCGGCACCGCCGAAACGTTCGGCCGCGTTGCCGAGATCGACGTGGGCGGTCGGCCCGCGATCGAACTCCTCGAGATCGTGGCTCCCGCGTCGACTGGCTGAAGCCGGGGGCTGGCGGCAACAGGGGTTGCGCGAGGAGATGGCACGCCTGCGGCGTTACGGCGGAACACGTTTTTTACAGGCGGCGGGCCGGTTCGCGTAAAGCCCTTGCGGGCAAGACGTTTGCGTCGAGTGGGTCGATATTGACTCACTGCGAAAGATGCCTGTAGAGTTGGGGTGTCTGGCAAGGATGGCACGCACGGACGCAGGACGAGGAAACGGATTTTCCCTTCCCTCCTTCTCCGGCCTGTCACGGCTCCTTGCGGGCTCTCGGTTCTAAGCTTTCGTCGGCATGGATTGCGACGCTGGCGACCGTTACGGCGTGCGGGTTGAGATTCGTGGCAAGGAAGCCTAGGTGTCCGGGGCTGTCTCACCGTCGAGATCGTCCTGGGCTCCGTTTTGACTAGCTGCACCACGGCTAGGGAGAGGGTGGTCAGGCACATGCAAAAGACTGTTTACACAACTGGCGAAGCCGCCAAGATCTGCAAAGTGAGCCAGCAGACGATCATTCGCTGCTTCGACTCGGGGCAGCTCAAGGGGTTCCGCGTCCCGGGTAGCCGGTTCCGCCGGATTCCCCGTGATCAGCTGTTTCTCTTCATGCGGGACAACGGCATTCCGACCGATGCGCTCGAAAGCGGTCGGCGGAAGGTTCTTGTGGTCGACGACGATCAAGATCTCGTTGAACTGATCACCGACGTGCTCGAGCGCGACGGCCGGTTCGAGACCAGAAGCGTCAATAACGGCTTCGACGCCGGCATGATGGTCAAGGACTATCGTCCTGACCTCATTGTTCTCGACGTCATGCTGCCCGACATCAACGGCAAGGAAGTTTGCCAGCGGGTTCGCAGCGACTCCACCATGGACGAGGTGCGGATCATCTGCATCTCCGGCATGTGCGAAGCCGACAAGATCGAGGAACTTAAGGCGTCGGGTGCCAATGAGTTTCTGCAAAAGCCGTTCGAGGCCGAGATACTCGTCGATCGAATCTGCAGCCTGCTCGATATCGAGTCGGGTGTGGCCGGCTCGTGAGGCCGTCGGGCTTGGAAAAAAAATGATGTCGCTCATTGCCGCCCGCGTTCCCATCAAGGGACGCGGGCGGCGTTCGTAGCATCGTGGGGCAAGTGGCCGCGTGGAGCAAGTGGCCTCGTGGAGCGTGATGCATGGCATTTCGCGAATCTCTGGCCGATGCCGCGGCGATTGCTGACTCGTCGGAGTCGGGTGTGGCACTGGTGCCGCCGGGGGAATCGGCGCGTGCGCTTGCCAATTGCGGGTGCGTCAATCTCGCGCGTGCGGTCCTCTCTGAATCGATGCTCCTTACGGGCCGCGTGGAGCATGACGACGCGGCGTGGGTTCGCGCGGCCGAAGATCCGGCCGTGGCCGCCTGGCTTCACGCCGTCCGGCGCTCCGTTCATATCTCCGTGGGCGACGTGGTGTCACGGTTGCTGCCCGCTCGACTCGGCGAGGCTGTCGTGGTCGGGGGGCGTCTCTCCCCGGAGGCGTCGCTCCTGCTTGACGTTCTCGCTCTCGTGGCCGACGGGCACGGGGCGGCACGTCGCATAGATCGTGCCGTCACCGAGGCCCGGCTCGAGGCGGCCCGCGAACTGGCTTACGGGGCCGGGCACGAGATCAACAATCCCCTGGCGAACATCGCCGCGCGGGCGCAGTCGCTCCTGCCTGGCGAGCGTGATCCCGAGCGGCGGCGACGGCTCTCGACAATCGTTGACCAGGCATTCAGGGCCCGCGACATGATCGGCGGGCTGATGATTTTCGCCCGGCCCCCGAAACCCCAGCCTGCCGACGTCGGCATCGACGCGGTGGTTCGTCGTGCGGTTGACGCGGTTCGGCCCCTGGCGGAATCCCGGGGCGTCCGGCTGGAATACAGCCCGCCTCCCACGCCGGTCGCTGCCCGCGTCGATGCCAATCAGGTCGCCGAGGCGATTCGAGTGCTCGCCGTCAACGCGATCGAGGCAGTCGAGTCGGGGGGCCGCGTCGTACTCGAGGCGGCGGGCGAAAGTGGCGGTGGTCGCTGCCTGGTGTTGGTGTCCGATGACGGCCGCGGTATGGATCCGGAGGAAGCGAGGCGTTCGTTTGACCCGTTCTTCAGCGGCCGCGACGCGGGCCGGGGCATCGGGCTGGGGCTCCCCAAGGCGCTGCGGCTGGTGGAGTCGAGCGGCGGGACGCTCGCCGTCGATTCAAAGCGCGGCGAGGGCACCCGCATCACGATGTCGTTTCCCGCGGCCTCCGTAAACGGCTGACTT
>JBBDNW010000243.1:1645-11195 GCA_040877375.1 Pirellulales bacterium | reverse complement strand
TCCGCAAGATCCTCGCCCACGTGGGTGAGCCGGTCGAGCCGCCTCCGGTGTCACCTGCACGTGAGCCGCCGACCGAGTGGAATGAGCTTGTGCAGGCCCACGACGAACTCGACGTCGTGCAGGCCTCATCTGCCTTTGGTGCCCGTGATCGACATCCACTCGCTCTGACACGCCCGCAACGGGGCAAAGCGGGGACGGCCTGCGCCCGCCGTGAAAAACCAGCCTCATACAACGGATGCTGAGGGCCTCAGAGCCAAGTCATCGCTTCGCAAGACATGCTCGAGCCCGATCGGCTACCCTCCGAAGCCGATCAGGTGCCACAACCACGGTGCCGAGGTGCCGTTGACCGTCCTATCCTCTCGCGTTCGCCCCAGGGAGGCTTGACGTGGGTACTGTGTATGCGTACACTTCAAGCCGCCTGCCGTGTCGGGCGGAGCGGTCGTAAAACGTCACTTTCGCCGTCTCTTCACTTGCATGCGGGAGGCCGATTTCATGAGCACCGGCGAGATTCTCGACGAACTTGCAAAACTGACCCCGGAGGAGCGCGGCGTGATCGCTCGTCGCTTGGCCGAACTCGAATCCGGGGCGGTCGACCTGCAGAGCAGGGGTATTGACGCCCGCGAGGCGGCCGAACTGCGGGCCCGTCTCGAGCGGTTTGCGGACGACTGGGATAGCCCTGAGATGGCTGCCTATGACAACTACGATGCCGTCAAAAAATGTCTGTAACCGCGGTGACGTCGTGCTGGTCTTATTTCCTCACTCGGATCTCAAGACCGCCAAGACCCGGCCAGCCGTAGTAGTCCAAGCCGACACGGTCGAGAGCGGAATGCCTCAGGTGATTGTGGCGATGATCAGCGGTCGAATGTTCCGTGCGGGTCATCCGAGTCGCGTCCTCATCGAAAAGGCTTCAATGCAATGGCGTCGATCAGGCCTGCTGGGAGACTCGGTCGTCATGGCCGACAATCTGGCAACCGTCGCATTGACAGCGATTGATAGGGTTATCGGATCGGTCGGGATGCCGGAAATCGACGGCGCCCTGCGTCATACGCTCGGCCTGTAACCAGCGCCGCCGTTGACCGTCCTGTCCCTAAGCCTCAGTCCGTGCGGTATTGCGCTCGGCCTGCGTTCGCCCTCGAACGGCTCACGACGGCGATGGCAATCGGCAACGTCGGGAAGACGGTGGGCAAAGCGGCTGGCGCGGCGGCGCAATCGGCCAAGCGCACCGACGCGCCGGACGGAGAGACTGGAACACAATCCCACGACACCTCCCGGCTTGCCTGGGCAAAGCTGTCGGCGTAAATCGCCGAGGTGTTTCCGCTGGCGTGCCCAGCCTGCGGCGGCGACATCCGGCTCATCTCTTTCATCACCGACCCGGGGCCTGTCCGCAAGATCCTCGCCCACGTGGGTGAGCCGGTCGAGCCGCCTCCGGTGTCACCAGCGCGCGGCCCGCCGACCGAGTGGAATGAGCTCGTGCAGGCCCACGACGAACTCGACGTCGCGCAGCTCCTGTCGGTCTTAACGCTCGACATTACTCGCGCGGCGGACGAGACCTGAGACGTTTCTCGTGCAAGGGGCGAAGGGTGTGTCCGTCCTGCAACGGCCGGCACGGCATCCGACGCAATGCGTTCCGATCCGTAGCGCTTCCGCCAACAAGCCCCAAGCGCGGGCGCGGGGAATTCGTCCGCTACCCCAGCCCGCTCCGTGCCACCGCCCACGCTCGCCGATCTCGTGCCGCCACCGCGGAAGCACCGGCACCCGCGAAGCCGCTACGAGGCCGAACTCGAAAAGAATCCGCGCTAACGCTCCAAAAACGCTACCGCAGGGGGGCAAGGCAGGCTTCCATGCCTCGCATCTGCACCGCCGGGAGGGCTGATCCCGCGGCTCACGAGCCGCTCATCAGCCGGGACAGGCTGGCGGAGGTGCCATTCACCGGGCTATCCTTTGAAAAACCCCTTCGCGCCCGTAGCTCAGGTGGATAGAGCATGGGATTTCTAATCCCAGGGTCGCTGGTTCGAGTCCAGCCGGGCGTACTGAAAAGCACTGGGAAACCAGTACTTTTCTCATTTCAGGTGATGGTGAGTTTCGTCGATCCGCCATCAAACCTCAGTTCGTGTACCGTCTCTCCTGTAAATCACCGGGAGGGGCCTGACCGAGTCGAGCGTAGCGAGACGAAGTCAGGCTCCGCGAAAGGCCTTGGGGTTTGTCGCCGCCCCCCTCGCTGGGGTAATCTCCAGCCTCCGAACATGGAGCGTGCTGCGACTTCTGCCATGCCGACGACCACCCCGACTGCCACGATAGACAGAACTCTGAGTTCGCAACTGATCGTCGCCTGGGCAGGTGAGACGGGCGACCCGCCGCGACTCGGGTGGTGGAGGTGCGACATGACCTCCGAGTTCGGTGGTGAAGACTTGTTCCGCCGGATGCTCCCGAATACTTGGCGGTGGGCGGTGCTGACTGCCGCACGGGAATCGGCCCGGAGGACGGATGCCGAGAGCCGGCGGGAGGCCCACGACGCCGACGCCTTTCTCACACTCTTCGGTCTCGGGGTGGAGCTTGACCGTCGCCTTGACGAACGGCTCGCTGACCTCACTCGGAGTGGCCAAGCTCCGGAGACCGCCTTGCCGGGGCTCGATCCATGGCTTGGCAAACCCTTCGACCGCGAGGCATTCGCCGCGTGGGTGCGAGAGCACGGCGATCCCATTACAGACCAGTCTCCCGTGGGTCGCCGGCTCCGTGGTACGCCCCCCCACGACCTAGAGTTGGTCGTCGGAGACCTCGTCGCCGCCCTGACGCCGCTTGGCCCTCACTACCCGCTTCCTCACTTCATGAGGGCGTCGTGAGTGGATTGCCTTGTTTCGAGCCCACCGAAGCCGACGAGGTCTCGGCCCGATTGACCAAGTGTGGCATCGAGATCGACGAGTGCCGGGCCTGGTGGGCCCATGCTGACCGATCGGGCTCAGCCACGAAGCAGCAGGTCTTCGACGAATATTGGTTCGGGGCGAAAAGCCTCGCTCGGATCGAGGTCCTCATCCGGTCGTTCCACCTCCGCTTCGACGCCTTCCCGGCAGCCCTCCAGACGCTCCACCGCTGGCCGCACATGACCGCCGAGACCCGGCGTCTCATTTGCCATTGGCATCTTCAACTCGCCGATCCGCTCTATCGGACCTTTGCGGGTGAGTTCCTCCCCGAACGGCGAAGCTTGCCCACGGGTGACGTCACTCGTTCGCTGGTCGTGGCCTGGGTCGGTCGGCAGACGGGCGAAGCATGGCGACTCCCGACCCGCACGCAGTTCGCCACCAATGCCCTGTCGGCGGCAGTCTCGGCCGGCCTCGTACTGGGCAAGCGAGACCCGCGAGCCGTCGTGCTCCCGTCCGTGCCCGACGAAGCTCTCGGCTACATCCTGCACCTGCTGCGAGCCATCCACTTCAAGGGGACGCTGCTCGACAACCCCTATCTCGCGTCGATCGGTCTCGTCGGCCCAGCCCTGGAAGACCGCCTTCGCTCGCTCCCCGGCATCCACCTGCAGCGGCAGGCCGATCTTGCCGATTTCGGCTGGGATTACGCCGACCTCGAATCGTGGCGGCGTGGGGTCGTCGGCGACGCTCCGAACCTCGCGGTCACTTCCGGGGGTGCTGCATGACGGAGTCGTTGTTTCCGCACGGCCGGCTGAGCGAGGCGTTTGCCGACCTGCACCGCGACCTCGTTCACGACGACGGCCCGCGCATCAGCACGATGCGCAACTACCGGTTCGCGATTCTGCAATACGAACCGAAAGACGAGTTCGCCGTGCGGGGGTTCGTGCGAACGCTAACCAAAGACCTCGTCGGGAATGGCTGGGTCACGATCTCGATCAACCTCAAAAAACTTCTGCTCGAACGGATCCGTGGTCTCGATCCCCAATGGGCAGCCGACACGATCGCCCGCGAGAAACGGCTGTCTGCCAAAGACCCCGAGCGGGGCCTGCGGCATCTCTCCAACGAGATCACCACGCTCGTCGAAGGCCCCGACGGTCTCGCGGCCGACTGTGCCCGCCTGATCGGTGAGCACGTCGAGCGAAACCCCGACTCCGTCGATCGGATGCTGGCCGTCATCGGCCGGGCCGGAGGTGTGTATCCGTTCTTTCGCTCGTCGGCCCTGCTTCGCCATCTCGATGGCCGAACGCACGGTGTGCCGGTCGTTCTTCTCTATCCCGGAACACGTCACGGCCCCACGGCGCTCTCGTTTATGGGGCAGCTCGACCCGGACGCCGACTACCGACCTCGCATTTACTCCTAAGGGTTAGCGAAATGCAGATCAAGGAACTCTTCGCCGCCGACGTCACCCGCGACATCCCGCCGGTCGTCTACTTCCACGAGCAGAACCCGGCCAATCTGGCGGCGGAAGTCTCGGAATACATCGTCACGGGCGGGTATTCCGACGCGCATCCCGGCCGGCGGCGCGTGCCGCGAGGGATCCACGAGGAATACGTCCGGCTGCTCGAGACAATCACCAAGGAGCTCGACAAGCCCGGCGGTCCAGACCTGCCCAACGCGTGGGTCTCCGGCTTCTACGGATCCGGGAAGTCGAGTTTCGCGAAGCTGCTGGGCCTCGCCCTCGACGGCGTGGCCCTGCCTGACGGTAAGTCGCTGGCCGAGGCCTGGCTCGCCCGTAACACCAGCCCCCGGGCGGCCGAGCTGCGTGCGGCCTGGCAGCGGCTACGTGAGCGGATCGACCCCGTCGCCGTGGTCTTCGACATTGGCACCGTCGCCCGCGATGGGGAGCACGTCCACTCGGCCGCCCTCCGACAGGTGCAGAAGCGGCTCGGGTACTGCGAGACCAACGCGTTCGTGGCGGAATACGAGCTCGTGCTCGAGCGAGATGGTCTCTGGCCGCGATTCGAGCAGACGGCCGCCGCGGTGCTCGGTGAGCCATGGGCGACGGCCCGCACGAGGCATCGGATCGGCGACCCGTTCTCGCTCGTCATGCACACGATGTTTCCCGAGGAGTTTCCGGAGCCTGGCTCGTGGTACGACAGCCGTGCCGGCAACCGCACCCGCACCGAATCGCCCGAGGACGTGGTGGTGGCGATCCGCGACATGCTGGGCTTCCGCAAGCCGAACGCCACGCTGTTTCTGGTCGTGGACGAGGTCTCGCAATACGTGCTCGCCAGCCAAGACCGCTACGACCGCCTCCGGGCGTTTGCCACGGCTCTGGGGGCGACGCTCCGGGGCAAGGCGTGGCTCTTCGCGCTCGGCCAGCAGCAGATCGACGACCAGTCGGAGCAGCCGTTCGCAGTTTGGGTCCGCGACCGATTCCCGCCGCAGCTCCGCGTGCACCTCGCCGCGACCAACATCCGCGACGTGGTCCACCAGCGGCTGCTCAAGAAGACGCCGGCAGCCGCCCGCACGCTCGAAGAGCTTTTTGAGCGGTACCGGGCGGACCTCAAGCTCTTCGCCTACGGCTGCGACACCGTGACGAGCGAGGAGTTTGTCGAGATCTATCCGATGCTGCCGGGGCAGATCGAGCTGATCCTCCAGATCACGACCGCCCTCCGCACCCGTTCGACGCGGTCGCAGGGCGACGATCATGCGATTCGCGGGCTCTTGCAGCTCTTGGGCGAGCTTTTTCGCAACCAGAAGCTCGCCGACAAGCCGACAGGCGCGCTCGTCACGCTCGACGCCGTCTACGAGGTGCAGCACACCGCCCTCGATTCCGACGTGCAGAACTCGATGGCCCGGATTCTGGCCCAGTGTGCGGCCGACGCCGACGCGCTCCTCGTGCGGGCGGCGAAGGCCGTGGCGCTACTTGAGCTCATCCAGGAAACGGTGCCGACCGACGCGAAACTCGTGGCCCAGTGTCTCTACGACCGGGTAGACCTCGGCAACAACGTGACGGCCGTCACGGAAGCCCTTGAGGAACTCCGTCGCCGCAATCTCATGAGCTACTCCCAGAAGGAGGGCTACAAGATCCAATCCTCAGCAGGTGAGGAGTGGGAGCAGGAGCGCCGCGATATCGGCGTCTCCCGCGAGACCTTCTCCGAGATGGTGCAGGAAGCCCTGAAGGTGCAGTTGGCCGAGCCCGAGCGGCCCCGGCTGCAGGGCCGGCCGTTTCCGCTCGAGGGCATGTATTCCGACGGTCGCCGCGCCGATGACATCGTGCTGGTGGACGCCCGCGACGACGCGTGCGTGGTGGTCGATTACCACTATCTTCCCAAGGACGACCGTTCCGAAGCCGCGTGGATCCGCCGGAGCAACGAGGCGGCGCTTGTGAACCGGCTCGTCTGGGTCTGCGGCGACACCGACCAGCTCGAGCACCTCGCCCGCGAGTTGGCTCGCTCCCGAGGCATGGTGAATCGCTACGAACCCCGGATGGAATCACTCCAGGTGGCCCGCCGCGTGCTCGTGACGCAGGAGAAGGCCCGCAGTGAGGAACTCCAGCGGGAGTTTCAGGCGGCGGTAAACACGTCGTGGATGGCCGGGAGGATGTATTTCCGGGGGCGGAGCATCGATCCCACCGACCACGGCGCGGCGGCCTCGTCGGCCATTCCATCGGCCACCACGCGGATCCTGCCCGACCTTTACCCGCACTTTGTGGCCACGCAGGTGACGCCGGCGGAGGTGCTCCAGCTGTTGGCACCGGAGCTCGCCGGCCCGTCACAAAAGTTCCTGACGAGCGAGCTCGGCATCCTCGACCTCGACGCGGGGCGGTTCGCCGCGACGTGCGGCGGTGTCGTGCCGACCCGGATCGCGGACCACATCGCCGCCGAGGGAGGCGTCGGTGGCACGGCCCTGCTCGCCCACTTCGGCCGCCCGCCCTACGGCTACACGGCCAACGTCGTGAAGGCCTGCGTGGCGGGGCTGCTGCGGGCCGGGCGGATTCGCATCCAGCCGGAAGGCGGCGCCGAGATCACGGGCTTCCGCGACGCCGGCGTGCGCGACCTCTTTGAGAAGGATCTGATGTTTCGGCGGTCCAACATTTTCCCTGCGGGCGATGACGACATCGGCGTTCCCGCCCGAAATCGGATCTGCCGCTTCTTCGAGGATCGCCTGGGCCACCACATCGCCGATCGGGAGAACACCGCGATCGCCGACGCCGTGATGACCCATTTCCTGCCGCTGGCCGACAAGCTCCGTAGCGTGCAGGGGCGGCTGAACCAGTTGCCGGGCTCGCCGCGTGGGCCGGAGGTTTTCGAGAAGCTCGGCGAGGCGCTCGAGCGGTGCATTGGCAGCGGCCGCCAGACGAACCCTGCCGTCAAACTCGTGAAGAAATACCTCGACACGCTGCAAGACGGCGCGAGCCGGCTGCTGATCTACGACGCCGAGCTCACGGTCCCCGCGATCACAGCCGTTCGCGAGGCCCGGGGCGTCGTGGACCACCAGGCGGCGCAGCTCGCCGAGATCGGCGTTGCAGCCACGAACGTCGAGGCGGCGGCCAGCCGTGTCGCGGATCATCTGGCAACCGAGCAGCCGTGGCGGGAGATCGCTTCGCTCTCCGACGACCTCGCCGAGATTCGCACGGCCTACGAAGCCGAGCGGAAGCGGCTGATCGAGCAGCAGGAAGAGGCGACGGAGCAGGCCCGCCGCGTCGTGAAGCGCCGCGAGGGCTTCAGTACTCTCACCGGCGACCAGGCCCACGACGTGTTGCGGCCCTTTGCGTCGGTCGTCGTCGATACGTCGCCGCAGGCCGTGGCCCCGACGCTCGTAGCGATCCGTGACGCCTTCGCGGTCCGCCTCAACCGGGCCCTTGCCGACGCCAACTTCACGCTCGATGGCTTGGTCGGGCCGATGATCCGGGCCCACGACCTGCGGCTCTCCGGCCGGGAACTCGTCACGGAGGCCGACGTCGAGGCCCTCGTGGCCGAGATCCGCGAGCAACTCCTCGAGCAGGTCCGGGCCGGCAGCCGGGTCCGAATCGTCTGAGGTATTCCGAAATATGACACAAACCTCTCTCTCGCAATGACTTACGTATTTCGCGAAAAGCGAAAGTATGCTGTTGCTATGCAACTAAAACCCCACGATGTCGTCGCGGCCTTGAAACTCGCCGTTGGTCCGAGGCTTACGTACCCTCGCCTTGCCGAGGCTATTGGTCTCAGCCTGTCCGAAGCGCACGCCGCCGTGAAGCGGGCGACGACGGCAGGCTTGCTTCTGGCCGATCGGACGCCGAACAGACCGGCGCTCGTGGAGTTCGTCATTCACGGTGTTCGCTACGCATATCCCGCCGTCCGTGGCGGCATGACCAGAGGTGTTCCCACCGCACACGCGGCCCCACCGCTCGTGAATCTGATCGTGGGCGACAGTGAACCGCCGCCTGTTTGGCCAGACGCCAAAGGCGAGGCAAGGGGCGCTGCATTTTCCCCGCTCTACCCGGGCGCAGCCAAAGCCTCGCGGGCTGATGCAAAGCTCTACGAGTGTCTTTGTCTGATCGACGCGCTGCGAGGTGGGCGGGCCCGCGAGCGGAATCTCGCCAAAGAGCATCTCACGAGGCTGCTCAATGGCTAGAGCGGACTCCCCCAACATGGCAATGCTGCGTGACGTGGTTGCGAGGCTTGAACCACTGCTGCCGCGACTGGTGTTTCTTGGTGGCATCGTGACCGAACTTTTGGTCACGGAGCCCACTGCGCCGCCAGCGCGTGTCACGGCGGACGTGGACGTCGTGATCGACATTCTCCATTTCGGCGACTACTTCAACAGTTTTCGAGAAGAACTGGTCACGATGCGTCTCGAAGAAGACACACGTGAGGGTGCCCCCAGGTGTCGCTGGCGTTTTCTCGACGCCCCGCGACAAATCGTGGACATCATGCCCACGAAGGGAGACATCCTCGGGTTTTCGACACGGTGGTATTCCGACGCCTATGCGGCCGCCTCCCTGTTTCAACTGCCTGGCGGGCCAGCCATTCGGTTGGTCACACCGCCGTACTTCCTGGCGACGAAGTTGACGGCCTTCGGAGATCGGGGCAGTCGGGATCCGATTTCCAGCCACGATCTCGAGGATGTGATCGCCGTCGTGGATGGCCGGGAGTCCCTGGTCGCTGAAATCCAGGCGTCGCCCACAGAGGTTCGCCACTTCATCTCTTCCTCGTGGCGGGAACTGCTGGAAACCGGCAACGTTCCAGCCTTTTTGGAAGCTCACCTTCGGCCCGATGCCGCCAGTCAGGCCAGAGCCGGCCTCGTGCTCGAGCGGATCGAGGCGATGGCTCGACTCGGATGACTGCCCGCACGCTCACGGATTTGCAACCATGGCCATGACCACTGACGCCAAGCAGGCTCTCAAGGAGACGGTGCGATCCCTGCGCGCCCGGCTCTTGGCCGACCTGCACAACGCCACGGAATCGCGGTGGCAGCTCGGCGTCCGCGTGCAAAACGCCGACCTCGACGAAGCCACCCGGGCCACGCGAGCCACATTCGAGGCCTGGGCCGCCGAGCAGGTGCGCACGCAGGCCGCCCCGGCAGCCCCCACGCGGGCAAAACGGGCGAAGCGCGCCAAGCAGGCCCGAGGCCGGAGTGCCGCGCCGGATGTTGTCGTCGAAGCGGAGACCACCAGCGATAGCGGTAGCAGCGATAGCACGAGCAGC
>JBBDNW010000243.1:0-1545 GCA_040877375.1 Pirellulales bacterium | reverse complement strand
TGTCGTCGAAGCGGAGACCACCAGCGATAGCGGTAGCAGCGATAGCACGAGCAGCGATAGCAGCAGCAGCGACGCCAGCACCGCCGCGACGGCCGTTGCCGCGCCCGCCCGCGCGAGCCGGCCATCCGGCGGCGGCGAGCGGACGGCCGACGACTTCCGCCGTGAAGCCGAAAAACTCGCCGCCGCCACGCTGGTCAACCGGCTCGTGATGCTGCGGCTGCTCGAAGCCCCGAGCCCCGACGGCCGGCCCGCCATGCGGTCGCCGGCGGTCGTCACCGGCGGCTGGGATTCCCGGGGCTACAAAGACTTTCGCGCTCTCGCCCCGGCCCTCGTCCGCGGCGACGCCACCGAGGGTTTTGAGTTTTTGCTGCGGCTGGTCTACGCCGACCTCGCGATGGAGTTGCCGGGACTCTACGGCGATGCGGGCGTTGCCGACCTCGTGCCGATCCCGCCGGCCACGCTTCGCCATGCGATCGAGTCGCTCGACAACGCGCGACTGGAGTCGTGCTGGACCGACGACATGACGCTCGGCTGGGTCTACCAGTATTGGAACGACCCGGAACGCGAGGCCCTCGACGCCAAGATCAACGCCGGCGGCAAGATCGAGCCCCACGAGATCGCGAGCAAGACCCAGCTCTTCACCGAGCGGTACATGGTCGATTGGCTCCTGCAAAACAGCCTCGGCCCCATGTGGCTGGCGATCTGCAAGAAGCATGGCTGGACGCCGGAGGTGGAGGCCGACGGCACGCTCGCGAATTTGGAAGCCCGCCGCGTCGAATGGCGGGCCGCGAGAGACTCTGGAAAAGTCTCGCTCACCGACCTCATGCCGCTGCACACGTTCTCCGAGCGGGCCTGGGCCTACTACGTGCCGCAGCCGCTCTCCGACGACGCCGTCGCCAAGGCCGCCGGGAGCGTCCGCGATCTCAAGATCATCGACCCGGCCGTCGGCTCCGGGCATTTTCTCGTGGTCGCGGTCGGCCTTCTTTGGGCTCTCTATCGCGAAGAGGCCCGGCATCGGGGCAAGGCCGACGATCCCGAATGGTCCGATTCTCGCGTAGTCGAGCGGATCCTCGAATACAACCTCCACGGTATCGACATCGATCCGCGGGCCGTGCAGATCGCGGCGGCGGCCCTTTTGTGTGCCGGCCGACAGATCAGCCGCGACGCCCGCCCCAGCAGGCTCAACCTCGTCGCGGCGAATCTGCGGCTGGCGAGCCTGCCGGACGACGACCCGTCGCTTGTGAAACTGCGGGCCGAGGTGGAGCGCGACATCGGCATGCCGGGCGACCTCGTGGATTCAATCATCCATGCCCTCCGTGGTGCCGACTCGCTCGGCAGCCTCCTGCGGATTGATAGGGCCCTCGATGACGCGATCGCCCAACATGAAAAGGCGATGCAGGACCGGCCGGCGGAGTTTCAGAAGGGGCTGTTTGGTGACGAGCCCAAGCCCGCCCGGCAGGCTCGGATCGAGTTTGACGCGACGGCGGCGCGGCGGTCGCTGCTCGACCGGCTGGAGTCGTTTTTGAGTGGGCACACCGGCAGCGA
>JBBDNW010000242.1:0-11199 GCA_040877375.1 Pirellulales bacterium | reverse complement strand
GCATTCCCCGCGCTTGCGCTTGGGGCTTCCTGACGGGAGGCACGGGGGTCGGCGATCCACGTGAAGCTGGTGCGTCCTCAAGCGGTCAGGCGGACGATCGTCTGGGGACATATACTCATGCTCTGAGTTCATTTCTTACCGCAGGACGCCGGTCCCCCATGCATGCGTCTCACGCCCGGCCCGCTGGTGCATTGAGCGGACTGATGGTCGTCATCGTCATGCTGCTCGCCGGCATGCCGGCACTGGCCGCGGAGCCACCGCGGGACTGGTCGGGCGTGGAACTGGCCTGGCAAAACGATCCCCGCGCCGCCTCGGATGCGTCGCTGCCGGTCGACCCGCAGCCAGCGCGACGGCCGTCGCGGCGGGCCCAGCGCCGGGGCATGCGCCGCGGATTCCAGGAGTCGGCCCTCGTGCCACAGCCCGGCCTGGAGATCGGCACGCCAGCGGACCAAGAGTCCGCGGTAGCGGACGGAATCGATTCGAATGGCACGATCCTGATGCCGCTGGCGACGGCAGATGCGACGCGCGGCGTGGTTGTCCACCGCGATCAGCCCTTCGGCGACGAGGGCCACGCCCGACAGCGACTCGACGTTCACCTTCCGGACAACTGCACCAGCGGCGGACTGCCGCTGGTGATCTGGATTCATGGCCCTGACTGGAGAAACGGCACGAAGGCCGACTGCCCCATCGCCTGGCTGGTGCGGGAAGGCTATGCCGTGGCGAGCGTGGGCTATCGCACAAGCGACGAGGCGATCCACCCGGCTCAACTCGACGACTGCCGCGCAGCCGTTGCGTCGCTCGTCGCTGCCGCCGACACGTGGGGCGTCGATCCGACACGAATCTGCGTGGCAGGGCATGCCGCTGGCGGGCATCTCGCCGCACTCGTCGGCTTCGCACCTGCCGCGCGTGGGCGCGTACGGGAGGCGGCGGAAGCTGGCGACGTGCTTCCCTGCGGCCCCGCTGCCGTGGTCGTCATCGGAACGCCCGTCAACCTCACCACCCTCGGAAGCACACACGACCGCGCCGGTTCGCCTGCCAGCCGTCTGATCGGCGGCCCGCTTCAGGAGTTTCGCGAGGCGGCGCAGCGGGCCAGCCCCCTCGCCCACGTGTCTGCCGATGATCCGCCAACGCTGATCGTGCACGCCGAGCACGATGCCGTTGTGCCCGTCAATCAGGCCGTGCTCCTCAACCAGACGCTCGGGGCCGCTGGTGTCGACAGCACGCTGGTGATCCTCGACGCTGAGTCGGCACGACCGGCGCTCGAACAGGGCTCACCCGCCGGGACGGCGCTGCTTGAGTTCCTCGACCGGGTGATCGGCCCGGGCTCCGCCGAGACCACCCGCAAGTAGCCGCGCCGCACGACCCGGAGGGTCGGCAGATGCGCTCCAGACGGTGCCGCACGCCCTGCCCGCCAAGTTTGTGCAGTTGTCGTGCCCTGCCGCCGATAGTTTTCCCTGTGCCGGACGCCTCCGGCACGGCAGCCCGCCGGCAGATTCCTGCCGTTTCGTGGCCGTCTCTCTCTCTATCGTCACCATCAGACCACGGATCCGCACCCCCCATGCCGTCGCCCCGTCGCAAGCCATCCGCCGCCGTGCAAAACCCACTTGAGACGTACCTCCGGGACATCAACGAGACGGCGCTGCTCACCGCCGACGACGAGAAGCGGTTAGCGAGGGCGATCGCACAGGGTGATGCCCTCGCCCGTGACCACATGGTCCGGGCCAACCTCCGCCTCGTGGTCAACATCGCCCGGGGCTACGCCAATCGTGGCCTCCTCCTGCCCGACCTCATTGAGGAGGGCAACCTCGGACTGCTGCGGGCCGTCGAGGGCTTCGACCCCACGATGGGCACGCGGTTTAGCACCTACGCGAGCTACTGGATCAAGCAGTCGATCAAACGGGCGCTGATCAACTCCGGGAAGACCATCCGGATTCCCGCTTACATGGTCGAGCTGCTCTCGAAGTGGCGTCGGGCCACCATGCGGCTTAGCGACGCACTGAGCCGTCCACCCACGCCGGAAGAAGTGGCGCGGAGCCTCGGGCTCGCCCGTAAGAAACTACCGATCATCGCGAAGGCGATTCACGTGCATCAGTCGACGCCGCAGACGGAGCCCGCGGAAGGTGGCTGGTCGCTGGGCGAACTCATCCGCGACGAGAATGCCCGCTGTCCAGCGGACGTCTTTCTCGATGAAGACACCCTGCGGCACGTGCTCAAGCGGATCGATGAACTCGACCAGCGGGCCGGGACGATCATCAAGCTCCGATTTGGACTCACCGGATCCGAGCCGATGACGCTCAAAGAGATCGGCGTGGTGCTGGGCCTGACGCGGGAGCGGGTCCGCCAGATCGAATCGGAGACGCTCGCCAGCCTGGCCATGGAGATCGACGGCGTGCCCCGGGTGAAGATCCGGTTGCGTCACGGCGCCTGACGCTGCACACTAGCCTGCACTATGGACCTCGCCCGTCATATCCGTCCGATTCCCGACTTCCCGAAGCCGGGCATCCTGTTCCGCGACATCACCCCGCTGCTCGCCGACGCCGATGCGTTTCGGGTGGCGATTGAAGCAATGGCCGAGCCGTGGCGGGCCGCAGGCGTCGAGGCCGTCGCCGCGGTCGAGGCCCGTGGCTTCCTGTTCGCTGGCCCCCTGGCGCTGGCACTCGGCGTGGGGGTGATCCCAGTGCGGAAGCCCGGCAAGCTGCCCGCCGACACGATCTCGCATGAATATGAACTTGAATACGGCCGCGATCGGCTGGAGATGCATCGGGGCGTGCTGCCAAGCGGCGCCGGTGTGCTGGTGGTGGATGACGTGCTGGCGACGGGCGGCACGGCGGCCGCCTGCATGAAACTCATTGCGGCGGGGGGCGGCCGCGTCATCGGCTGTTCGTTCCTGGTCGAAATCGCGCCGCTGGGTGGCCGTGAGCGGCTCGCGCCGCAGCGCGTCGAAAGCGTGATCATCTACTGATGCCGCCGCTCTCCCGCGTCGTCGTGGCCATGTCAGGGGGCGTCGATTCGAGCGTGGCAGCCGCGCTGTTGGTGGAGGCTGGCCACGACTGCGTCGGCGTCTTCATGCGGCATGCCTCTCCCGCGGTGCCCGCTAGCGATCCGGCGAATCCGCTCGCGCTGTTACCCGCACGGCCGGGGCACCAAGGATGCTGCAGCCCGACAGACGCCCTCGACGCCCGCCGGGTGGCCGACCGCCTCGGCATTCCGCTGTATGCCCTCGACCTCACGCCCGACTTCGAGCGGATTATCGACGACTTTGCGGCCGAGTATGGCCGCGGACGCACGCCGAATCCCTGCGTGCGGTGCAACTCCTGGGTGAAGTTTGGCCGGCTTTTCGAGCACGCCCACGCGATCGGCGCTTCGCACGTGGCCACCGGCCACTACGCCCGGGTCATGCAGGGGCCGAATGGTCCGCAGCTGAGCCGCGGCCGCGATCCCGCCCGCGACCAGTCGTACGTGCTCTTTGACATCCGACCCGACCGCCTGCGACGGATGCTCCTCCCCGTCGGCGACCTGCCCAAAACTGAGGTGCGGGAGCGGGCGACGGCGCTGGGACTCGTCACGGCCAACAAGCCCGACAGCCAGGAAATCTGCTTCGTCGCTCCGGGGGAGCACGCCCGTCTTGTGGCCCACCGCCTCGGAGGGTCACGGGCTGGCGAGATCGTCGACACGTCTGGCTGCGTGCTGGGAAGCCATGCCGGCATCGAGCACTTCACCGTCGGCCAGCGGCAGGGGCTCGGCATTGCAGCGGGCGTGCCGCTGCATGTGGTCCGGATCGAAGCCGACACCTGCCGGATCGTCGTCGGCCCGAGGACGGACGTGCCCGAACACGAGCTCACGGCAACGGCGGCGTCCTGGCTCTCCGAACCGCCCACGGAGCCTTTCGAGTGCCTGGTGCAATGCCGCGCACAGCGGGCGGCGTCTGAGGCCGTGGTGACGCCGCTCGCGGGTAACCGATTCACCGCCCGGTTCACAGGCGGCGCAGACCGCTCGCCGGGGCCCATCTCCCCGGGCCAGCCGGCGGTCTGCTACGCCGGCGACCGACTCCTCGGGGGCGGCTGGATCGCGGGGTAGTGGTGCTGTTTTCCCGGCCGAAACGGCTGCTTTGCCCCTGCCGGCGGGCGAACTAGTCTTGAGCGAGCGGGATTGTCCCCGCAAACTCGTGTTGGGAGACCGCTTGTGAACGATCAGCCTGCTGCACTGTCCACCGAAATGCTCGCGGGCGCCGCGGTCATCCTCGGACTCGTCGCCCTGACGATGCTCCTGCTCATCTTCAATTACGGTCAGCTCTGGTTCCAGGCCTACTGGTCGAAGGCGCCGGTGACGTTTCTCGAGCTCCTCGGCATGAGTCTCCGCAAGGTCAACGCGCGGACGATCGTTCAGGCCCAGATCATGGCGACGCAAGCCGGTCTGGGCGACGACATCACGCCGCGCCGGCTCGAGGCCCACTCCCTCGCCGGCGGCGACGTGCCCCGGGTGACCCGCGCCTTAATCGCCGCCCAGCGGGCCGACCTCGACCTCGACTTCGACCGCGCCTGTGCGATCGACCTCGCCGGCCGCGATGTTCTCGACGCCGTGCAGACGAGCGTGAATCCCAAGGTCATCGACTGCCCCGACATTGCCAGCGGCAAGTCGACGCTCTCGGCGGTGGCCAGAAACGGCGTGGAGCTCAAAATTCGCGCGCGGGTGACCGTCCGAACAAACCTCAAGCAGCTCATCGGCGGCGCCACCGAGGAGACAATCATCGCCCGTGTCGGCGAGGGCATCATCACCTCGATCGGATCCGCCGAGAGCCACTTCGAAGTGATGGAGCATCCCGACAAGATTTCAAAAGCAGTGCTCCAGCGGGGCCTCGACGCACAGACCGCCTTCCAGATCGTGTCGATCGACATCGCCGACATCGAGGTGGGCGAGAACATCGGCGCACGGCTGCAGGCCGATCAGGCCGAGGCCGACACCCGCGTGGCCCGTGCCAAGGCAGAGGAGCGGCGCAGCGTCGCCATCGCCCGGGAGCAGGAGATGAAGGCCTCCACCGCCGAAAACCGGGCCCGCCTGCTCGAAGCCGAGTCGCTCGTCCCGAAGAGCATCGGCGAAGCCTTTCGGGCGGGGCGGGTGGCTGGCCACCAGCAGGCATAGCATCAAGTCTAAGGTTCTCGAGCGCGTCTGTTTTTAGTGGAGCGGCGAGACGACACGTTGGAGGAGGGAGGCAAGGGGGTCGGCGAACGCTCTTAGGAGCCTCGGGCGTATCCTCGCCCCGGCGACGAGACTTTTGCCGCCCCCGAGCCGGCGAGACACGTACGTCGAATGCGCTCTAGGCTTCCAGATCGCGTCAGGTTGGCCAGTCCCCCTACCCTTCCATTCGGCACAGGCAGGGAAATTAGTCAAACCCTGACGGCACCGTCTGCCGATGAAAAGATTGTGGAGACGGTGAACGTCAGGATGACGGCCGGGCCGGTTGGCCCAGCCCACCGCTCCGCAAGGCCCACGGCAAGGGAGCGTGCCTCATGGCGATGCGTCAGTTGCGTGTCTACGCTGAACCAGACCTGAATCTCCGGGACTTCGCGGCGGTCGAGGCGACTTCCGACTCTGGCGTGCGGGTGTCGCTCGGCGAAGTGCTGCCGCTTTTGGCGGATGCGATGGCCAGCAATCGCACCTGGCTCGCCGATTTCGCCGATGACGAAATCACGATCACGTCCGACCTGCATGACGTGCTCCAGGCTTACCGCCATTTCCGACGGCCCGGCGCCTGAGCCAACCTTCCTCCGTGGAGGGTCTCGGCGGGGAGCCCCGGGGGTGGGGACTCGCCCGATCACCTGCCGACTGACTGAACAGACCCCTCTTGCGAGCGACCTGTTTCGGGGCCATACTTTACGGCCCATGACAAGCACCGTGAATCTTGCCGATCTCGGCCGCCGCGTGAAGGCGGTTCGCCTTGCCAACCGCATGACCCTCGATGAAGTCGTCACGCAGACGGGCTTTACCGTCAGTTGGCTTTCCAAACTCGAGAATGGGCAGCTCTCGCCGTCGCTCGAAGGACTCGTGCGGCTCGCCGACGCCTTGCAGTGCGGCGTCGATAGCCTCGTCGAGGGGCTCTCGGTGCCGCCGCGGTTTGTGACGGTGAAGAAGGGATCTGGCCGCCTCGACGGCGGACGGAATGGAAAGGCAGGACCGGTCGCCGAACAACTTGCCGACGGCTGGCATGCCCGGGCAATGGATCCGGAAATCCTCCACCTCCCGCGTTCGGTGACCAGGCTCCGTCCGGAGAACCATCCAGGTGAGCGGTTTCTGATGGTGCTCGAGGGTGATGTCAAAATCACCTATGGCGACGACCTGATCCACCTCGCGCCGGGTGACAGCCTGTATCTCTGCGCGACCGTGCCGCACGCCATCACAGCGGCCGGCCGGGGGGCCGCCAAGGTGCTGAGCGTGTCGTGTGAGACATCGCCAAATGGCTATGCCGGGAATGGAAGAGCCGCGAAGGCGTCGCGGTCAGCGGCCCGCTGAATCTCGTGACGTCTGAACTCGTGACGTCTGAACTCGTGACGTCTGAACTCGTGACGTCTGGGCATCTCATCCGTCGACAGGATCGACGGGGCTCGGCAGGATCAACTGCCAAAACTCGAGATCGAGCCAGCGGCCGAACTTGAAGCCCGCCTCGCGGACCGTCCCGCAGCAGCGAAAGCCGAGGGAACTGTGGAGGGCGACGCTCGCCACGTTGGTGGCGTCGATCCCGGCAATCAGCATGTGGATATCATGCTTCTCGGCCTCGACGACGATAGCCTGGAGCAGGTGCTTTCCGATGCCCGCTCCTCTGAATCGCTCGTCGACATAGACCGAATGCTCCGCCGAGTACTTGTAGGCGGCCCGCGGGCGAAATGGGCCCCAGGTGGCGAAGCCAGCGAGCACGCCCGGCTCCCATTCGATGCCAAGCACAGGAATCTCGTCGCGCTGTCGCTGCTCGAACCACTCCCGCATCACTTCCTCCGAACGTGGCGTGTATTCGTAGAGGGAGGTCGAGTGGAGAATCGCGTCGTTATAGATTGTCTGAATCGCAGGCAGATGGGCCGCCGTGCAACTGATGATGGCGCGGCGGGGTTGCGGGGGCTTCTGGCGGGGCATCGGCGGGCTAGCGGCGGATAGAGGCGGGAGCGGGGGTGAGCAACGAGACGACGACGAGCGTGAGAAATCCAAGCGGGATGGTGATGAGCGCGGGCTGGCTGAAGGGCGTCGGCGCCAGGGCGCGGGACAATCCGTAGACCTTCTCGAAGGTGTCGGCAGACAAGAGGATCCAGATCAGCGACGCCAGCATACCCACCGTGACCGCGGCCACGATCCCCTGCCGCGTCGTCCGTGGCCAGAAGAGTAGCATCACAAGCGCCGGCAGGTTGGCACTCGCCGCGATGTTGAACGCCCAGCCCACCAGGAAACTGACGTTGAAGTTCCTAAACAGGACGCCAAGGGCCATCGCCACAATCCCCAGCCCCACGGCAGCAAGCTTTCCACAGCGGATCTTCTCGTGGTCTGTCATGCGGACACCGCATACGTTCTCGACGAGATCGTGGGCCACAGCGCCGCTGCCAGCCATGATCAGCCCGCTGACGGTGCCCAGCACAGTCGTGAACGCGATCGCCGAAATGATCGCGAACAGCGTCTCGTTGAACGTCTTGGCTAGGAGCGGGGCCGCCATGTTGGTGTCGGTCGGATCGAGGGCTCCCGACGTCATCGCGCCGAGGCCAAGGTAGAGCGTGAGCACGTAGAACACACCGATGACCGCGATCCCCACGACGGTGCTCTTGCGGGCGGCAGCGGCATCCTTGACGGTGTAGTAGCGAATGAGGATATGGGGCAGCGACGCCGTGCCGCAAAAAAGCGCGAGCATCAGGCTCACGAAGTCGAGCCGGTCGGGGAGGTTTCCCGAGGCCAACCCCTTGAAAAAGCCGCCGGGCTTGAGCAGTTCCGTCCCGGGCCGTTCCACGGGCGTGTAGGTCGTGTGCACGCCTTCGGCGTCGGCATGCTTCTTCGCGGCCCAGGTCACGATCGTCGAGTCCTCGAGGGTCGCGAGGTAAGCCAGGGGCCCGAGCGGCCCGGTCGATTCCTGCCCCGCGAACCGCTCCGGCAGCCGGATGATGGTGCCAACGGGCCGGAGATCGTGATCCCGCGACTGGGGCTGGCCGTCGACCAGCACCGTGCCGTCGGGGCGGACGGTCCGGATCTGCGGTGTGAGGTTTTCCGGTCCCTCGCGGCCGGCGTTCACGGCGAGCCCCCGGCCGAGGATCAGCACCGTGAGCACGCCGCAGAAGAAAACGAGCAGCGATCCCTTGATGAACTGCACCCAGGTGGTCGAGACCATGCCGGCCGTGACCACGATCAGGGTCACCGTCACCCCCACCAGGATCACTCCCGCCTCGTGGGGCAGGCCGAGGAGGGGCTTGATGAGCGACCCAGCCCCGACCATCTGGGGGATCAGGTAGAAGACGCTCACGACCAGCGTGGAAATGGCGACGGACAGTTTGATGCCCCGGCTGTTGAAGCGGCTGTCGAGCGCGTCGGCAAACGTAAACTTCCCGAGCGCCTTGATCGGCTCGGCGATCACAAACAGCGCTACCACCCAGCCGGCGAGAAAACCGATCGAGTAGAGAAAGCCGTCGTAGCCAGAGAAGGCGATCATCCCGCAGATGCCAAGGAACGAGGCGGCCGACAGGTAGTCGCCGGCGAACGCGATCCCGTTGACGAACCAGTGAATCTGCCCGTGGGCGGCGTAGTAGCCGCTGGCCGACTGGCCCTTGCGCCCCAGGAAGAACGACAGCCCGATCACGCCCAGGACGAAGGTGGCGAAGATGGTGACCGCGGCAATCGATGTTTCATGAAGCATGGCACTGCCCGCGAAGGGCCTCCCGTCAGCGGCCGGACCGCAGGACCATGTAGGCCACCGCCAGCACGAACGCGGCGGCGATGAGGCCCATGCCGTAGACGATCGCGAGGTTCACGCCAAAAAACGGCCGCAGCGACAGGAGGTCGGGCCGCACGAGCACCAGCCCCATGAAGCCGATGTAGAGCAGCACATACACCCAGAAGAGCGCGAGCCCCAGCCCGCTCGCCGGCGGCGATCCTGGCGATTGATGGTGCTGTTGCGATTCCAACATGGGCGCCCCCGAAAGTTTATCCGTTCACCACGCGATGGCACTGCGCGAGGTCGGCACAGGATACACCGGCGGGCCGCAAAGACATGGGCCGTTCAAGGAGCCGCGGGCCCGGAGGCCAGTGGATCACCCGCCTCCTGCTCGGCCGTCTTGAGTGCTTGCTCCATGCTCCGACGACGGTCGGCGAAGGCTGGATCGCCCGCGAGATCCTTGAGCTCGTCTCTGTCCGTCGCCAGATGAAAGAGTTGTCGCCTTCCCGACTTCGGGTAGTCGATCAGTTTCCACTCGGGGGTGACCAGCGCCCGCTGAACGTCCCGGTACGCCAGCAGCAGCCGCTCCCGGCCGGTCGCCTCTTCACCTCGGACCACGGGCACGAGACTTTGGCCCTCGTTTCCAGCCGGCGGCGGCACGCCCGCTAGATCACCGACCGTGGCAGTGAGATCAAAGAGATACGCCAGGATGAGGGCGACGAGCGGAGTCGGTATTCGCATTGAACGTTTCTCGTCAAGTCATGAGCCCTCCCAGAGAGCCCGCGATAGTCAGTTCGTCGGAGACTTCCGGAGCGATAATCCTTCCCTCTCGCGAACATCAGCCCCACCGTCTTGGTCCCGGAAGGCAACCATAAACGGATTTTCCGCCGGACCGTCGAAGTTCTCGTTGATGAGGTCAGGCTGCACGCTGGCCCACCAGCGGCCGAGATGGGTGACCAGCAGCCGGTCGGGCCAGGCCATCCGAGCCCCGCGAAGCAGCGGCGCGAAACTCCGCCCCTCGAGCCGGTCGGCGACGGTCGCCGGGAGTTCGACGTCCGCGATGTCGCAGAGCGTCGGCAGCACATCGATGTGCGCTGTGACGGCCGACACGTCCATCCCCGCCGGCAGCATTCCCGGCCAACGCCAGAGGGCCGGCACCCGCGTGCCGCCCCGGTAGACGGTTCCCTTCTGCCCCCGCATCCCGGCGTTACAAACCCGGGCCCCGGTGGCGGTGCCGTTGTCGGTCGTGAAGACGACGAGCGTGTCGTCAGCGAGGCCCCATTCATCAAGCCGGGCCAGCAGCCTGCCCATGTTGGTATCGATGTTCTCGATCATCCCGTAGAACTTCGCGATCTCCGCCCGCTGTTTGAGATCCGTCACGCCCACCTCCTCGAGCGGCGTCAAGTACTTGGCGTCTGACCCCGTGGGACAGTCGAGCGGGGCGTGCGGGGTGAGGTAGCAGAAAAACGCCGCGTCACTCTTTCGGGCGGCGTCGATCCAGCGGATCGCCTCGTCGAAGAAGACGTCGGTGCAGTAGCCCTTCGTGTTCACAAACGTGCCATCGCTGCGAATGATGGGGTCGAGGTACGTATTGCCGGGTGCGTCGCCGCAACTGCCCGGGTAGCTCTGGCCGATCCCGCCACCGCCGTGAATGAAGACCCGGTCGAAGCCACGCTGTCCAGGCTGGTACGCATCCTCGTCGCCGAGGTGCCACTTGCCGAAGATGCCGGTCGTGTAGCCCCCGAGCCGCCTCAGGATCTCTAGCAGCGTGACGGCCGAGAGCGCCAGCCGCTCCCGCTCGTGGATCGTGTGTGTGACTCCGGAGCGGAACTCATGACGGCCGGTGAGCAGCGCCGCCCGGGTCGGTGCACAAGTCGGGCTGGCATGGAACTCCGTCAACCGCACGCTCTGGGCACGAAACCGGTCGAGGTTCGGCGTCGAGAGCACGGGATTACCGTGGGCTGCGATGTCGCCATAGCCCTGGTCGTCGGTCATCACGTAGATGATGTTGGGCCGCCTGCGGGAGGTCCGACGGGCCTTGGGGGCCGGCTCGTCGCCTGGCAGTTGCTGCGCGGCAAGCGCTCGGCACTCCTCGGCGATCCGGTTCCACTCGGCCTCCAGCTCTACAATGCGGCCTGGATGGACGGCGGCCACGTCCTGCGTCTCGCAGCGGTCGGCCGCGAGATCGTAGAGCTCCCAGGGCGTGCCCTTCGCGGCGACGAGCTTCCAGTCACCCTGCCGCACCGCGCGGTGCCCTTCGTGACACCACCAGAGTGACTCGTGCGCTGGCGGTGCGTCCTTGTCGG
>JBBDNW010000241.1:4008-11235 GCA_040877375.1 Pirellulales bacterium | reverse complement strand
CCCCGTCGCTGATCGGCAGGCTGCCGAGGCGATCCGCGGCGGGCTCGTGGTGGCCGAGACTGCGGCGACAGAGGCAGGAGAGGTCGCATCCACTGGCACCGGCTGGGCGACGCTCAAGGGCCAGTTTGTGTTTGCCGGCACTCCCGGGCAGCCAAAGCCGCTCGTCGCCGACAAAGACACCGAAGTCTGTGGCAAGTCGTCGAAGATCTTCGACCAGTCGTTGCGGGTCGATGCATCGAGCAAGGGGCTTGCCGACGTCGTTGTCTTTGTCCGCAAGGCGAGTCGTGTGAAGAATCCCGTGCCCGACACCCCGCTTGTCTTCGATCAGAAGAACTGCGAGTTCCTGACGCCGGTGTTTGTTGCCCGGTTGGGGCAACCGATTGAGGTGCGCAACAGCGACCCAGTGGGCCACAACACCAACATCGACGGTACGAGTTTCAATCAGTTGATTCCGGCTGGTCAGTCCACGACCTACACTCCCAACTCCGAAATGGGCGTGCCCAAAACGGCGACGTGCAACATCCATCCCTGGATGAAGGCCTATGTCATGTTCCGCAAGGATGGCTACGTCGCCGTGTCAGCCGCGGACGGTAGTTTTTCGATTCCCGACCTGCCCGCAGGTGAGCCGCTAGAGTTTCAGGTGTGGCACGCGCGGTCAACGGGCCCAAGCGGCGGCCTCGGCCTCGAGCGGCCAGATCTCAAATGGAGCCCCAAGGGGCGTTTCGTCATCACCCTGCAGGCCGACGACGTCAAGGATCTAGGTACGCTCGATGTTCCGGCCGATTCGATTGGCATCTGACGCACATTTCGTTTGAACCACAGCCATGATCAACACCCCATCATTCGTCCACCGTTCGTGTTACAAGGCGCTCGCACTTGCGGCCGTCGTCGGCGCCGCTACTGGATGCGGCAAGACGCAGCCGGCGTCGTTCCGGCTCAACATGGTGCAGGCCACGAAGACGTCCGCACCGGAGGCGGATCTGGAGAGGCCGTGGGAGCAGTGGTCGCAGGATCGGCAATCGCAGGTCGCCACCATCCTTCTGGCGATGTTTGGCACGCCGGACGAGCCGCTTGCTCTGGCGGAATCGGGGCTCGACGAGGCCAAACTCCGCCTCGCCGCAGGGCCGGTGCGGAGCGACATCGTGGGCCGTAAAAACGGCCTCTATCGCGAACATTGCGTGCATTGCCACGGCATTTCGGGCGATGGCATGGGGCCGACGGCTGCGTTCCTCAATCCCTACCCCCGCGATTACCGCCCGGGGAAGTTCAAGTTCAAGAGCACCTGGCGGGATGCCAAGCCAACCAACGCTGATCTTGTGCGGGTGTTGCACGAAGGGATCGCGGGCACGTCAATGCCATCCTTCGCGCTCTTGCCCCCCACGCAGGTTGACGCGCTCGCAGAGTATGTCCGGTATCTCAGCGTCCGGGGTGAGACGGAACTCGCGCTCTTCACCTACGCGGAACAAGAGCTCGGCGGCGACGAGCAGTTACCCACCACCCGCGAGTTTCTTGTGGACGAGATCCTCACCCCGATCGTGGGCAAGTGGGCCGCGGCCGAAGAGTCACAGATCCCGATCGCGGCCGTACCTGCTGGCGTTCACTTCGGGCTGGCGGCGAGTGACTTCGCCAATCGGGAGTCGGTGGCCCGCGGGAGGGCGCTGTTTCTCGGGGACGGCGGCTGCGTGAAGTGTCACGGCGTGACGGCGCTGGGCGATGGCCAGGCCAACGACTACGACGACTGGAACAAAACGATCGTCGAAGTCAGTAAGGAAGTTGCAGGCGGCCTCGACGCGTCTCGGCAGGCGGCCACCGGCGAAATGAGCCCGGAGAAACTCGCCGAATACCGTGCCCGGGCGGAGTGGCTTCACGCGTTTGTCGAGGTGCTGGAGGGCGACGCGCTGCGGCCGCGGACGATCCCGCCGCGAAATCTGCGGCAGGGGGTGTACCGCGGCGGGCGACGCCCGCTCGATCTCTACCGCCGGCTCTATACGGGGATCAACGGCGCACCGATGCCCGGCGTGGGGCCGTCGGGGCCCGGCGGCAAGGGCAGCGTCGCCGACGCGGAGATTTGGCACATCGTGAACTACATCCGGTCGTTGCCGTATGAGTTCGACGGCGAACTGGGGGCCGACAGGCCGATGATTGCGAAGGATCGGTTCTAGAAGGATCTGTTCTAGCGGCCCAACTTAAGTCGGGATGGGCCGGGATGGGCGAGCGGTTTTTACGAGCGGTTTTTACGAGCAGGGAGTGATGTGACGTGGGTAAGCGATTGGCCGCAATGTTTTGGGCGCTGTTGTTCCTCGCGGTGCCGGTCCTCGGCGTGGCGACCTTTGCCATTGCGCCGGCCTACGACCACTGGCTGCCGAAGGATGTGTCGGAGCACGGCCAGAGCATTGACTCGCTGTTCTACTTTATCCTTGCATTGACGGGTGTGGTGTTCGTCGTGACCGAGGTGCTTCTCTTCTGGTTTATGTGGAAATACGACGCCTCGAGACGGACGGAGGGGGCCACGTATCTCCAGGGTAGCCATACGCTCGAGGTGGTCTGGACGATCATCCCCGCGGCCACGCTTCTATTTCTTGCCATCTACCAGATGAATGCTTGGGCTGACGTCAAGATGCGGCGGCCCGCGATGTCGCCGACGGTCGAGGTGGTGGCGAGGCAGTTTGAGTGGCGATTGCGTTATCCGGGCCGCGACGGCACGCTCGGCACGGCCGACGACCTGTTTCTGGTGAATGACCTCCATCTGCCGATCGATGAAGACGTCCTCGTCCAACTCAAGAGCATGGACGTGCTCCATAGCTTCTTCCTGCCCAATGTGCGGATCAAACAGGATGCCGTGCCGGGCATGAAGATCCCCGTCTGGTTTAAGGCTCGTGAAGCGGGAGAGTTTGACATCGTCTGCGCCGAACTCTGCGGCTGGGGCCATTACAAGATGAAGGGCCGCGTGACGTTCGAGACGCGGGCCGAGTTTGATGCGTGGCTTGAGCGGAAATATGCCGAGCAGCAGGCGGTCCAACCGCAGATCGAAGTCGCCCGAGCCGACTGAAGTCCAAAACAGCACTGACCTTTTGCCTGATCCGAGGAACCCACGATGACACCTCCCACCGTAGCCACCGCCTCACCGACGATCGCTCATGGCCCCGCGACGCTCGTCGTGACGAGGAAGCACCGGCCTGTGGCTGAGTTCCTCTCCACCTACGTGTTTTCGAAAGACCACAAGGTCATCGGGCTGCAGTTTCTATTCTCGACGCTGCTTTGGTTTCTCGTCGGCGGACTCCTCGCGCTCGCGGTTCGTTGGCAGGTTGCCTGGCCGTGGTCCGACGTGCCCGTGGTGGGCAAACTCTTCGCTCAGGAGGGCGGCCAGATGTCGCCCGAGTTCTACACGATGCTCTTCACCATGCATGCGTCGGTGATGATTTTCCTGGTGATCATCCCCATCCTGGCGGGAGCCTTCGGCAACTTCCTGATCCCGCTCATGATCGGCGCCGACGACATGGCGTTTCCGACACTCAACATGCTGTCGTATTGGTTCATGTGGCCGGCCTTCATCGCCTTCACAGCGAGTTTCTTCGTCGAGGGAGGCGCGGCCTCCGGCGGTTGGACGAGTTATCCGCCGCTCTCCACCAATCCGGCATCGTCGCCCGCGAGTGGCATGGGGCAGACGCTCTGGCTGCTCGGCCTGACGCTCGTGGGTGTGTCGTCGATGCTCGGGAGCGTCAACTACATGACGACCATCATCCTGATGCGGGCCCCCGGAATGACCATGTTCCGACTGCCGATGACGATCTGGGCCATGTTCATCACCGCCATCCTCCAGGCCTTCGCCCTCCCGGTGCTGACGGCTGCCGGATTCATGCAACTCACCGACCGGTTGTTGGGCACGGGCTTCTTCTCGCCCGAGGGCAGCATGGTCAACAATGCTATTTCTGGGGCCGGCGGCGGGCAGCCGCTCCTCTGGCAGCATCTTTTCTGGTTCTACAGTCACCCGGCCGTCTACATCATGATCCTGCCGGCGATGGGGATGGTGAGCGACATCCTCACCGTCTTCGCGAGGAAGCCGCTCTTTGGCTATCGGCCGATGGTCTACTCCATCGCCGGTATCGCCGGTCTGGGCTTCATCGTCTGGGGCCACCACATGTTCATGTCGGGCATGAACCCGGCCCTTGGCATCACCTTCATGGTGTCAACGATGATGATTGCCCTGCCGAGCGCGGTGAAGACGTTCAACTGGCTAGGCACGCTCTGGGGGGGAAAAATTCAGTTTACGACCTCGATGCTCTTCGCCCTGTCGTTCGTTTCAATGTTCATCATCGGTGGCCTGTCGGGGATTTTCATGGCCGCCACGCCCGTCGACATCTTCATCCACGACACCTACTTCATCGTGGCACACTTCCACTACGTGCTCTTCGCCGGCACGGCGATGGGCGTCTGGGCGGCCATTTACTTCTGGTTTCCCAAGATGTTTGGTCGGACGATGAACGAGTTCTGGGGCAAGGTGCACTTCTTTTTGACGTTCATCTTCCTCAATGGCACGTTCTTCACGATGCACATCCTCGGTGCGGTGGGCTTCCCGCGGCGGCTTGCCGACGCCTACCACTACGAAACGTTTCACCACCTCCAACCGCTCAACGCCTTCATGACCTACTGTGCCATGGGCATGGTGGCCACGCAGGTGATCTTCGCGGCCAACTTCATCTACAGCATGTTCTGGGGGCCCATCGCAGGGCGGAATCCGTGGAACGCCAACACGCTGGAGTGGACGGCGCCGAGCCCGCCGGGGCACGGCAACTTCGACTACCAACCGGTGGTCTATCGCGGACCGTACGAGTACTCCGTGCCGGGGGTCGAGAAGGATCACCTGATGCAGACCGATCCACCCAATGCGGCAGCCGCGGCAGCCGCCGCCGCGGCACACTGAGGGAGGGCAGGGGAGGAAAGAATCACCGGCTCGGGGACGGCAAAAGTCGTGTGCTGCACGAGTCTTAGAGATTTTGCAGGGATCACTCGCGATCCCCGATTCAAAGGGGCAGGGCCGCTGTGAGCGAGATTTCGAGCGTTCGTTGAGCTTCCGTCAATCCCTTCGCCTGCCGTCTTGTGCCACCGGCCCCTGAATCATCATGAGACTCCTTGCATTCAACTGGACGCACCTTGTCGCCTGCCTGCTGGTTGGCGTGACGGCGGTCTTGATGTCGTTCGGAGCGCTGGTGACGACGTACGAGGCGGCGATGGCAGTGCCTGATTGGCCCGCGACCTACGGGCACAACATGTTTCTGTTTCCCATGGCCGAGTGGCTCAATGGTCCTTGGGATTTATTTTTGGAGCATGGGCACCGACTGCTCGGCGCCCTGACGGGCCTGATCACACTCGGGCTCGCGGGCGTCGTCTGGCGGTCGTCGACGCATGCGGCGGTGCGGTGGCTCGTGGTGGCCGCGGTCGTGCTCGTGCTGGTGCAGGGTGGGCTGGGCGGCGCCCGCGTGCTCCTGGACGACAAAACGGTCGCGAAAGTTCACGCCTGCACGGGGCCGCTCTTCTTCGCCGTGGCCGTGGCGATCGCCGTCTTGTCGCGGGGGCGTGCCCCGACGGCGAGCCATGAGGTTGCGACCCGCGTTCCCATTGCGCTTCTCGTCGCCGCGTATCTGCAACTCGTCGCCGGCGCACAGTTGCGACACCTCGACGCATCGGTTGAGCCCGCCACGTTCCACTCGCTCGTCGGTCTGCACATTGTCGGGACCATCGCTGTCACCGTGCTGACGGCGGTGAGTGCTGCCGTGACGGCCAGCAAAGACGGGTCGCCCTCGGCCCGGCTCTGGTCGCGGGGCATGCTCGTGCTGGTGGGCGGGCAGTTGCTCTTGGGCGCGGGAGCTTGGGTGGCCAACTGGGGCGTGCCGGCCGACATCATTCCCGATTCTTGGCAGTTGTCCGAGCCTCTGCGAGCACGGAGCGTGTGGGCGGCCGCTGTTGTCACGGGGCACGTCGTGCTCGGGATGTTGATCCTGGGGGGTGCCGTGGTGCTCGCGATCGAGTCGGGCGGCTTTGGCCGGAGGGCCGCCGCGGTGGCCGCCGGGCGGAGGGCCTTCGCATGACACCTCCTTCGTCGATCGCCGCTGAGTTCACAGCTCCGCATGTGGTGGTCGAGAGTGGCCTGTCGAGCAGCGTCGCATCGTGGGCCGCCGACATCTCGCGACTGACGCGGCCGCGGATCGCCGTCATGGTGTTGGCCACCGTCATCACGGCGATGTGGCTCACGGCCGGCCGCCCAGACAGCCTGGGGGCTTTGGCGGTACTCCTCCTGGGCACAGCGCTCGTGACCGCCAGTTCCAGCATCGCCAATCAGATCCTCGAGAGGGACACCGACAGGCGGATGCCGCGGACCGCGTCGCGGCCCATCGTGACAGGACGGTTGACGGTGGGAACGGCGTGGATAATCGCCGCCGTCCTGCTCGTTGCCGGGTCGTTCGTTTCCTGGACGGCGTATGGCTGGCAACCGGCTGCGGCTGCCAGCGCGACATGGTTCCTGTACGTCGCCCTTTATACGCCTCTCAAGCGGATCACACCGCTGAACACCGCCGTTGGGGCGGTCGCGGGGGCAATGCCCGTGGTGATCGGCTGGTTGGCGGCCGATGGACCGCAACGTCTGGCCGCTGGTGACGCCCGCGGCGCGCTCGCCGCAGCCGCGCTGGCCACCGTGCTCTACCTCTGGCAGTTCCCGCACTTCATGGCGATCGCCTGGCTCTATCGCTCGCAATACGCGGCGGCGGGTCTCAGGATGCTGACGGTGGTCGATCCGACCGGTCTACGGGCGGCTGGCCAGTCGCTCGCTGCTGCGTTGGCGATGATTCCCGCGGGGCTCGTGCTGGCTGTGCCTTCCGGAAGCATCCGACTCTTCCTAGCAGCAGCGGTGGCCGGAATCGTTTATCTTTTGGCGACGGTCCAGTTCGCCATCCGGCGGGACGAGACCTCCGCCCGCATTCTCCTGCTCACCTCCCTGGGTTCTCTGCTCGGCCTGCTCACTGCGGCGGTCGTGTTTGGAAAGCCTGTCTGACCGTCTCCCGATCCCGCGAGCATCGATCATGAACGCCTCTGCTTCCTCCATCAGCCACGGTCATGCTGGCGATGCTAGTCATGGCGACCATGGCGACCATGGTGACCACGGCGACCACGGCGACCACGGTCACGGCCACATCACGCTGCAGTACCAGCCCGGCCTGCCGCTCTCCCGTGGCA
>JBBDNW010000241.1:0-3908 GCA_040877375.1 Pirellulales bacterium | reverse complement strand
GGTCACGGCCACATCACGCTGCAGTACCAGCCCGGCCTGCCGCTCTCCCGTGGCAAGCTCATCATGTGGTTGTTTCTGTCGACGGAGATCATGTTTTTCGCGGCGTTGCTCGGGAGTTACGTGGTGCTCCGCTTCGGTGCCCCAGTCTGGCCCAAGCCCCACCACGTCCACCTGAGCGAGCCGATCGGCGCCTTCAATACGTTTGTGCTCATCTGCTCGAGCGTCACGATCGTGCTCGCCCTGGAGGCCGCGCGGGTCAACAAAGCCGGCCTCGCAAAGAGCTGGATGCTACTGACGTTGCTGCTGGGCGGACTTTTTCTCGGGATCAAAGGCTACGAATACTCTGCCAAGTTCTCCCACGGCATTTATCCATCGGCGCCGCGGAGCCGGATCTACGAGCGTCCCGATCTGTATTACGGCTCCGCCGTCCGCGGCCGGCTCGAGGAGCTCCGCCGCGAGCCGAAGGACGCTTGGCAGGCGATGAAGTACAGGTGGGCCGTCGCGTGGCATCGTTCGCCGCAGGCTGCCTCACTCCACGGTTGGAAGGAGCCGGAGACGGTCGACCGCCTCAAGGAACTCGACGAGTTGCCGGAGGCCGCGCTCACGGCTGAGCAGCTGGACTCCCGCCGCAAACTCCAGCAGATTCAAAAGATGGTGAGCAGCCCTGACCAGCAGGCCTTCGACATGGCGGTCGTCGCCGACCAGGTGATGCCGCTTCCTTCCGAGGGAACCGTGGGAGCGGAGGGAGCTGCAGGAGCTGGTCATGGCGGCAGCCACGGGTCGCACGGCCTCAACGATGCCTTCCCCTGGCTGCGGTTGCCCACGGTCATTCCCGGCGGCAACATGTGGGCCAGCACCTACTTCCTGCTCACTGGATTCCATGCTGTTCACGTGGCGGTCGGCCTGCTCGTGTTTGCGATCATGCTCACCTGGAAGCTCAACGCGAAGCGGGCCGGAGCGATCGAGAACGCCGGCCTCTACTGGCACTTCGTCGACCTCGTGTGGATCTTCGTGTTTCCGCTGCTCTACCTGTTCTGATTCCTGTTCCGATTTTGACACCATTGTTCGTGGCCCCCGGCCCGAACCCGAAAGGTGATTTCGATGAGCGACCATGGCACGCACAGTCATGGACCGGTCACCCGGGTGGGTGAGTCGGCCGACGAGACCCTGCACCACGCGATCGAGCAGTCGCACGGCAGCCATGAGGAGCATGCCGGGCATGCCGGGCATGGCGGCATCGGGAAGTACCTGCTCGTGTTCCTCGCACTCTGCGGCCTGACGACGATGTCGTTTTTCACCTACTCGGCCGCCTGGCCGTGGCGCGACCAGCCGCAGGTGGGCTGGGCCTTCATGATGGCCGTGTCGTGCACGAAGGCGATGCTCGTGATCCTGTTCTTCATGCACGTCTGGTGGGAGGCGAACTGGAAATATGTGCTCACGATCCCCGCGGCGATGATGGCGATCTTCCTGGCGCTCATGCTCATACCCGATATCGGCATGCGGAACCGTATGGTGTCGCAGGAACGGGCACTGTACATGGCCCGTGGCTCAGACGTGCAGTTGCTCGAGCGGGCGTCGAAGGAGAGTCCGCTGGCCGAGCCGGCTGGGCACTGACGGTCGGCCCGATCCAGCCGCCGGTGAAGACCACCCTCGCGGAGGCGACGCCTTCCATCACGTCATAAAGCGGTTTCATTCAGAAAAGGTCGCCCGTGGCAACGCCCATCGCTCCCCGCTGTTTCACTGCTTTCCTCGTGGGGCTCTTGTTCGCCATGGTCGGCTGTAGCAAGCCGGCACCGATCGTGAATGAGTCTCGACCTGCGCCAGTTGTCGGCAAGGTCGCGGCCGACGAGGAGACGTCACCGAATCTTGCGGACACGCCCTTCACGCTCACCGACCAGACGGGGAAGGAGTTTGGCTCGGAGTCGCTCAAGGGCAAGGTCTGGATGGGGGCGATTTTCTTCGCCAACTGCCCAGGCCCCTGCTTCCGGGAAAACCAAGTGATTGCCGACATCCTCCGCGAGATCAACGATCCCCAGTTCGTGGTCGTGAGTCTGACGTGCGATCCGGCCAACGACACGCCGGAGGCGCTCGCGAAGTATGCCGCCCGATTCGAGGCCGACCCGGCCCGCTGGAAGTTTCTCACCGGTGACCTCGCGCTGATCGAACAGGTCGGGCAGAAGACGTTTCGACTGCCCGTCGAACTCGGGGTGCACTCTGAACGTGGGGTCGTCTTCGACCGGCAGGGGCGGCTGCGGGGCGGCTACCACCTCCTGGAACCCGACCGGGTGGCACTGCTCAAGAAGCTGATCCTCGACGTGCTCGCCGAGCCGTCCTCGGCCGCTCGACCGGGCGGCCCGCAGGGAGCCACGCCATGACTCCGCTACTTGCCGACGCCGCCGCGGCTGCTGTGATCGGCGTGCACCCGCTCGCCACGACCAACGCAGTTCTCAACGCGGTTTCCACCGTGCTGCTTCTGACGGGCTGGGTGTTTATCAAGCGGGGCAACGTGCGGGCCCACCGGGCGGCGATGGTGTCGGCATTCCTCGTGTCGACGGTCTTCCTGGCCTGCTACCTCACCTACCACTACCTCGTTGGGCACGTCCCGTTTCGGGGGCAGGGTGCGGTCCGCGGCGTGTACTTCACGATCCTGATCTCCCACATCCTGCTTGCGGTCACCGTTCCGGTGCTGGCGATTTCGATGTTTGCCCTCGCCTGGCGGGGCCGCTGGGAGACTCACCGCCGCCTGGGCCGGGTCGCCCTGCCGATCTGGCTCTACGTTTCGGTGACCGGCGTGGTCATCTACCTGATGCTGTACCACTGGTTTGCCTGACCGCTGCCACCACTGGGCGGTCTCCCGCCCCCGGCCCTGCTATCATTAAGGGTGAGGAGACTTCCCATGCGTCAGGCTTTCAGGCGGGCAATCGGTCAGCCGCACGTCGTTGCGGCCGGCATGGCGGTGGTATTGATGCTGTTCGCGACCGACGCGTTCGGCTGCCCCAACTGCAAAGATGCGGTCGACACATCCGACCCCGACGGTCTCAATCTCGCGCGGGGCTACTTCTATAGCATCCTGCTGATGCTCGCGATGCCGTTCACGCTGGCAGGCTCGTTCGGGGCCTATGTGTGGCGCGAGATGCGCCGCCAGCGGGCCCAGGCGGGCGAGGGTGGATCGATGCCCGTCGACATTTCCGAGCGACAGCGATCGTGACCGACGACATCGACCAGCACGACTTCGGTGCTGCGTCCGGTGGGCCGGACGCCACGGGCCCGCTGCCCAGCCGGCGGGTTGCGAAAAACTATCTGGCCCCTGGAGAGCGGCGCCGGCTTTTCCTGTTGGTGATGCCGGCGGGGCTCGTGCTGATGCTCGTGCTCGGATGGGTGGAGCGAACGTGGTTTCCACGTGGCGAGTCGGATCGTCAGCCCTCGCAGGTTGACACCCGGCTCGAGGCGGTCAACGGGCCACGCCCCCGGGGCGACGAGTTGGTGATCGAACGCGACCCCGAACCGTTCGACGATCATCCGGCGGCGCTCCTCAGTGCCTCGCCCGAATCGCTATCGCACGTTCGCGACGCCACGTTCTTCCGGGAGTCAGACAACGACGCCTGGCTCCAGACCTGGAACACGCTCCGCGAGACGGGCGTCGCCGCGCTCTTGCGGGCGCGTCCGCCGGAGGTGAGTTTCAGCGAGTTGTTCGGACAGCCGCGGTCATTCCGGGGCAGGCTCGTGCGGATGCAGGGGACGTTTCATCGACTGGAAAAAGTCGGGGCGCCCACCAACAACTACTCCATCAACGACTACTGGCAGGGCTGGATGGAGCCCCTGGGTGGGCCCGCATCGCCGGTTGTCGTCCAGAGCCTGCGGATTCCCGAGGGCATGCCGAGCGGGATGCAGATCGACGAGCCCGTGGA
>JBBDNW010000240.1:0-11283 GCA_040877375.1 Pirellulales bacterium | reverse complement strand
TACGGGTCGCCACCCGTATTCCCGTCGCTGGCGCTCCGGGCTTTTTGTCGGTCAGTTGCCGGGCGTAGCGAAGGGATCATTTTCAGCCGGCTTCTCAGCGGCCGCTGGGGCTGCGGGCCTTGCGGCCGCCGCGGGGGCTGCAGCCGCTGCCGGAGCCTGAGCCGGTGCCGCGGCCTGCTTGATATTCCCGAGCGCGGTTCGCACTGAAGCCGCATCAGGCGAAGCGTCGAGGCTTTTGCCCGCCGCGCGGAGCACCGCGGCACACTGCCCGGCAGCGGCCTTGCCGGGGCCGGCGATCAGCATCGCTAGGCCGCCGCTGCCTTCTTCCGCGAGGATCGCGTCGGCCAACCTCACCAACCGCCATGCGTCACGCCGCACCACGAGTGGGTCCATCGGCGGCTCATCCGTCTCCAACGCAGGCTGAACTCCGCCAGGAAATCTAGGAAAGGCGTTAGGGTCACCAAGGCCCTGCTGCCCGGGGGGCGGTTGGCCGCCGAGGCGACGGCTCCAGGCGAGGTCCTCAGACGCGGTGAGGTCACTCTTTAAAGCGGTGATGGCCAGCTCGCAAATCGCCTCCACGATCCTGCCCGCGTCGAGGTTGGAATCGGCCGCTCCCGTCGCACCGAGGGCGGCTGCCGCTCGCACGCGGACATCGACCGGCCGCGACGCATCGGTGACGATCTTCGCCAACGCCGCTGCCGCCTGCGGCGATGCCTTTGGCGCCGCGGCCGGCAGGATATCGAGCACCCGCGACACGAGCCATTCACCACCGGCGCCGTCATCCGAGGCTGGCGCTGCGGCGACAATGGCAAGGAGTTGAGGCAGGGTTTCAAGCTGAAACGCCGGGTCAACGCCGCCGCTCGCCCGACCCGCATCCGCGTGGCGACCCAGGCCCGCCGCCGCCGCTACCCGGACCGCCATCGCGAGTTTCGTGTCGGCTGCCGCCGCGACCAAGGCTGGCACAGCCCCCGGCCACGGTTTGCCATCCTTGCCCCGCAGTTCACCGATGAGAAGCATCGCATTGATGCGGACGACCGGCTCGGCTTTGGGATTACGGGCCAGGGCCGTGAGTGACCTCGTGGCCGTGTCGTTTGCCTTGTCGAGTGCGGCGGCATCGGCGTCCCGTTCGTTGAGAGCGATATCCCGCAGCCGCCGGCGTATCCGCTCGATCGTGGGGATGTTTTTCTCGGCTGCGAGCTGCGGCAGGATGGCCGTCTCGAGAAACTTCCGCGCCGACTCGTCAAACTCCCCTTTCTTCAGCTTGGCCTGGTAGTCGCGCATCTCCTGCGTGGCCTCGATCTTCGACCACGACGCGAAGGCTGGCTCGGCATCCTGACCGACTACGGCGGAACAGGTCCACGTGAGGGCAGCAACAATCAAAAGAAGGTTTCGGGTGAGATTCATGAGCGTCGACAACCGGAGCGGGCGAAAGGGACCGGGAACGTCATCGCGGGCAGAGCAAGTGGGCCATTCGTTCACGGCGTCCCACGGCCGGGAGGCGCGAAATCGAATGGATTCTGGTTGGCTGGCAGCCCTGAGGGCTGACTGCCGCCCTTTTTCGAGTCGTCGCCCGCCGGCAGGGTCTGGGCGTAGCGGTCGTATCGCGACTGGGAGTCGGCGGCCGAGACAAACTCGAACGTGCCCGTATTCGGGTCGAGAAAGAGCATCTCAAGCATGTCGCCCGGACCGGTCGACGAGCCGGCGTTGCCGCGGTCCTCCTGCCTGCCCCGCGCGTCAACGAGGATTCGTCCGGTCGAGATGGCTTCGCCGCGGGTCCGTTGGTCGCCCGGCTTGTTGAGCGCGGGATCGACGTTTGCGAGGCCGCCCACCTCCGTGAGCAGGCCGCGGACCGCATAGTGGCCGGTGTCTGCACTGGCTCCGAGCACGAGAATCTCGTAAGAGCCCGGCTTCATCTTCATCCGCTTGATCTCGTCTTTCGTGAGCGGCTTGACGAGCATCGACGTCGGTTCGGGCACACGAACCGGCACCGACCCGTTGCTTTCCTTCGATACAAGGAACTCGCCCTTGGCAATTGCCGGGTCGGTCAGATGCTGCTGGTCGAGACCGAAGTTTGGGTTCCGGAGAAGAAACTTCACCCGGTAGCGATAGCTCTGACCGGGTTTCACGTCGGTGTCGACGAAGCGAAACAGCCGGAACTCGGCCCCCTCCTCGGGGCCCACCAGCCCGGACGGTGAGCCGGGGGCGATGCCACCTGATGCACCGCCGGCCAGCGGCAGTGGGTTGGGATCGACCAACTCCTCGCCGCCGGCACCGTCCGCTGCGACGTAACGGATGCCGAGAATCCTCGCCACGGGCGTCTGGCCGACCATCTCGAGCCTGACACGGAGGCTGCAGGGGGTGTCGGGGCGCACGCCGCCGTCGAGATCGAGCGTCCTCGCCCAGGGACCGGCGAGTGCGAACGTCGTCTGGTCGGTCGTGCCGACCTCGTCGGCTTCGAACGACACGCTGCCATCGACCGATTTCACACCATGCGCCACCACGCCGGCCTGCTGCGGGGAGGGATCACCGACGAACTTCATGCCCTTGAGGAGGACGACCTTTCCGACGAAATCGTCCGGCGATTTCCGCAGTTGCTTGGCGTCGGCCGGCTCGGCAAGCCCGTCGATAGCCACGCCCACCTGGTTTTGCTCAATGAGCCGCTTGAGTTGTGGAAGAAACCAGGGGTGGACCGTGGCGAACCCCCACGAGTCGTCGATTCGCTGCGGCACGCCGGCGGCATAGCTGATTTCTGCTTCGGTCGCCCCGACGAGGAACGCCGGTGGCAGGAGTTCCGGCTGCAGTGGCTCGGCCGACTGGTTTTGCTGCCCGCCTTCCTTGTCGAACGTCGTGACGTTTTTCAGTTTGAGCTTGTCCCAGCGCTCGGCGCCGCCCGTGCCCACCACCGCGCGCTCGATCAAGTATTGGCCCCACTTCGGCGCATCGCGTTCGGGATCACGGAAGCCGGAGCCAGCGAAACACCGCTCAAACTCCTCCTGCTGCCTGGCCACGGGCACGAGCCCGGTGACGATCACATACGGGGCGATCCGGCCGCGTGTTGTATCTCCCATCACCGGCGCGAACCCGGGCGGTGGCGGAGCGAACTCGGGCGGTGGCTCCGCGCCACGCTGGGGCCCGCGGGGCCGCCCAGGTCGGGCCGTTTCGGGCTGCGGCGGAGCAACCGGGGGCACGTCCGCTGCGTTCGGGGCATCGACGGCCGGCAGCACCGCGATGCCCGCGACCGCGCGGAGATCCTCGATCGGAAACACGTTTGGCTTCGTCCGCTTCGCCAACTCCTGGAAGAGCGGCCGATCAAGCAGAGCCATCTCGGGCGCCACGGCGATTTTCACCTGCTGTGGCCGCCAAGGGTCGATCGCCAGAGCAAGCGTGTCTGCCTTGTGGTTCGAGGCCGGTGGCTTCGTGGCAGCGTCGATGTGCCTGTTTGCGCTGGCGGTAAGGCCCGTTAGTGACGCCGGCGTCTGGTCCGGCTTCACGGACTTGAGCCGGAGGGAGTTGACGCCACCCCACGTGAGGCCGAGTGCCGCCAGCGCGACGACGCCCACCACGAGTTTTTCGCAGTGATTAAGCAGAAACGCGAGGATCGCGTCCTTGTCGAACTTCATGCTCGGACGTTTCATCCGCCACCCCCATTGCCAGGAGGAGTCTCGTCGCCGCCACCGATCGCCTTTCGGTCGGGGGGCGGAGCTAGGCCCACGGTGCCCCGTAACTCGACCATGATGTCGAACGGACGTCTACCCTCGCTGCCTGAATCCGATGGCTGCTGCCCCGACTGCGGCTGTCCGCCCGAAGCCGACGCATTGATCCGGACCTGTCGCACGTCGATCGGCATCGGCGCGGCAGCCAGATCTGCAAGAAACGCATCGAGCCGCCGCTGGTCCATCACCATTCGCAATGCGAAGGGCATGAGGTGCACCAGTTTCGCCGCTGGTAGCGTGCCGAGTTCGGCCGCGGTCAAGGGCTTCCCCGTGAAGTCGACGTAGATCCACTCGCGCAGCGCATCGTCGGGCGAGGCCGGCTGGGTTACCGCTGCCTCCCCCTCGGCACCCGGCGTCGGTGCCATGCCAGCGGTGCCGCCGCCACCAAACCGTGGATGCGCGGGCCGCCCAGACGCGCCGGGCATACCCAGCTCGGGCGATTCTGGCGTCGTTCCCTCAGTCGGGGGCATGTCGCCAGCCGCCCTCGCCACAGGCTGTGGCAGAAAAATCCTGCCGCCGCCCTGACCACCCGGCTGATCTTCCGCAGCCGGATAGCCCACGGCGAGTTGCATCACCTCGGTGATCGGTGCGTCGTAAACACCCGCCGCCCCCTTGTTGGCCCGCTTGATCGCATCGCAAAAGAGACCGTAGATCCAGAGCTCCTCCTGGGCGAGCAGCACCTGCGCGGTCGACGGCGCCTTTTCCCACTTCAACGATGCGGCGATTCTCGACTGGTCCTCACCGCTCCAGATCACCAGCGGCATCGGTTTGCCACCGGCCGCTCCTGGCCTCGGGCCACCGACCGGGCCCATCTCCCCGCCGAACCCGGGCCCTCGGCCGCGTGGCTGCATCTCGCCGGGTCCGGCTCCGCCGGCCGCCGCGTCGCCCATCTGGTCATCAGCGCCCATCCGCTTGGGAAGTTCGCGAACGAGGTCTGGCACCATGTTTTGATAGCGGAGCAGAAGCGGCCGCTCGAGGTTTGCACCCGGCTTCAGACTGCTGATCGCCCGCAGAAAATCGTCGCCGAGTTTCGCCGGCCAGACCCGCAGAAACTGCTGTTCGTCCCAGAAGCGGGTCCATTCGGCGAACGTCCCCTCCTCGATCTTCGTCGTCTGTTCCTCGACGGCATTCGACCAGGCCTCGTTGGGATGGTCGGGGATGCCCTGCACGCTGCGGAGCGCCGATACGCGGCTCTCGATTTGCGACTTCTGTGCCGAGATCAGCGAGTCGAGCTGGCCGGTGCCCATGAAGAGCAAAGGCACCAGCACCAGCGGCACGATCAGCGATAGGATCCAAAAGTGGTGCTTCGCCACGGCTGCGACGTACGGTCGGATCTGTTCGGGAAGTTGTGGCATGGGTGGAGCGCCCGGGCGGCTTAAGGTGCTGCGGGCTCGGCCGGCGGCGGTGGCGGAGTCTTCGATCCCGGGACGGTGGGCTGCCAGACGAACTGCAGAATGAAGTCGTAGCGCTTGAGTTCGATCGTACCGGACGACTGTTCGCCGTCGCGTGGTCCACCGGAAACCCCCGGGCCGCCCGAGGGTGCCTGGACCGTCTGCAGTTGCACCTTGCGGATGGGCGAAGACATCACGATCACCGGATAGCCGATGCCGAGTTCGGCAACCGGCACCCGCTCACCCGACTTCTCGCCGGCGCTGACAAGCACGCCATCGCCTTGGCCGAGCAGGTTGTGAACGAGTTTCGACCGCACGAACTGCTCGCCCTCGTGGCCTTGCTCCTGATTGTGGAAGTGGTGGCCGACGAGTTGCACGACCCAGCCTGGCCCCGTCGGCGTGGGCTCCGCCGGCGGCGCGGCGGCGTTTTCCTCCGCCGCGGCCTCCGGAGCAGCTTCAGCACCAGCCTCTGGGGACGGCGCGGGGGACGGCACGCCTGCTTCGGCTTTGGTCTCCGCCCAGTTACCCCGCACGAGGGCGAACCATGTGGCGAGGTCGGGGAAGTACTGCATGTCGAGGCTATCGATGTGGATCTCGTGGCGGTCGCCCGGGTTATCGGGAACCTTGCCATCTGGGTCCCGCGGCAACAGCGACGCCACCGCCCGCATCAAATCGAGCGACTGAAACCGCCGCTCCTGCACCTGCACGAAGTATTGCTGCCGCGAGGCCGACTCCTCCTGCTTCTGCCGCACGGTCTCGAGGGCCGACACCGCGGCGGCCGATCGCGCCTTCGCCTGATCGGCAGCGGCGAAGGCCTGCGTGTAGGTGGCGGGCGTGTAGGTCTGCCAGGCGAGGAACATGCCCGCGAAGTTCACGACCGCTGCGGTCAAGAGGCCCAGCATCGCGGCCACGGCCCAGGGTTTTTTGGCGGCGATGATCCGGTCGCGAACGATCTCGCGCGGGATGAGGTTGGTCCGCAGGTCGGAAACACCCGCGGCCTGGAGCGCCAGGCCGTAGGCCGTGCCGAAGGCGAGCCGGTTTTCGCGGAAGGCGTTGGCGGAGAGCACGGCCGCGCCCTCCAGATTATTGAACTTGTCGAGCCGCTGCACGTCGAGTTGCAACTGCTTGGCGACGAAGTCGGACAAGCCGCGGAGCTTCGCTGCGTTGCCGAGCAGCAACACCCGGCCGATCGTGGCGGTCTTGTCGGTGCCGGTGAAGTAGTTGAGCGACCGCTGAAGTTCCGCCGCAAACTCCGTGAACACCGGCCGCATTGCCTTGAACACGGCCCGCGGATCAGTCGCGCGGACGGCATTGCGCTTCTCTTGCTCGGCCTTGGCGAAGGTTTGCTTCATCTCCTTCACGAGCGCTCGCGTGAAGCTGCTGCCGCCGATCGACATGCTCCGTTGCCAGATCCGCAGGCCGTTGGTCACGACGATGTCGGTGGAATCGACGCCGATCGACACCAGCACGATTGAAGCGGGCGGGCTGTCGGGATCGATGGCCGCCGGCGCCGGCAGCTGGTCGAACATCACCATATTGGCCAGCGCGATCGGCTGCAGTTGGAGCACGTCGACAGCGATGCCCGCGGACGAGAGTGGCAACATTGCCTTGGCGACCTGCTCGCGCTTCATCGCGAACAGGGCCACCTCGGCGTCCATCACGAAGCCACTCTCCTCGATCCCCGTCGCGAGCCGCTGCCAATCCCAGATCACCTGTTCGAGCGGAAACGGGATCTGCTGGTTGGCCTCATACTTGACGATGTCGGGAATCTTCTTGGCTTCTATCGGCGGGAGTTTGATGAACTTGGCCAGACCCGACTGTCCGGGGGCCGCGATGGCCACGCGGGCACCATCGAAGGAGTGCCGCGACTTGAGTTCCTCCAGCGCACTCCGCACCAACTCGACGGGATTGGCCTCCGCCTGCGAGAGCATCATGGGGTATTCGATGTACTCGAATACGTCGGCAACCAGTTTGCGGGGCTCTGTCGGCGAGGCTTGGCAGCGCAGCGCCTTGAGGCCGCACTTACCAATGTCGATTCCCCACGCGTGCGGACTGCGAGCCATGGTAAGAAGTCTGTTCCCGGAGCGACAAAGAGACGGATGGGAGGCCGGGAAAAAAGAGACCTGGAGGCGGGCTAAATCCCGCCTGTCGATCAATTTACGAACGGTCTGCGGCGTGTGTCAAACGGCCTGCGTGTGGGCCCGACCAGACGCGACGATCCATCAACTACACTCGAAACTATGCCGCCCGAACGCACGACGGTCTTTCTGCCCTGCCACACGCTCGATGATTTTCCGACGTGGCTGGACGAAGCCGAATCCGATGACCTCTTGGCGGCGTGGACGGCCGCATGGCATCCCTGGCTGATCGCCGCGGTTGGCGGGCCGCCCCACTGGGCGAGTATCGACCTGCCCGTGGCTGGCGGGCCTCAGCTTGGCATCGTGCCGGCGACCTGGGACGACCGCTTCGCCGCGCAGTTCGACGCCGGTGCCACCGCCGGGTCGCTGTTTGTGCGGCGGACCACGGGGGTTGACGCGATCGTGCGGGCCGCGGCGGAGGCACTCGCGGCCCACGGTCTGCCGGATGGGCCCTTGCCAGGTGACAGCCACTTCGCCGATTTCCAGGCCCTCGGGCTGGCAACGCTGCTTGCCGAGCTTCTCGCTCGCCGCATGCGGTCGAATACCGATCTCGAGACGTCGGGGTTTTCGGCCGGCGTTGTCGCGGCGGCCCGCGCGGCGGTCGATGGCCGCAACGCCGATACCACCGCCGCCCTGCGGGAGTGTTTCGATTCGCTCGCCGCCACACGTGCCCGCTATTATCCGGTCGACTCCTGGGTGGTCGACCTCGTTCTCCTTGCGGAGTCGACGGGCGGCGCTGCCCTCACCGCTGCGATCGACTCGCCTGTGCCGGTGGCGGTGGTCGCGACCGGCACCGCCATTCTGTCGATTGCTGCGGCCGCTCCGGCAGCGATCAAGGCACTCCGCGACGCCGCGGCTGCCGGTCGTGTCGGCCTCTGCGGGGGCCGCGACGACGACCGGCCGCTCGACGCCTGCACGCCGGAGGAGGTGCTCGCATCGTTCCACCGCGGACGGGCCGTCTGGAGGGAGCACGTCGGGGCCGTCCCCGCCGCGTTTGCCCGCGTGGCCGGGGGTGCGACGGCGTTGCTGCCGCAGTTGCTTGCCGGGCTCGGCTGCAAAGCCGGCGTCTGGAGTTTGTTCAACGGCGCCGCTCTTCCCGACGTGGGCAGGGGCCTCATCCGCTGGGAGGCCGGCGGTGGAAGCGTGGAGATGGTGGCGTCGCCGCCGCTCGATGCCCGCTGCGCCCGCACGACGCTTGCCCTCCATGAGACACTCGGCGACAGCCTCGACCACGAGCACGTCGCGATCCTCGTGTTTGCGCATCACGCGGGCACGGCGAGCCGCTGGCACGCACTTGTGCGCCGGATCGGTGGCTGGACCAACCTCCTCGGCACGTTCGTCACACCAGAACAGCTCGTCCAGAGGGTCACCGGCTCGGGCACCCCTGTGACACTTGAGCCAGATGCGTTTCCTCCCACGCTGCCAGAAGACGCTGCCGCCCTGGGCAGCGATCCGGTGGACCTGGCCATCGCCGCCGCTCGCGCGGAGGCGCGGCGGATCGTCGCCGCTGCCGTGCCGCTGGCTCCTGCGTCGGCCGCGTCGGTCACACCCGCACCCTGTCTGGCCGCGCCGCGTCCCACGCCGCGGTCGTGGCTGCCCCGGGGGCTCTTCGGCTCCAGCCGCACCGCTGCCGAACGGTTGGTGCTCGACAACGGCGTCATCCGGGCGGAGGCGCATGCCGCTACCGGTGGACTGCTCTCCCTGCGGCGGCCTGCCGATCGTGGCAACCGCGTTTCGCAGCAACTCGCGGTCCGCACCACGCGGTCGGCGGCGGCAACGGGCGGAGCCTGGGAGCATCCCGATGATCGTGGGGTCTTCACGCGGATGGTGGCCGAAGTGGTGGCCCGCGAGCCGGGCGTCGACGGCCGCGAATCGCTTGTCAGTCGGGGCCGGCTGGTCGATGCCGCCGGCGGCACGGCGGCCCGGTTTACGCAGCGACTCGCCCTCGTCGATGGGCTGCCGCTGGCACTCGTCGACGTCGAGATCCGGCTCGAACAGCCGCTTGTCGGTGCGTTACTCGAAAATCATGTGGCCGCCCGATTCGCCTGGCACGAGAATGAAGATGTCGAGATTCGCCGTAGCCTGCACACGCAGTCGATCGCCACGGAGCGGGTTCGGTTCACCGCTCCGCACTTCATTCAGGTCGTGCCGAGCCAATCCAGACTCGATGCCGACGCGGCCCCGCTAACGATCCTCACCGGCGGCGCGCCGTGGCACCTGCTCACGATCCCGCACGTGCTCGATGCGATCCTCGCCGGAGGGACCGCTTCCGTGATCACTCGGCGGTTTGCTGTGGGCATTGGCATCGAGCGACCGTGGGATGCGGCTCTCGGCCTGCTCGCCGACGCGCCGCTGGCGGCCTGCATGCCGGCCGCTTCCGCACATGTCCGTGTCACCGTCCACGACACGCGATTCGCCCAGGGGCGGCTCGTCGCAGCCCGCGTTGGACTCCTCGAAGCGGCGGGCCAAGGAGGTGAGGTGCAAGTCGACTGGGGACGCAAGGTCGCCAGCGCCGTGGCCGTCGACGTCGACGGCGCGCCCCGCAGCGACGTCACCGTTGCGATTGACGGCACCTGCACCGTAGGTTCTCTCAACCGTTACCAGTGGCTGCACCTCGATCTGGAATTCGCGGGATGATCATCACGCTCGACGGTCCGGCGGGCGCCGGCAAGAGTTCGACGGCCCGCGCGCTCGCCACCCGCCTCGGCTGGTGGTATATGGACACCGGCGCCATGTATCGAGTGCTGGCGCTGAGCGCACTCGAAGATGCCGTGCCGCTCGACGATGCCGCGCGGCTCGCCCGGCTGGCCGAGTCGCTCGCGATCGCGTTTCGAGACGGCCGTGTCTTCGTGGGCGACCGCGACGTCTCCGCCGAGATCCGCACCGAGCGGGTGACGGCCGCCACGCGGCCGGTGGCCGATGCCCCGCCGGTTCGCGAGGTCATGAAGCGGCTGCAGCAGCGGCTCGCCGAGGGGATCGACGTCGTCACCGAGGGCCGCGACCAGGGGTCGGTCGTCTTTCCTCGCGCCGAGCTCAAGGTGTTTCTCACTGCGTCGCCCGAGGAACGGGCCCGCCGGCGGCATTGCGAGGAGGTCTCGCGGGGGGCCGCGACCTCGCTCGATACGGTGCTCGCCGCGCAAAACCGACGTGACGAGGGGGATCGCGTGCGACCGGTGGGCGCGATGCACGCGGCCGACGATGCGGTGCTCGTCGAGACCGATGGGCTGACGCCGGACGAGGTGGTGGAGCGGCTCGTGCAGCTCGTCGAGGAGCGGCGTCGGCCGCGGGTGACATGAAGCCGCGGCCCCCTGACGACACGGCCGCAGGGGGCAGGCACAGCCGCTTCGGCAAGTGTCTCTATGCCGTTCTCTGGCTGCTCTGCCGCACGCTCGGTGTGTCGCTGTTCGGATTCCGTTCGCGGTTCGCCGAGCCCCTGCCCGCGCACGGGGGCCTGGTCGTACTCTCCAGCCACCAGAGTCATCTCGATCCGCTACTGCTCGGCCTCGCGACCGACCGCCGCCTCTCGAGCCTGGCGCGAAGTTCGCTCTATACGTTCAAGCCATTCGGCGCGGTGATCACGGCGCTCGACGCCGTGCCGATCGACCGCAACGCGTCGGTGATCACCGCGATGAAGATCGTGATCGAGCGTCTCAAGCGCGGCGCGGCGGTCATCATCTTTCCCGAGGGCTTACGGACCGACGATGGGCAGCTCGGAGACTTCAAGAGCGGCTTCAGCCTGATGGCCAAGCGAGCCGGCGTGTCTGTCGTGCCGGTGGCGATCGTGGGGGCCTACGAATGCTGGCCGCGAACGCGGCTCTTTCCGCGGCCGGGACGGATTCGGGTCGAGTTCGGCAAGATTCTCACGGCCGAGGAAGTGGCCGCGATGAACGAACGGCAGATCTTCGAGGTTTGCACGCAGCGGATCCGAGATCTCGACGCCCGGGCCCGCACGATCAGAAAGCCCGACCGTGTGAGCGGCGGGTGTTGACGCCGCGCGGCGGGAGGTGCCCCCAAGAAGCCCGGAGCGCGAGCGATGGGAAT
>JBBDNW010000239.1:0-11460 GCA_040877375.1 Pirellulales bacterium | reverse complement strand
GCGACGAGACTTTTGCCGCCCCCGAGCCGGCGATACGCCACAGTCGAATGCGGTCCAACCCGCTTTCCCATCGCTTGCGCTCCGGGCTTCCTGACGGGAGGCAAGGGGGTCGGCGAACGCTCTTAGGAGCCTCGGGCGTATCCTCGCCCCGGCGACGAGACTTTTGCCGCCCCCGAGCCGGCGATACGCCACAGTCGAATGCGGTCTAGGCGACGGGAAATCCCAACGATTCGACGTAGGCGACGTCATCGGGATCGAAGTGGTCGAGACCGTGCGCGCGGAAGCGGCCGATCGACTCGGGCGCATCCGCGAGCCCGATCAGGCTGCCGGATGGCTGCCCAGGCATGCCCAGGAACTCGAAGAGGGAGTGAATGCCAGCGGCGGGATCGCCGCAAAACTCCTCGAGTTTGATCAACAGGAATTGCGACGGCATAGCGGCGGCCGCGGCGAGCACGCGGCGATGCGCTGCACACCAGAAACTGAGCATGTACCGGGGGGTGGGCTCGAACGGGCGGCCCAGGTAGGCCTGCCCCCACCTTCTCGCCTGATTACTGTTGAGGCTGTAGGCCATATCGAGCCCATGACGACTCACAAAGACGTATCGCATCCGTGGCAGCGCACGGGCAAGCCGCGGCAGAACGACATGCGTGTTGGGCTCCTTCCAGCCCCAGCGGCCTGCGGGCGGAGGGCCGCTCCGCTCGGCCAGCAGCGACGCAGCCCGCTCCTGCATCCACTCGGCGGAGTGCGGCGGGTTGTCGTGCCGCGCCATCTTCTCGATCAGTGCGACATCCGCCTGCTCAAACCGGACGTCACCCACCATCCGCTGCACGAGGATGCCGAGCAGCCGGTCGAACTCGTCGTCGGGGCATTTCTGGATGCCTGGCCTGTTGAACAGCAGGCTGAACCAGAGATTGTCGAGGGCCGCATTGAGGTCTTCCCCGATAAAATATCCGCATTCATGGAGCACCGCGGCGATCAGCCGCGTGCCGCTGCCCCCCACGCCGCCAACGATGACCGGGTCGTCATGCGTCCCCAGAACGGCCATCGGCCCCGTCGCGTTGTCTTCCCGCACGATCCATTCCCTTTGCTTCGTCAACCGTGTTTTTTATGACCGCCACGTCTCATTCGTATGATGGTATCACACGGTTGCGAACGACCTGGTGGTGCGGACCGCCGCGCCGCATGAGCAACCCCGTCGCAACCTTGCCCGAGGAAAGTGCTTGTGTCCGTGCGTTTCGTGTTCCACGTCGGCCCGCACAAGACCGGCACGACCAGCGTGCAGGTGACGCTGCACTCGAATCGCGACCGGCTCCTGAGAGATGGCGTGCTCTATCCGCCAACGCTGCCCGGCGCCGAGCATCCCACCAGCCACGCCGCCCTCACGAGGCTGCTCGCCCGCGGGAAGACGAGCGAGTTCTGGGACTGGCTCGAGGCAACCCGCCAAACGGCGGAGGATCGAGGCTGCCACACCGTCTTCCTTTCGAGCGAAGGCTTCTCGGCGAAGCGGGTCTCTGTGCCGCTGGCGCAGGTCGTCCGTCGCATTCGCCAGGGCATGCGGAGCGAGTGCCGGCTGATCTACATGAAGCGGTCGCGCCCAGCGGCGGCCTATTCGATGATGGTGCAGCGGCTCCACAATCAGGCCGGCTTCCTGCACGGCTACGACCACGACCTGCGGGCCTGGGCCCGGGTGTTCGCAGCGCAAAAGCAGGGCGAAGAGCAGTTCTTTCAGCGGCTGGGAGCCGTGATGCCGCAACTCGAGACGGTGCCGCGGCCCGAGATGACGGCGCGGCTGCTAGCGATCGGAACCGACCGCTCCTTTCCAGACATCGTCACGGGCGAGGAGGGTGTATCCGCCGCCAAGTTCGGCGGCACGCCGGCGGTACTGTTGTCGTACACGCTGCGTGTCATGGAGATCGTCGCCCACGGCGGCACCATGGCTTCCCCCCAGACACACCTCGCGGCCACAGCCCTGATCGCGTCGTTGAAACTCGATGACGAGGCGTTTGCCGCACTGCTCTGCGACTTCGAGCTGGCCGCCCGCCGCGAGATCGCGCTTGGCATCGAGGATCACGCGCAGACCGCGACGTCGGACGGGCTATTCAACCGGCTCAAGCGGGCCTTCCGGATGCTCGTGCCGCTCGCCCCTTGAGTGGTCGGTGGCGGCCGCGTTGCTCCCGGTCGCTGGCCACGGATACCATGCCAGAAGTCGCGGGCGGGCATCGCCCCGAAGGAAGAGCGCATGCACCACCCCCGCTTATCGATCATCGTCAACTTCCACAACATGGGCCGCGAGGCAGCTCGCACGCTCCACACGCTCTCCTGCCGCTATCAGCGGGGCGTGGCGGCAGACGCCTACGAAGTGATCGCGATCGACCACGGGTCATCAGACCCGCTCGATCCGGCGATGGTCCGCTCACACGGTCCCACCTTCCGGCTCGTCACGCATGCACCGGGCACCGTTCCAACGTCACCGGCCGCCGCGATCAACGCCGCGGTTGCCGACTCGGCCGGTGACGCTGTCGCTGTCTGCATCGACGGAGCCCGGATGCTCAGCCCCGGGATCGTGCGCTTCACGCTCGCGGGGCTCGAGGCCTTCGTCGATCCCGTGGTCGCCACGCTCGCGTGGCACCTGGGACCCAAACTCCAAAACCACTCGATGCTCGAGGGCTACGACCAGTCGGTGGAGGACCGGTTGTTGGAGTCGATCGATTGGCGCGGCGATGGCTACGAACTGTTCACCGTGTCGTGCCTCGCGGGATCGAGCGCGGGCGGCTGGTTCCTGCCGATCGCCGAGAGCAACTTTTTGACGGTGCGTCGCGGCACCTACGACCGACTCGGCGGGTTCGACGAGCGGTTTCATGAGGCGGGGGGAGGCCTCGTCGGGCACGACTTCTACCGGCGGGCCTGCGAGGCTGCCGGCGACCTCGTGCTGCTCCTCGGCGAGGGCACGTTCCACCAGTACCACGGCGGCGTGGCGACTAACGTTCCCGAAGACCGCCATCCGTACCAACGGTTCCACGGCGAATACGTCCGCATCCGCGGCGAGGCGTTCGCGGCGCCGTCAACGCGGGCGTGCTACCTCGGCATGGTGCCGCCGCAGTGCCTGCCGTTTCTCGCGCTGTCGACGGAGCGGGCGCTAAAGGAGCGGCCAGCCACCATCGGAAACGGGTCGTGACACGCCACGCCTTCCTCGTGCTGGGCATGCACCGCAGCGGCACGTCCGCATTGACGCGGGTGCTTGGTCTGATGGGTGCCGCGCTGCCACACGATCTGATGCCCCCCACGGCGGACAATCCCCAGGGCTACTGGGAATCGTGGCGCATCGCCGGCCTCAACAACCGTCTCCTCGAGTCGGCCGGCACACACTGGAGTGATGATGCGGCGATCCTGCCTGAATGGTTCGCCGACCCCTGCCGCGCCGGTGACCGTGAGGAGGCGGTCGCCCTGCTCGCCGACGAGTTTGCCGCGGCCCCCGCCATCGTGCTCAAGGATCCCCGTATCTGCCGGCTGATCCCGTTCTGGAAGACGGTGCTCGACGCCGCGGGCTTCGAAACACGGGCCGTGCTCGCGCTCCGCGATCCGCTCGAGGTGGCCCGATCCCTCGCGGCCCGGGCGGCAGACCCGGCGTTCAGCCCCGCAGCGATCCCCGACCCTGCGCGAGGCCTGCTGCTCTGGCTGCGCTACGTGCTCGACGCGGAGCAGCACAGCCGCGAACTCGCGCGGCACGTGATCGACTACGCCGATCTGATCCGAGATTGGCGGACGGCCCTCCAGCCACTGAGCGGCATCGCGAGCCTCTCCCGGCTCCCGCCCGACACCACTGCCGCTGCGATCGACGCCTTTCTCGATCCGACGCTCCGGCGACAGGGCCGCGACGGCGCGGGCCACGGGGGCGGGACGGCACCGCCCGGGCTCGCTCGGCTCAGGTCGCTGCACGAGGCAATAAAAGGCAGGCCCGCACAAGCAGCCGCCGCCTGCGATGCGGCACGGGCCGACCTCGAAAGGCTCAGCCTCCTGCATCCCTCCGCGCGAACCGACCGCGACTCGCAGGTCGCTGGCGACGCCCGGGCCGCGGCGATTCTCGCCGGCATGGAAACGGCCTTCCCTGCCTCGCCGCGCACGGGTCGGTCGATTCTCTTCCTCTCGGGAAGCCCGCACAGCATCGGCCACGTGTACCGAGTGCTCCACCCGCTCGACGCGCTCGACGAGCATGGCTGGCGAACCGCGTGGCTGCCCATCGACTCACCCGCTGCCCTCACCAGGCTAAAAACCACCGACCTTGTGACCGTCTTTCGCTGCCCGTGGACCCCCGCACTGGAGACCATCGTCGCCGCGTGTCGGCAGCGGGGCATCCCCGTCGTCTACGACATCGACGACCTGATCTTCGAGCCCGACTTGATGGCGACCGGTGCGTTCGGCTACCTCGACACGCTTCCAGACGCCGAGCGGCAACAGTGGATCGCCGGGGCGGCCGACTACCGTCGGGCCCTCCGCGAAGCAGACGCTGCCGTGCTGACAACGCCCCCGCTCGCGGCGGCGGCTGCGGCGCACTGCCAGCTCGTCTCCGTGCTGCCCAATGCCCATTCGCCCGCGATGTTCGCAGCCGCGGCGGTGGCCCGCACCATCCCGAAGCCAGCAGCGGTCGATGGCAGGCCGCGGCTCGGCTTCGCCAGCGGCACGCCGACGCACCAGCGGGATTTCGCGGTGGTCGCCCCGGCCCTCGCCCGTTTGTTCAGGCGTCGACCCGAGCCGCTGCTCACCATCGTCGGGCATCTCGACATTGGTGCGTTCCCGGCGCTCGGCGACTATCCGGATCGCATCGAGGTGCGGCCGCATGTGCCGTTGGAGCGGCTGCCCGAGGAAGTGGCGCGGTTCGACATCAACCTGGCTCCTCTCGAAGTCGGCAATCCATTCTGCGAGGCGAAGAGTCCGATCAGGTGCACGACGGCGGCCACCGTCGCAGTGCCCACGGTGGCGTCGCCGACGGCGCCTCTTCGTGCCGCACTGATCGACGACGTGACCGGCTTCCTCGCGGCCGATACCGGTGAGTGGGAGAGGGCCTTCGACCGTCTCCTCGACGACCCGTCGCTCCGGCAGCGGATGGGCGAGGCGGCGCACGCCGCGCTGCTCAAACGCATGGGGTGGCCCGTGTGGAGCGGGCTGGCCGAGGGCGTGTATTCGGCCGTGCTCCGCGAGCATGGTGGAAGACCACGCGATCCAGATCAGACGCGGCCGACTGATTCCCTCTCACGCTGAACTTCCCTGTCATGCTGAAAGAACTCAGCCGGCCTGCCACTCTCCGCACCAGTCGCTGTCGCGTGTATGAGGCCAGAGACCGACATGCACCAGCTTGTCGTCCTGGATCGGCGGCATCGCGGGCGGCATGCGCCGGCACTGGCCCCAACCAAGAGTCCTTTCTCCGACCTTCTCCGGCTGCCAGTGCAGGCACGTGCCGCAGGCATGACCGGACTGTGGTGGCAAATCTTGGATGTCCATGCCCAGAGTGTAGGCTCTCTCCCATGGCAGAGACATTCTTCCAAGTCACAAACACGCTGGCCCTTGTAGCCTGGGTCGCCTTAGTGCTCTTCCCGGCCAAGCGGCTCGTGTCGGGCGTGCTCTGTGCCGTGGTCGTTCCCGGGCTCCTCGCCTTGTCGTATGCCGGTGTGATCGGCTGGAAACTCGCCTCGAATGGCCCGCCGCCGGGTGACGTCATGACGCTCGGGGGCCTGCGGGAAGTATTCAGCGACGACTGGGTCTTCGCCGCTGCGTGGACCCACTACCTGGTCTTCGACATGGTCGTTGGGGCCTGGATCGCCAGGGATAGCGTCAGGCTCGGGATGCCCTGGCTGCTCCGAACGGTGGCGCTCGTGCTCACGTTTGTGTCTGGGCCCGTAGGGTTGCTCGTGCACCTGCTGGCCCGGGGAGTGCTGCGGCGGACGGTCAGCGTCGAGTAGCGCACCGACATCAAACGCGCCGGAAGAGCTTCTCCAGTGTCTCCCCCCGGTTGTGCTACCTTAAAAAACGTGACGCTGCTCCAACTACGCCAGGAGAGACCTCGATGCGAACCGGCAATCCCGCTCTGAACGACAAGACGTTCGAGAACTTTGGCGTCTACGGCCGGGATCTTTCCGCCGAGCAATCACCGGCCGGCACGATGACGATCAATGGAACCGCCCAGAAAACCACGTTCCTGCTGCTGTTGGCGATGGGGGCTGCCTGCTTCACATGGTCGAAGACTTTCTCGGCCGTCGAAGCTGACCCGACTGCCGCGATGCCGTGGGTCTTCGGTGGCTTCCTTGTCGGAGCGATCACGGGCCTTGTGATCTGCTTCAAGCACACCTGGGCCCCTGCACTGGCCCCTGTCTACGCGTTGGCTGAAGGGCTGTTTCTGGGTGGCGTGTCAGCGTCGCTTGAAGCCCAATACCCGGGAATCGTCATTCAGGCCGTCGGCGGCACGTTCGGCACATTGGGCGGCCTCTTGCTCGCTTACCAGTCTGGGCTCATCCGGGCGACCGAGAACTTCAAGCTCGGCATCGTGGCGGCGACGGGCGGGGTGTGCCTCGTGTATCTGATCTCCATGATCGGGAGTTTCTTTGGATTTCCGATTCCCTACATCCACGCCGCTGGCCCCATTGGCATCGGCTTCAGTCTCGTCGTGGTCGTGATCGCGGCCCTGAATCTGGTGCTGGATTTCGACTTCATCGAGCAGGCGGCCGAGCGCGGGGCACCCAAATATCTGGAGTGGTACGGGGCCTTCGCCCTGATGGTCACGCTGGTCTGGCTCTACATGGAGATCCTGCGGCTCCTGTCGAAGCTCAGAAGCCGGAACTAAGACGCATCTGTCTTTCCGCGTAGCAGGCATCCCGAAAAAGCCTCCTCAGCAGAATCTGTGGGTGGATTCGGGTTCCGGTAGCCGCTTGAGCACGTGACACACCCGAGGAGATGGTGCCTTCGGCCCGGAACCAGTTGAGGATCAGATGCCGATGACGCCGCAGTTCGGGCAGTTGACCCGCCGCATCGAATACATGAAGAACGCCGCTATGTTCCAGAGCGGCACGAACTCGCACCGTCTGGCTGCAAGCCGATCATACCCCGGTCGCTTCTGACCGCAGCCCGAGCAGATCGGCCGGTTCTTGGCCCCGGGGCAAACGGAGGCGATGGGGTCGGCGAATGCTCGAGGAGCGTCGGGCCAGTCGGCAAGAAACCCAGCAGCCACTTCGGTTCGGAAATCACTTCTTGCCGGATAGGCACCGGCGGAATGACGCGGGTCACTTATTTGTGAACCGCCGTCTGCGTCATGCGGCGTCCGTTGGCTGGCTACAGGCAGGGCTGGCCACCGTGGCCCCGTCCTGCCGAGCCCGGCTCGGCACACCGCAAACGTTGTCCGTCATGCGGACCGAGTGCCTCGCAGCCTCTTTTTTGGCGTGGCTTTTTTCGCGCTGACCCGCGCAGCATTTTTTTTCCCGACCCGCGCGGCCTTTGTTGTGACAACTAACACAGCTTTTTTTACGCCGGCCCGAATCGCCTTTTTCGTGCCGGCCAACGCTGGCTTTTTTGTGCCGGCCGGCACCGGCTTTTTTGTGCCAGCCAGCGGCGCCTTGGGACGTGGTTTCCTGGCCGCGACGTCAATATCGACGCCGAAGATCGCGGCGAGATCGCCCGTGTCAAGCGCGTGGGCCTCGGAGCCAGCCAGTGACTGCGCGAGGGCGGCCTTCGTGGTGGCGGCCGCGATCAGCTCCTGGTGGTCGGCATCACGGAGCCGAAAGAGCAGTTCCGGCTCCACATCGAGCCGGCTGCCAACGCCGTAGATCACCGCCGCCACGTGCTTGCACACCCACGCTCCATCGGGGCAGGTGCATGCCATCTTCATCTCGCTCCGCTGGGGCAAAAGGCCGTCCTTCGGCCGCGTCAGCCGCTGCATCACGCCGTCGGAAAACTGCCCCGCGAGTAGGTCAAGCAGCGAGTCGATCGATTGGCCGCAGTCCTGACGGATGGCCCGCCAGGCGGCCTTCGTGATCGGCGTGATACTAATCGAAACGTCGTAGACGTGGCTTCCGGCCACGACCGCATCAATGCGGCCCGGGCCGATCTGAAGATCCACGACCGAGCCATTGCGGACATACGTTTTGCCCCGTGGCAGGCGGTTCGCGAAGTCGCTCGAGGCCTCGAGGTTGCGGCACCACGCCCGGCCCCAGAACGTCTTGGCGATCTCCCGGCCGGCAATGATGACGGGGGCTGGCTGGCGGCCCTGCTTCCTGGCCCGCCCCTGAGCTTGCTTCGTGGCTCGCGCGACTCGCGTCGCCACGGGCACATACTCCGGCCACGCGTCCCGCGACCGTCCCCAGCTCATGATGTGAATCCTTTCTGGCCCATCAGGGTTTGGCACTGCTGCCGTGTCGCCGCACCACGGTTACTCACACAAGAAAGATAGACTATCGCGACGTTATCCCTCCAGGCATCCGGTATGGCTCCATCGCCCACGCTGCGGCTCACCCTTTCGCCCCACGGCCGGCTCTCGTGCGAGGCCGTCGGAGCAGCCGGCGGGTCCGACGCCACTGGCCTGAAGCCAGCGGCCACAGCCGGTCTCGCGGAAGCCTTCGCCAACTCATCCGCGGCGGGGCTGGTGCACCTGGCGGGGCTGGCGGATCGCGGCGAGCTGCCCGCCGATCTGGTCTTCTGGCGGGGCTGGGGGCGGCGGCTGGTGGAGGCGATCTGCCAACTCGACGAAGACGGCCGCGGGGCGTTTGTGCAGTCAACGTCGCGGCCCCATCTCGAAGGACTCCTGCGGCCCCCCGACGAGTTGTCGCTGGCGGCGATCGTCGCCGATGCGGCCCCCATGCGGGGTCTGGAGTATCTATCTCCCGCGGTGCTTCGGGATCTCTGGTTTGAAGCCGCCGCGCTCGTGCGGCAGCGGGCAAAGGCTGCGACGACCGGACTGTCGGGCGTGTTGGCCGGGATCGACGCGCACCTGCATCTTCTGGGGAGAGTGACGTTTCATCTTGCGGAGAATCGCCGCGATCCGCTGCGGCCCTTCGCGTTCCTGGCGACTTACACGCACCGTCTGTCGGAAAAGTCGGCCATCCAGCATCTCCCGCTGGCGCAGGCCGTAGAGCAGTCGGTCACCCAGCGCGATCAGGCCACGCTGACGGCACTCCTCACGCCCGTGAGGGCGGCCGCCGACCGCAGCGGATTGGTGCGGGAGTGGCTCGATTCGCGGGCCCTGTTCACCCCGCGGTCACTCACAATCGTCGAGGCCCACCGGTTTCTTCGCGACGTGCCCGTGATGGAGGAGAGCGGCCTGGTGGTCCGCGTGCCTGACTGGTGGCGGGGACGCAAGCCGCCGCGGCCGACGGTCCAGGTCCGGCTGGGCAACGACAATCCCGCTGTCATGGGTCTTGACAGCCTGCTCGATTTCTCGGTGTCGCTCTGCCTCGACGGCGATCCGCTCACTGCCACCGAGGCCGAGGAGTTGCTGGCGGGCACGGAGGGGCTCGTCCTGCTCCGCGGCCGCTGGGTGGAGATGGATCGTGATCGACTTCGCCAGGCGCTGGCCCACTGGCAGCGGCTCGAACGCGCCCACGCCGACGGCATTGATTTCGTAACGGGCATGCGGCTGCTGGCCGGCGCTGACTCAGGCGGCGGTGGACCGGCGGATATGCCCGCGACACTGGCCAACTGGACGGATGTGTCGGCGGGCGACTGGCTGCGGTCGGCGCTCGAGCAGCTCCGCGATCCCGCGGGCGTGGTCGGCTGCACCCCGGGCACGGGGCTCGCGACGACCCTGCGGCCGTACCAGGCCGACGGGGTCCGCTGGCTGTGGTTCATGACGCGACTACGACTGGGCGGCTGTCTGGCTGACGACATGGGGCTGGGCAAGACGATCCAGCTGATCGATCTTTTGCTGCGGCTCCGTGACGAAGGCCCAGGCGCCGCCCCACCGGCACCAAGCCTGCTCGTCGTGCCTGCGTCGCTCATCGGCAACTGGAGGCAGGAGTTGGCCCGCTTCGCGCCGCAGTTGAAGGTGTTCTTCGCGCACCGTTCGGAGTGCGAGGCCACGGCACTCGAGCGGGTGGCGAAGCGACCCGAGCGGGCACTGGCCGAATTCGACCTCGTTGTGACGACCTACACGCTCGTCAAGAAACTGCCCTGGCTGACGGAGATGACCTGGCGGCTGGCGGCGCTGGATGAGGCACAGGCCATCAAGAATGCCGGTTCGGCGCAGACCAGGGCCGTGAAGCGGATCAACGCCTCGGCCAGGATCGTGCTCACCGGCACGCCTGTCGAGAATCAACTCGGTGATCTCTGGTCACTGTTCGATTTCTGCTGTCCGGGCCTGCTTGGGTCGCCCGCGGACTTCAAGGCCTTTCTCAAGCGACTCGGCAAGCAGCCGGAGCCGCAGGCCTTTGGTCCGCTCCGTCGGCTCGTGCAGCCCTACATCCTCAGGCGGCTCAAGACCGACCCCCGGATCGTGCCCGATCTGCCCGCGAAGACGGAGATGCGGACGGAATGCGGCCTCTCCAAGAAACAAGCGGCGCTCTACCGCCAGACGGTCGATGAGCTTGCCCGACAACTCCAACTCCTGCGGGAGCAGGGCCGTGACCAGGGCATCCAACGGCGAGGCATCGTGCTGGCGACGACGATGCGGCTCAAGCAGATCTGCAACCATCCGGCCCAGTATCTCGGACAATCGGAGTATGCGGCGGCGGAGAGCGGCAAGTTTGGTCGACTGGCGGAGGTCTGCGAACCGATCGCGAGTCGTCAGGAGAAGCTGCTCGTGTTCACGCAGTTTAAGACGCTCTGCGAGCCACTGGCTCGCCATTTGGCCGTGGTCTTCGGCCACGCCGGACTCGTGCTCCACGGGGGCGTGCCAGTGGGTCGACGCACGGATCTCGTGCGGCGGTTCCAGGAGGACGAGGCCGTGCCGTTCTTCGTGATCTCGGTCAAGGCCGGCGGCACGGGGCTCAATCTTACGGCCGCCTCCCACGTCGTGCACTTCGACCGCTGGTGGAATCCGGCGGTGGAAAACCAGGCCACCGACCGGGCCTTTCGCATCGGCCAGAAGCGAAACGTGCTCGTCCACAAGTTCGTCTGTCGGGGGACGCTCGAGGAACGGATCGACGAGATGATCCGCACCAAGCAGGACCTCGCCGACCAGATTCTCGGTGGCACTGCTGCGGGGGAGACCCTGCTGACCGAAATGTCCGACGCGCAGCTCCTGTCGGTCTTAACGCTCGACATTACTCGCGCGGCGGACGAGACCTGAGACGTTTCTCGTGCAAGGGGCGAAGGGTGTGTCCGTCCTGCAACGGCCGGCACGGCATCCGACGCAATGCGTTCCGATCCGTGATGCTTCCCGACAGGAAGCTCTAAGCGCGAGCGCGGGGAATCCGCCCGCTACCGAATCTCGCTCTGCGTCACCGCAACGGTCGCCACCCGCATACCCATCGCTCGCGCTCCGGG
>JBBDNW010000238.1:22069-55718 GCA_040877375.1 Pirellulales bacterium | reverse complement strand
CCTGAGCCGCCGCGGCGATAGAGCGACGAGACTTTTGCCGCCCCCGAGCCGGCGAACCGCGTAAGTCGGATGCGCTCTCACGAGCGACCGCCTCGCGATTACGCGAGGCGGCGGGATTCCTTGTCGAGGGCCTCGAGCACAAACCGCATCACGTCCGCCGCTGCACGGTTCTCGAAATCAGCCCCGCCGCTGGCCTCGAGCAGGGCCATGTGCGGGATGCCGAGCGCCACAAGCTTGCCGTGGAGGCGGGCAGCGCCGTCGTGCCAGTAAAAATCGTCGGGATCACTCACGAAGCACTGGTGCCGTGGCCAGTTGAGCGGGTGCACGTGGAGGATGGCCGTGTCTTGCCGCGCGCGTTCGACGTCGCCGTAGAGCTGCCAGAGCGTGTCGTAGTCCTCGCCGTCATCGCGATCGGCCGCGTCCCGCATCGCCTGATGGAAATCGACGGCGGGGGCGATCGCGCCGGCGACGGGAAACACCGCCGGGTGGCGGTAGGCGAGCCGCAGCGCACCCTGCCCGCCCATGCCCATGCCGACGAGGGCGATCCCCGGTGGCTCCACGCCGAACCGCCTCGCGACCTCACCGCGGATGGTGTCGACCACGTATCGCTCCGGCGTCACCCGCCCATCGAACGACGGCACGATGCGGTCGACCCACCACGAGCGGCCCGTCCGCGGCGCGAGCACTGGGATGCGGTGTGTCTCAATAATGTCTCGGAGCGCAGGCATCTCCTGCAGCCAATGCTCCCGCACGCCGTGCAGATGGATCAAAGCCCTGCCGGGAAGGGCGTCGGGTGGTGCGTGGAGTTCGCAGGGATGACCGGCGATCTCGATCGTGGACCAGTGGGCGCGGGTCGGAGACGGCATGGGCAGAGGCGTGCAGCGGCAAAGGAGTAAGCTCCTATCCTAGCCCACCCCGCGACGGATATTCTTTTGCTCGGGAATCGCTGTCGGGCTCGCCCCGCTGCCGGCCAAGAATGGTGACTTGATGGAAGTGCTCCTGACCTCGGATGAACTCGCGGCCGGTATTGGCCGGCTGTCGGACCAGGTGCGCCGCGAGGTCGGAGGGCGGCCACTGACGGTGGTTGGCGTCCTCACGGGCAGCATCGTGCTGGTTGCGGACCTCATCCGTCGGCTCGAGGGCCCGGTGACCGTGAGCATGGTCTGGGCCAGCAGCTACCGCGGCACGGCCACCTCCCCCGGCACGCTCGAACTCCGGCTCGACCTGCTTCCCGACCTCACCGGGCAGGAGGTGCTCCTGGTCGACGATATTTTCGACACCGGACACACGCTCGCGGCCCTGCTGGCGGAGTTTCGCCGCCGCGGCGCATCAAATGTGCGGTCGCTTGTGCTACTCCGCAAGACGGGCCGCGCGGAGGTGGATATCCAGCCAGACTTCGTGGGATTCGAGATACCCGACAAGTTCGTGGTCGGGTATGGTCTCGACTTCGACGGCGGCCTGCGACACCTGCCTCATCTCGCGGCACTCGACGACGAAGACATCGCCGCCGCGCGGGCCGGACAGAAACGATGCAGCGAGCAATCCGCAAGTCTATCCTGATTGCCGTTGGCGGGTGTGACACGGTCGGCGCCGGGAGGCAGGTCGAACTGCTCGCCAGTGCGCTAGTCCAGGGAGGCTGGGATGTCCGCGTGGCCGTCACGTCCTTGGGCGGCAGCGTCGTGGATCGGCTGATAGCCGCCGGCATCCCCGTGCAGCGTATCGGCCGCCGCCCCACGACCGACGTCGGTGCCGGCCTCCGGTTTGTGAGTCATGCCCGCACGCTCCAGTCGGCGGTGGTGCTCTCCTTTGGCCGACAACAGGCGGGGCTGGCGGCGGCGGCCCGTCTCGCGCTGCCAGGCGTGCGTGCGATCGCCCACGTGGCCGCACCCGTGCGCGGCGGCTGGCTTGGCTGGTCGCTGCGGCGAATGGACCGGGTGATCGCGACGTCGCCGGGCGTGGCCGCGTCATGCGGCCGACTCGGCGTGTCGGAACGGCGGATCGTCACAATTGCCCCCGGCATCGCCGCGGACGTCGGCCAGGGCCTGAGCCGTGAGGCGATCGCCGCACGGCTTGGGCTCGACTCCGCGGCCGAGTGGACGCTCTGCGTGGCGCCGCTCGTGGCGAGCTCACGGCTCGAGCGGCTCCTGTGGGGCATCGACCAGCTCGGCGTCGTCCGCAAGAGGATGCAGCACGTGCTCGTTGGTGCGGGCCCGTTACTGGCCCGCGTGCGCCGGCGGGCGCGGGTGCAGGAACTGGCCGAGCGGCTCTTCGTGTTTCGTGACTGCGACGTGCTCTCCGACCTGCTCGGCGAGGTGAAGTATGTCTGGCAGTCGGGGAGCGTCCCCTACGGCGGCGTGATCCCCGACGCCATGGCCCGGGGTATCCCGGCCGTCGCGGTCGATGGCGACGCCGCACGGCAGTTCATCGTCGACGGCCGCACGGGCTGGATCGTGCCGCCACTGCCGGAGAGCGAGTTTCCAAGGCGGGCTTTCAACCTGCTCGAGGACGACGAGACACGGTCGCGATTCGGCGCGGCGGCGAGAGCGCGGGCCGCCGAGGAGTTTCCGGTCGAGCGGATGGTCGCGGCGTTCGTTGCGGCGCTTGAGCAGTGGCCGTAGACCGCATTCGACTCTGGTGGATCACCGGCTCGGGGGCGGCAAAAGTCTCGTCGCTCTATCGCCGCGGCGGCTCAGGCGCTCCTAAGAGCGTTCGCCGACCCCGTTGCCTCCCGTCAGGAAGCCCCAAGCGCAAGCGCGGGGAATGCGGGATGCCTCGAGACGGCGCTGAATGTCTGGCACGCATCGCCTCCCGCCAGGAAGCCCCAAGCGCAAGCGCGGGGAATGCGGGTGGCATTGAGACGGTTCCGGATTGGTTCGCCGGGGGTGACATGCTCGGCGCCGGGGATTTTGCTACAGGATGCCCGCTTGGCCGACGGGGCGTGGCTCGTGAGTCGCAAACATTCCCGGCTTCTGCGCGTGCCACCCCGGCTCCTCACGATCGGGAGACTGTGCCTCCCGTCAGGAAGCCCCAAGCGCAAGCGCGGGGAATGCGGGTAGCACCCCGCCCCGCTCCACACCGCTGCGAGAGCGCATCCGACTTTGGTGGATCGCCGGCTCGGGGGCGGCAAAAGTCTCGTCGCCGGGGCGAGGATACGCGTTAAGGCTCCTAAGAGCGTTCGCCGACCCCCTTTGCCTCCCGTCAGGAAGCCCCAAGCGCAAGCGCGGGGAATGCGGGTGGCACCCCGCGCCGCTCTCCCGCAAGCCGATGCTCTCTCGTCAGCCCGCCGAGAGGGTCGCACCGGCGGGCGTGGCGCGGAGCTGGCCGTCTTCGGCGACGAGGACACCGGCCTTGAATACCTTGGCAGGCATCGAGAACATCCGCGCGAGATCGCGGTCGGGTCGGTAGACGGTGATGTCGGCGTCGGCCCCCGAGCCGAGATGGCCCTTGCGGGGCAGGCCGGCGATCCGCGCGGGGGCGGCGCGGGTCACGATGCAGAGCTCCTGGAGGGAGTATTCGCGGTCGAGATGCAGAAGCGGGCTCCGCCTCCGCACGGCCGGATGGATCCGCTCGAAGGCCGCGCGGCGGAAGGCGGCGTCGCCGAGCAACTGCATGAGATGTGGGTAGGCCGTGAAGTGGGCGCCGTTGGGATGGTCGGTTGAAAGCGCCACCCGCCACGGATCGCGCACCGACAGAAACCACTCGAGGCCGATCGCCCACTGCCAGGCATGCACGAGGCTCTTTTCCTTGTAGGCGATCGGCAACACGCCGCAGCCCCCCTCCAGATGCAGATCGTGTGACATCCAGGGCACGCCCGTCGCGTGGGCCAGGTGCTCGGCCGCCGCCGAATCACCCGTCATCGCCACCGTGTCGCCAAACAGGATCTGGCCGACGTCGAGCGTGAGCGAGTCGTGTGCGTTGAAAAACTCCGCAAGCGGGGCCACGCCTGAGCCGAACGATCCCTCGTCGAGATCGCCGCCGGTGTAGCTGTGAAACTGCACGTGGGCGAGATGGGCAGGGCGGCCCGCGAGCGATCGCATTGTCTCGAGAAGCGTCCGCCAGTTGCCCGGAAGGCCGAGGTTGGCCGTGTGGATGTGGAGCGGGTGGGGCAGGCCGATCGCCTGCACCGCGTCGGCCAGCCGCTCGAGGAGGATTCGCGGGGTGAGCGGGAGGCCGGGAAGCGGCGTGTCGAGGTCATGGTGGTCGCCGCGGCCTTTCTTCCAGAATGCGGGCCCTCCCGGGTTGGCCACCTTGACGCCCCAGCCACGGCCTGCCGTAATCGCGGCGGCGAGCAGCCGCTGGGTCTCCGGCGTGTCATTGCGGGCCACGGCGCTGAGCACGGCGGTGTCGTCGGCCGCCAGTAGATAGATCCCCTTGTCGAGAATCGGTAGATCGGCGAGCTCCAGATGCGCGATGTCGGCGGCGGTCGTTGCGATCGCTGCGTCGAAGACCGTGGTGTAGCCGAGCGCGGCGTAGAGGCTGCCAGTGGCGTGGATCGTGGGCACTGCCGCGGGACCGCCACGCCGCCGCGCGAGTTGCGGGGCGATCCGTCTGCCGGCCGCAACCTTGGGCCCCGCCACGTGGCTGTGGAGATCGACGCCGCCGGGCATCACCACCAGGCCGCGGACGTCGATTCGTCGGAACCCCGTTGGATCGGTCGGCCGCTCCACGATCCGACCGCCGTCGATCCAGAGGTCGTCGATGACGCCGTCACGGTCGTGAGCGGGATCGTGGATCGTGCCCTGCAGAAGGACGAACCGGTCGGTTGTTGTCGATGGCGCTGCGATCATGTCGCGCCCCCCCGGGCCGCGAGGCGGGTCTGCACGTGCGTGAGAAGGGCCGCGAGCACCGCAGTCATGGAGTCGCCATCTGCGGCCGAGTCGGAGCCGAGGACGACGCGCCGACCGTCGCCGCGGAGCAGCGTGCCCGACCTCGATGCCAGCAGCGATCGGCAGCCGAGGTGGATCGCCGGGCGGGCCGCGTCGGTTCGCATCGGGTTGGCAGGCGCGACGCGAACGAGGCCGAGCGCCGCCGTCCGACGGGCGATCGCCTCCTCGATGGCCGGCGGCAACCGGCCCACGGCCACGACGCAATCGACCTCGTTGCGGTCGATGAGGCGGATGGCATCACACTCCGCGGGTAGGAAAGCCCCGCCGCCGCGAGTCGCCTGCGCAATCCCGCCGGCCGCGCCATACCGCCATGTAGAGACGGCGGCCGCACCCGCCAGGTTCGCGCCGCTGTCGATTCCCCCGGCGAGCGGGATCTCGAAGGCCGGCTTGGTGTGAGCGATCGCCCGGACGAGCCGGGCGGCGCTCCACGGGCCCAGACCGACCGGGTCGGCGCCTCGCTTGGTCACGATCGCCGCGCAGCCCGCGGTCGCGATCGCCGCTGCGACGGCCTCGGCACCGCTCACGACCGCTGCGTCGCAGATACAAAGCGGCCCGCCGCCGACCCCGATAACCATGGTCTCGATCAGCCGCGCGGCATCGACGGCAGCGGTGATCGGAAGAGCGACGTGGCGGTGCGTCGGCGAGGCGGGCATCACCGGCTCGGTGCCGATGGCGATTGTGTGTCGCGGGATTCCTGCCGCCGTCGGCAACACGATGAACCGTTCGATAAACCGGGGGTGCGATGCGGCCGGGTCGCAGAACCAGAAGACGACGAGGTCGGCGCGGTCGCGAACTTCCTCCCATTCGGCCGTCACTTCTCCTGCTCGCGCGATCGTGGGGCCGCTGGCCTGGGACGTTTCCGAACTGCTGGCATCGACCGCCGCGCCGACCGCCTCGGCGAGGTCGCACGCGATCGTGATCGATTCGAGGGTGGCGTCGGCCAGTCCTGTGACGAGCACCTGCCGGGCAGTCGTGATCATGGCCGCGGCTCGGTCGATCGCGGCCTCACGCGGCGTGGCGGCACCGTCGACAAGCGACATCATCTCGGCTTCCATGCCCGAGGCTTCGAATGCGATCACACCCATGTCGCACGCCTGCGTAACGCCGGTCGCGGTGACCACGACGTCGTCGCAGAGCAGTGGGCAGGCCGTGCAGACCCGCGGATTGGATAGGACCGCGGCGGTGGAGCGAGAGAAGGTCACGGCTGCGGCAGCATGATGCTTCGCTGGCGGTCAGGCAAGGCCCGTCAGCGGGCCGTCGCCGCAGTAGTCGGGATTGCCGAACCGCTCAAGCCCCGTGTGGCCCATGGCATGGGCAAGTGCGATCAGGAAGCGGTTGTGGGGCACTCCCGGATAGTTCAGGGCGCGGCCGGAGGTGAATCCGAGGCCGCCCCCGACGAGCACCCAGGGAATGTCGGCGTGGGAGTGGGAGTTGCCCTCACCGAGCTCGTTCGTCCAGAGGATCGTCGTGTGGTCGAGCATGGAACCGTCCCCTCCGGGCTCCGGCGTCTCGGCGAGCCGCTTGGCGAGGTGAGCCACCTCACCGGCATACCAGGCGTTGATCTTCGTGAGCTTGTCCTGTGCGGCCTCGTTGGAGTTGGGCTCGTGGGAAAGCTCGTGCTGCCCTTCGTCGACGCCGATCCACTTCATGTGGGGCTGGCCCACCGACTGTGTGAACTGGAGCGTGGCCACGCGGGTGAAGTCGGCCGCCAGCGACGACACGATCAGCTCGATCTGCATTCGACTGATCTTCGGCATCTGGTCGTTTTGATCGACGATGCCCTGCTCGAGCACCGGCACGGCGTGGGCGACTTCGACGTGGTGTGCGGAGAGCTCTTGCTCGAAGGAGCGCACCAGCGCCGTGTGCTCGTCGAGGATGCGGCGATCTTCCGCCGGGAGGGCCGCCGCGACCTTCGCTAGGTCTTCGTGCAGCTCGTCGAGCACGCTCTGCATGCTCTCGCGGTCTTTCAGTTGGCCGTAGAGTTTGTGGAACATCTGGTAGGGATCATCGATCGGGGCCACCGGCTTATTGGGGCCGGTGTAGACCATCCGCGACCAGGTGTCGGCATTATTGGGCACGAGCACGCCGAACTCGAGCGAGCCGAATCGCGTCGCTGTCTCGGGCCGCGACTGGAGATGGTGTTTGATTTCCTGATCGATCGAAAGCCCGCTCGCCCAGCCGGCGGGCGTGTCGCCACCCCCCTGGATGTTGCCCGGGAAGAGCTCTATGCCGGTGAGCAGGCATCCCATGCCCCGCATGTGCAGGTCGCCGTCCCCCTTGACCTTGTTGTGCACGCCCTGGAGCGTGAGGAGTCGGTCACGAAACGGCTCGAGGGGCTGAAGGATCAGGGGCAGTTCAGCAGGCACACGCACAGGGCCGGGCGTGAGGAAGGGGCCAGGGTTCGCGGGCCAGAAGTTCTTCTTGACGACGCCGTCGGGGCTGAACACGATCACGAGTCGACGCTTAGCGGCGCCGGTGCCCGCGGCCGCGAGGCTCGGCAGGTTGGCCAGGAAGGGAAGCACGGCCGTGCCCACGCCGAGCCGGCGGAGGAGATCACGGCGGGAAAGCGTCAGCGGCATCATGGCGGTGATTCCCGAGGACTGGCCGGGGGCAGTGCCTGAGCGACGTCGAACGTTGGCGGCAACACCGCCGTCACCATGATATCGACCACGAGCCGGCGAATATCGAATCCGCTCGCTGCGAACGAGACCCGCAGGTTTTCGAGCGTGTCGGGCCCCCAGGCCCGCGCCGGTTGTTTCACGACGACGTGAAACAAGCTCCGCACAAAGGCCTCCTGGGCGTCACGGCTCGTGGCCACATACGCAGCGAGTTCGCGGCCCCCCTTGAACGTGGCCTCCGGACCCTCGCGCGGCAGATACGAGCCCGCGGCGTTGACCGGCTTCTCAACACCGCCACGGGCTTCCGCAGTGCGGTGCCGCCCGATGGCGTCGAACTCCTCGAGCGCGAACCCGAGTGGATTGATCATCGTGTGGCAGGTCTGGCAGGCCACACCGCTGGTCTGCAAGGCCACCCGCTCCCGGGTGGTGAGGTCGGGGTGCTGCTCGGGGGAAAGCGGTGCCACCGCCTCTTCCGGCGGGCGGAGCACGTTGCCGAGCACGCTCCGCGCTAGAAACACGCCGCGGTGGATTGGCGAGGTGACGCCGGTGTAAGACAGCACGCTCATCATGTAGGGATGCGAAAGCACGCCGCCGCGTCGGCCGTCGTCGAGCCGCACCCGCGTGAACGGCGCGCCGGGCGGAAGCACGGCACCGTAGAGCGACGCGAGCCGGCCGTTGAGCCAGACCTCGTCGTCGAGGAACAGCCGGCGGAAGTCGGCGGCCGACGCCGTACCGGCCGCACCGAGCACGTCGTCGAGCGCGAGCAATAAGCTTGTGCGGAGGTCGGCGGCGATCTCTGGCGAAAAACCAGCATAGAGATTCTTGTCCTTGGCAAGCTCCGGGCCGTGGTCGATCCGGAGCCAGGCGAGGAGAAAGTCACGCAGCTTGACCTGAGCCCGCCGATCGCCCAGCATCCGCTCGGCTTGGCCGCGAATCTGCTCGGGCGTGGCGAGCTGCTTGCGGGCGGCCGCCTGCCAAAGCGGTTCGTCGGGGATCGAATCCCAGAGTCCGAACGACAGCCGGGCCGCCGTATCGAAGGGATCGGCGTCACCGGTCAGGCCAGGCTCGCGGAACAGAAATCGCGGTGAGCCGAGGATCAGGAGCAGCGATCGCTTGAGACCTGTATCGAGGTCGGGCGCTTCAGCGAACGCGCGGTCGACGACGAGTGTTTTTAAGTCGGGGGAAAGGGGCCGTCGGAACGCCCGCTCGGCGAAGGTGGCCGCGAATGCGTGGAGTTTTGTCGCCCGATCGGTGGCGTCTCGCTTGACGTGGGCCAGGTGCTCGACGTGGTCGAGGACGTAGCCCGCTGTCTCACTCCCGGCGGCCGTGGCCGCCTGAAACCAGTCCTTCGAGACCGACGTGCCACGCTCGTAGCCGATTGACTTATCGTCGGGCGGAAACGGCGTGCCGAGCACGAATGTCGACGGACTGTCGTGTGGGATGAGGCATTGCTCCGGCACCGTCTCGAGCACGCCATACGGTGGCTTCCAGAGGAGCTCGATCGAGGCATGAGCCGGCAGTTCATGCTTCGTGTTATCGACGCCCTGATTCGCCTTCGAGAAGCTGAGCTTCAGCGGATAGGCCCGGCCGCCGAGCAGGAAGATCGTGCCGCGGCGTTCAGTTTCGGTTCCTGATTTCACGGAGGCATCGATGAAGGGGGGCTCATACCAGGCCGTGTTGAGCGCGAGCTTTACCGAGTGGGCCGTGCGGATCACGAACTCGTAGTGCCCGGTCTCCGGCGGCACGACCGACCCGGTCCAGCGGATTGCGAACCGGTTGGGCTCGAATCGCTCGGGGTCGGGGCCCTCAATCCCGAAATCGAAGGCCACCTGTGGGTCGATCTGTTCGTAGATGAGGCTCTTGCCGCGGTCGAAGTCGCGACCCGCAAAGTATTCGGCCCGCAGACCCCGCTGGGCGTCGACGCCCGGGCCCCGGCCGCGGAAGCTTGCGACGAGGTCGGCGACGACCGTGCGATACTGTCGCACCGTGAGCCGCGAGAACTCGACGCGTGCGGGCCGGTTGCGGTCGCGGGCCACGGCGGAATAGAAGGACTTGTGGATGTATTCGGCGACCTGTCGGGCCGCGTCACCCGTCACCTGCGACGGATCGTCTTCAGGCATTGTCTCATCGACATAGGCCGCGAGTTGGTTGACGGAGCGATCACCGACGAGCGGCTTGGGAGCGTCCGGGGTTCCGCCACCGTTTTCACCGTGGCACCGCTGGCAGTGCTCACGGTAGACGGTGAGGCCGGGAGGATCGACCGCCGCCGCCGGGCTCCACGGCGATAAGCCGCCGGCCAGGGCGAAGGCCAGCAGGGCGAGCTTTCGTACGATGGGTGAGAAGGCCATAAGAAATGCTTGGTTTGGGGCAGGCACGCATCAGGCGGAGTGGCTCAGCGGCCGCGCGAAGACGAGCCGGCCGGCCGAGGTTTGCAAAGTGCTCGTCACACTCGCCTGCACCGTGCGTCCGATCTGCTCGCGGCCATTCTCGACGACGACCATCGTGCCGTCGTCGAGGTAGCCCACGCCCTGGTCGGGCTCCTCGCCCTGCTTCACGAGCCGCACGTTCACGGCGTCGCCGGTTACGTAGGTCTGCTTGAGGGCCAGCGACACGTCATTGATGTTGATCGTCGGTACCGTCTGCACGCCCGCGAGTTTGGCGAGGCCGGAATCGATCGTGACGATGCGGCCACCCAGTTGGCGGGCAAGGTCAACGACACGGGTCTCCATCGACAGGTCCTCGGTCGTATCGCGAGGGGTGATGACGTCGATGTCAATCGTCTCGTTGGCTCGCAGGCGTGCCAGGATGTCGAGGCCGCGGCGACCCCGGGTGCGTCGCTGCTTGTCGGATGACGAGGCCGCCGTCTGCAGTTCGTCGAGCACGAACGAAGGCACGACGAACCGGCTCTCGAAGATGCCGGCCTCCGCGAGATCGGCGATCCGGCCATCGACGATCGTCGTCATGTCGAGCACGTTGGGGCGGAGCCCGCGCACGTCACGGGCAAACTCCACAAATGGAATGAGAAACCGGAAATCATCCCGCGTTTGCAAGAGCAGGCTCGTGCAGACATAGCAGAGCACACAACCCAGGATCAGCGGCAGCCAGGTGCGCAGCGGGTCGCTGGGCCTCATCGGGAGGATCGGCGTCAGGGCCAGCATGGCGACGTACGCAAGAAACACGCCGATCAGGAGGCCGAAGTAAACAGCGGTGATCGTGGTGAGATCCTTGCGACGGATCAAGCCATCGATGCCGATCACCGTGAGCGGCAGTGCCACCATCGTCGCGAGCACCGCCCAGGGCACCCAGATATCGACGGACTGCAAGGCCCCCGAGTTGAAGATGAGCACGGCGATGCCCACCGATACCATCACGAAGATCGCGCGAAGGATGAGGAGTGCCATGGAGCGTCCGGGAAGCAGATCGAAGTGAAATCTTCCTGCATTCTATCACCGATCCGGTGTGAAGCCCATCGACGCCTGCGGCGTTCAGGCCTCGGGCAGCCGACGACGGTGATCAAGCTCGAGGTAGCGGTCGGTCATCCCGGCGATGTAGTCAGCCACGCTACGGCGGACGCCGAAAGCCGTCGCCCGCTGCCGGTATCCGGGTGGCATCTCGTCAGGGTGGATCGCGTACCACGAGAAGAGCTCGGTCAGCTTCCGCTGGGCGGGCACCCGGACGGATAGCACCCGGTCACAGCGATAGACACGTTCGAACAAAAAACGCTCCAGCTCCCGCTTGCCAGCGGCGACGTCTGCCGCGTGGGCCACGATCCTTTCACCGGCAGTCGATTCAACGCCGCGATACACCTCCCGCACACGGGCGATCGATTCGATGTTCAGCGAATCGATCGTGGCCCTCGTCTGGCGGACGAGTTCCGCCACCTGAAAATCGACCAGCTCGTGGAGGATCGCCCGGCGTGCCTCGACGCCCTCGCGCCGTCCATGAAGGACGGTCACGCGAGCCGCGGCGTCGGCCACCAACGGCAGTTCCAGCAGTTCGTCGAGTGTCACGAGTCCCAGCTCCACGGCGTCGTCAGCGTCGTGGGTGTCGTAGGCGATCGAGTCGGCGGCATCGACGACCTGCGCCTCGAGCAGTGGAGCCGGCGCGGTGCCGTCCTTCTTGCGGGTCGCCTGCGCGTCGAGCACCTCGCGGGAGAGATTGAGACCGGGGAAGTCGGGGTAGCGCGTCTCGAGCAGTTCCATGATCCGCAGCGCCTGCGCATTGTGATTGAAGCCCCCCTCGTCGCGGAGCAGGTCCGCGAGCATGTCTTCGCCGGCGTGGCCGAGCGGCGGGTGCCCGATGTCGTGCGCAAGCGCGAGCGTCTCGACCAGATCCTCGTTGAGGGCCAGCGCTCTGGCCAGCGTCCGCGCGATGCTCGTCACCTCGAGCGTGTGTGTGAGCCGGCTGCGATGGTAGTCGCCGTGGTAGCCGGTAAAGACCTGCGTCTTATGGGCGAGTCGCCGGAACGCGGCGGAGTGCACAATGCGGTCGCGGTCGCGCTGGTAGGGGCTGCGAAATGGGTGCGGTTCCTCGTGATGCGCCCGGCCGGCGGAATCGACGGCGTGCATCGCCCAGCGGGCGAGCATCAACTGCTCGCGAGCCCGCCAATCGGGCTGGCTCCAGTCGGCGGCGGTCATGGCGTGGCCTCACCGGCTGTCTTTGTCAACTGTTCCCAGAGTGCGTCGAGCGACTGTGGGAACACCCGCACGCCCGCGACGGTCGGCATGAAGTTCACGTCGCCGCTCCAACGCGGCACGATGTGCCAGTGGAGGTGACCCGGCACCCCGGCCCCAGCGACATGGCCGAGGTTGAGACCTACGTTGAACCCCTGCGCCTGCATCGATAGCTCGATCGTGCCGCACCAGGCTGTGATCCGCCGTTGAAGGTCGAGGTGCTGGTCGGCCGTAAGCGCAGCCAGCGTTGCGCGATGGTCGAGTGGTGCCACCAGAAGGTGGCCATTGGCATACGGGTAGCGGTTTACGACGACCACGCTCAGGAGCGTCCGCTCGAGCACCCCCAGCGGGCGGTCATGCTCTGGCGCGGCCGCGGCCGTCCGGCAGAGAAAGCACGACTCTTCAGCGCCGGGCCGCCAGCGGGTCACGTCGACGATTGGCTCGGCGGCCGCGTCGCCCTGCACGTATCCCAGCCGCCACGGTGCCCAGAGACGGTCGATGTTCATCGCTTGAATCGTACCCGAAACCCGGGCTGCGTCACCTGTCCGGCGGCTCTATGATTCCGTTCCGTACCCCAGCTGCCCACAGGCGAGTCCCGACGTGGAATTCAAGGTCGCCCTCGACGTGTTCTCCGGGCCGATGGACCTGCTGCTCTACCTCGTCAAAAAGCACGAGGTGGATGTGACGGAGGTGCCGATCGCGGCGATCGCGAGCGAGTTTGTCGCCTACCTCGACGTGCTCGAGGATCTCGCCATCGACCAGGTGGGGGAGTTTGTCGAGTTAGCGAGCGTGCTCCTTGAGATCAAGGCGCGGGCGCTCGTGCCGCGGCCCGAGGAGACCGAGGATCCGGTCGAACTCATCCGCGAGGATCTCGTCCTACGGCTGCTGGAATACAGGCAATACCGCGACGCGGCGACGATGCTCGAGGACCGGGCCCGGCAATGGGAGTTGCGGTTTGCCCGGCACTCGGCCGACGAGCCGGCGGCACGCACGGCGCCGGCTCAGGTGATGATCGGCGACGTCCACGTGTGGGATCTCGTCGGGGCGATGACGCGGGTGATGGCCAAGCGGGAGAAGCGACGGCCTCGGCAAATCGTCCATGACGACACGCCCATCGAGACGCACGCCGCCCGGATCGAGGCGCTCGTGGCAGAGCAGGGGAGGGTGGCGTTCACGCAGCTCTTTGATGACGCTATGCCCCGTTCGCGGATCGTGGGTATCTTTCTGGCGGCACTCGAGCTTGTGCGGCGGGGAAAAATCTCCACCCGCCAGGACAACCTCTTCGAGGAGATCTGGCTCGAGCCCGCCCCGCCGCGGAATCCTGTCCTCTCACCGGCTTCACCAGCACTTCCCGCATGATCGACAACTCGCCGTTTCGCACGCTCGTTCATAAGGGGCTCACTGTCGAGGGGTATTCCCGTGCAGCCGTCCAGAGCTGCTGGAGAATCCCCGAGCTCAAACTCGGCTTTGATCTCGGTTCGCAGCCCTGGGGTTTCATGGCCACAGCCACGTGGTTCATCACGCATACGCACCTCGACCACATCGCGGCTCTGCCGGTCTACGTGGCCCGGCGGCGGATGATGAAGATGGAGCCGCCGACGATCTACCTGCCCGAGTCGGCGATCGAACCGATCGAGAAGCTGCTCAAGGCGGTGTCGCGGCTCGACCGGGGCCGGCTCCCCTGCACGCTCCTGCCGGCGCGGCCTGGCGATGAGATCGAGCTCTCGCGGGAACACGTAGTGACGGTGTCGAGCACCTGCCACACGATCCCGAGCGTCGGCTACGTGGTCTGGGACCGCCGGCGGAAGCTCAAACACGAATACCAGGGTCTGCCGGGTGACAAGATTCGGGACTTGCGGCTCTCTGGAATTGACGTCACCCATGAGATCCGAGCGCCGCTGGTGGCCTACCTCGGTGACAGTTCCCCCGAGGGGCTCGACCGCTGTCCGGCGATGTTCGAGGCGATGATCCTGATCACGGAGCTCACGTTCGTGGCCCACTCGCACCGCAAGGAAAAGATCCACAAGTTCGGACACATGCACCTCGACGACCTCCTCGCCCGCCGTGAGCGGTTTCACAACGAGTTGGTGATCGCGACGCACTTCTCGACCCGCTACACCGACGACCGTATCCGGCGGATCCTGGCCAAGAAGATCCCCGACATGCTCGACGGTCGCTTGCACATCTGGCTGTGACCTGACGAAGCCGAGCCGGGCGGGCGTGGTGGTGTGGAGCGTGTTGGGGTAGTGGGCGTATTCCCCGCGCTTGCGCTTGGGGCTTCCTGGGACGCGGAGCGCGAGCGATGGGAATCCGGCATACTCAAAGGCGTGCTTTGCCACTGGTCATCGAGATGCGTCCACTATGGGGCCGCCCCGCCACGCCTACGTCCACGTGCCCTTTTGCCGGCATCGCTGCGGCTACTGCGACTTCACGCTCGTAGCGGGCCGCGACGACCTCATCGATCGCTACTTTGCGGCGCTGGGCCGGGAACTCGAGCGGGTGTCGCCTGTGCCTCCTGCCACGGCTGGTTCTGCGGGCCTAGAACTCGACACGCTCTACCTCGGCGGCGGTACGCCCTCGCACCTCGGCCCCGCCGGGCTGCGGCGGCTCTTCGGCCTGCTGCACGAGAGGCTCCGCCCTGTCGCCGGTGCCGAGGTCACGGTCGAGGCGAACCCGCTCGACGTGACGGCCGACTTCCTGTCCGCCGCGGCTGACTGCGGCGTGACGCGGGTGAGTCTTGGTGGCCAGTCGCTCGACGCGACGACGCTGCGTGCCCTCGACCGCGACCACGCTCCCGACGACGTGCGCCGCGCGGCTGGGTTGCTGCTTGCCGACGGCTTCAGCGTGAGCCTCGATCTGATGACGGCGGCTCCGGGCCAATCACTCGCCGCCGTGAAGCAAGACCTCGACGCCGTCGTGGGTTTGGGGCCGCAGCACGTGTCGGTCTACTGCCTCACGTGGGAGAAAGGCACCGCCTTCGAATCGCAGCGACGCAAGGGCTTGCTCCAACCGGCGGAGGAGTCGCTCGAGCGCCAGATGTACGAGACGGCGATCGACCAGCTGGGGGCCGGCGGCTACGAGCACTACGAAGTCTCGAACTTCGCGAAGCCCGGGGCCCGCTGTCGCCACAACGAGGCCTACTGGGACTGCCGACCGTGGGAGGCGTTCGGGCCGGGCGCCGCGCGGTTCGACGGTCGGACACGGATCACGAACCACCGGGCGACGACGACCTGGATGAACAAGGTTTTGGCAGGCGACGAATTCTCGGGCGACGTCGACGCGATGACGGCCGAGGACGCCGCACGGGAGCGCGTGGTCGTCGGTCTCCGCCGCCGCGCCGGCCTTGACCGCGAGGCGTTCATGGATGCGAGCGGCTTCACGCTCGATGCCCTCGCCGGCAACGCGATCGCCTCCTGGACGGACCGGAGCCTCGCGACCGACGACGGCCGGCGGGTGCGGCTCACTCACGCGGGCCTCCTCGTCTCCGACGCCCTCTGGGCGGACATCTTGAAGTAGGGCTCGAGCGCATTCGCTTTTGGGAGAGCGGCGAGATGGCACCTTGGAGGAGGGAGGCACGGGGGTCGGCGAACGCTCTGAGGAGCTGTTTTCCCGGGTCACGGCCGGCACCGCTTGCCCGCGTGCAGGGCCATTGCTAATCTCCGGGGATCGTTCCCGCCCCCCGGCGGACACCCCGCACTCGAAAAATTACGGTTGATCGACAGATGAAGACGTACATGGCCAAGCCCGGTGAGGTCGAGCAGCGCTGGTGGGTGGTTGATGCCAGCGGCCGAAGGGTCGGCCGGCTCGCCAGCGACCTGGCTGTGGTGCTGATGGGCAAGCACCGCCCGACCTACACCCCGCACGTCGACACCGGCGACCACGTGGTCGTGATCAACGCCGAGAAGATCGAGTTCAGTGGAAAGAAGTGGCAGCAAAAGCTCTACCGGTGGTACACGGGCTACAACGGCCTGAAATCGGAGACCGCCGAGCACCGCCGGGATCGCCGCCCCGAATTGATCATCGAAGAGGCGGTTCGCCGCATGCTTCCGAAAAGCCGACTCGGCCGGAAGATGCTCGACAAACTAAAGGTTTACGCGGGCAGCGAGCATCCGCATCAGCCGCAGCAGCCCCAGCCGATGGATCTCGGAGTCTGAGTGGACCCGACGAACCGACGAAGACAAAACACGAACGCGACCACGAAAGAGGACGACGATGAAGGCAGAGCAGGGAGTGAAGAACGCACGACGTGGAGAAGAAATCATTGCGACTGGCCGGCGCAAAACGGCTGTGGCGCGGGTCCGACTGCGTCCGGGTGCCGGTGAGATCGTCGTGAATGGCCGGGAACTCGAGGCCTACTTTCCCTCCATGAAGGACCGGGTTCTCGTTGCCGGGGCGCTCGAGCACGTCGGCAAGCGGTCGGCCGTCAAGGTGACGATCTCCGTCGATGGCGGTGGTCTCACGGGCCAGGCAGGCGCTTGTCGCCTGGGTATCGCCCGGGCACTCAAGGTGTTCGACCTGGAACTCGCGGAACCGCTCCGCCAGGGTGGCTTGCTCACCCGCGACGGACGGATGAAGGAGCGGAAAAAGTACGGCCTTCGCGGTGCGCGTCGCGGGACGCAGTTCTCGAAGCGTTGATCCAGGCTCGCCGGCGGTTCAAAACGACCGGGATCAACGCTCGCTATGATCGCCCCAATCCCTACAGCCCCGTTTGAGCGGGCGTCAGGGGCATTTTCCACCCTCGCGAACCGAAGGCATACTTGGGACATGGCCGCCGGTCGCGCGGCCTTCCTGCGCCCCCGGGACGCGACGGTCCCGCATCGAAAGGCTCGATCATGATCCGGCTCCCACTCCTCGTGGCTCTCGGGTTACTCTCCTCGATGATCTTCGTGGCCGATGCCCCGGGCCGCGAACCGCGGGCCTCGACGCCGGTCACCCCACCGCAGGATGTGCTTGAAGCGCAGGCCTCCGGACTGGTCGAGCTCAAGTTCATTCCTAATGATTCCCGTTCCGCGCAGGTGGTCGTCACGAATCGCTCGGATCGGCCGCTGACGCTCCGGCTGCCCGAGGGATTCGCCGGCGTGCCCGTGCTCGCCCAGTTCCAGAACCAACAGCAAGGCGGCGCCGGCTTCGGTGCCGGCGGAATCGGCGGCACGCCCCAGAACGTCGGGGGAGGCGGTGGCCAAAACGCGGGCATGGGCATCGGTGGCCAAGGCGGCGGCCCCTTCTCGCTGCCTCCGGAGCGAACAAAGACGCTCCGCGTTGCCACGGTCTGTCTGGAGCACGGCAAGCGTGAACCTTCGCCCCGAGTCACCTATCGCATGGAGCCGCTCGAGGCGTGCTCGAGTGACCCGCGGTTGCAGGACGTCGTGTCGGCACTCGCTGACGGCCGCATCTCGCAGAAGGTCGCCCAGGCCGCCGCCTGGCACATTTCGAGTGGCCGCTCGTGGGAGCAGCTCGGGGCGGAAATGATCGTGATGGCGGGTGGAGACCCCGACGTGCCCTCCTTCGCGCCTGCCGAACTGCTGGCTGCGCGGAAGCTCGTGGATACGGCGACGGCTCGGCATCCGGGGGTCGTGTCGTCTACGAGCGGCTCGGCTAGCCGCTGAGCCGCCCAGCCATGAAAGCCCATTCGACTTTTGTGGATCGCCGGCTCGGGGGCGGCAAAAGTATCGTCGCCGGGGCGACGATACGCCCAAGGCTTCTCGAGCGTTCGCCGACCCCCGTGCTTCCCGCCAGGAAGCCCCAATCGCAAGCACGGGGAATGCGGCTAGTGCCCCGCCCCGCTCCACACCGCTCTAGAGAGCGCATCCACCCTACGTGTATCGCTGGTCAGGGGGCCGACACCGTCTCGCCGCCTGCCCGCGAGCCGAGGCCGCGCCAGACGGTCAACTCGACGTCGGATGTGATGGACCGCACGGACCCGTCCATGAATGAGGCGTTGACGAGGTCGCCATGGTGGCTTCGAGATGTGACCGCGGCACGGGTCGGACCTGCTGGCACGACGCCCTCGCGGGTACTTGAGATATCGACATCGTAGGTCGTGCCACCAACAACGTGTGGCACGTGGGTGTTGGGAGCGAAGGTGGTTGTGAAGCCGATGTGGAGCGTCCGGCCGCAGACCCACTCGGTGTGACCGCCGACGGCGGACCAGCCAGACGTCATCAACCCTGTGACATCACTTGGCGAGGCAAACGCCGTTTCCGGCAGGGCTGCGACGTCCTGAGCTCGGGGCGTAAAAGCCTTGACCTCGGCCATCGCCAGAGTCTTGCTCAGGCCGTCGGCATAACGGGAGGCCTTCAGCCGCGAGAATGGGGCGAAGGCACCGCTGCCGGGAGCCTTCGTGGCGGGATCGTAGACAAGATACTCGCCCGTATTCAGACCGTAGTTGAGGGGAAAATGCTTGGGCAGGCCGGTTGCCGTGTCGATCACCGCACTGGCCTTGGGCTCACTCGGGCAGACGAGGGCATCGATCCGCATCGCCGCGACGCCGTTGGGGGGCAAAAGGCCTTTGTTGGCGTCATCGCCGTAGGGCTTGGTGAAGTCGATGCGACGAAAGAGATTGTCGCCTTCCATGAACGGCAGCATGGCGGCCTGGCCAGACCAGGGAGCATTGCCGGTGCCTGAAACCGCCAATGCCGAAGGGGGGAAATGCTGCTTCGCATTTTCGTGATTGAGTGTGGCCAGCCCCAACTGCCGGAGGTTGTTTTGGCAGGACGATCGACGGGCGGCTTCCCGGGCCGATTGCACGGCGGGCAGGAGCATGCCGATCAGCGTGGCCACGATCGCGATCACCACGAGCAACTCAACCAAGGTAAACCCGCGGCGGGTCGCCCACCCGGAACCGTCACGAGAACAGGCCATGCTGCGAACGGGCCGAAGAAAAGGGCAAACTTGCATTTCAAAGCCTTTCCTGCGAAAAAGCAACTGACCATTCGATTGTGAGAATCATTCTCGTTAGCGAGATCATAGCCATTTCTCTTTGACGGTCAAGCGATTGTTTTCCGGCCGCGGCTTTGGCCGGCGTGTGCAGCAATTTCCGCCGGTTTTGCTGGCTGCTCTCCACATCCGCCAGCGATGCGATACAACCCAAGGAACGCCGGATGAACGACGGGTCGCTGGCGAGCGGAGCGACAGCGAGGGACGAGCCGTGATCCAAGAAGCCGGGATAGCCAGCCAGCCATTACCTCGAAGCGAAGCGGGGAATGTGGTCGTCGAGACCCGCAATCTCTCGAAGGTCTATCGCGATTTCTGGGGCCGCAGCAAGAAGATAGCCCTCAAGCCGCTCGACCTCGACATCCGTCGGGGTGAAATCTTCGGGCTGCTCGGCCCCAACGGAGCGGGCAAGACGACTACGCTCAAACTGCTCCTCGGGCTCATCTTCCCGACGTCGGGCGAGGCGCTCGTGTTCGGCCGTCCGGCGACCGACGTCTCGAAGAATGAGCGGATCGGATACCTGCCCGAGGAGTCGTATCTCTACAAGTTTCTCGACGCCGAAGAAACGCTCGACTTCTACGGTCGCTTGTTCGGCATGTCTCCCGAGGAACGGCGACGCCGGGCCGAGGCCTTGATCGAGATGGTGGGGCTGTCACGGGATCGTAAGCGGCAACTGCGGGAGTATTCGAAGGGCATGACCCGTCGCATCGGCGTGGCTCAGGCCCTCATCAACGATCCCGAACTGGTGATCCTCGACGAACCGACCAGCGGCCTCGATCCGATCGGCTCCCGAGAGATGAAAGATCTCATCATCGACCTCAAGTCGCGCGGCAAGACGGTCATTATGTGCTCGCATCTACTGGCCGACGTCGAGGACGTCTGCGACCGGATCGCCGTACTCCACCAGGGCGAACTGAAGGAACTCGGCCGCGTCGAGGAGTTGCTACGGGTCACGGGAGTGACGCAGATCCGGGCCACGGGCCTGTCGCCGGCCGCCACGGCCGAGGTGAGGGCCGTGCTCGAACGTCATGGTGCCGCGGACATCGACATCGGCAACCCGCGGTCGACGCTGGAGGACTTGTTCCTCGAGGTGGTCAGGGACACCGAGTCTCGTCCCGGACGCCGCGCCCGACGTCCCTCCAGCGCCCCCGACGCCACGCGAGCAGGGTGACCGCCGCCCATGGTGCTTGAAGAACAAATTCCGCAGTTCGCCGCGTGGATCGGTCCGGCATTGCTCCGATACGCGGCGGCGGCCAGCGTCTCGCTTTTGGTCGCGGCCATCCTGGCCTGGCTTGCCCAGGCAATCGCTCACGGGCCGCTCGCCGCCGGCGATCGGGTCTATCGCGGGCTGCTCGCGGGCCTGGCCGACCTATCGCTGCCTTCGCCGCGGCGGGTGTGGGCGCTGGCGCGGCTGGCGATCCAGGAGTCGCTGCGGCGCAATGTGGTCGTTGTGCTCGCTCTCTTCGCCCTGCTCATCCTCTTCGCCGGCTGGTTTCTCGATCCGGCGAGCGTCAATCCGGGGCGGCTCTACATCGGGTTCATTCTCAGCGCCACCAACCTGCTCGTCTGTCTGGTGACGCTCGTCCTGGCGGTCTTCAGCCTGCCCGCGGACATCAAGTCGCGGACCATTCAGACGGTTACGACCAAGCCCGTGCGCACGTCCGAGATCGTGCTGGGACGCATCCTCGGATTCGCGACGGTGGGCACCTGCCTGTTGGCGCTGATGGGGCTGGCGGGCTGGGCGTTCGTCGTCCGCAGTGTGAGCCACAGCCACACCCTCGAGGCGGACGATGTCTTCGAGGTGGCCGATGGCGAAGCCGCGCCGGCCGGAGCCGAAGGGCGGACGAGCCTCGACCGGGGGCATCGGCATCGCGTCACGCTTGATGCGGGCGGCAGCGGGATCGCCGAAACCGCCCAGGGGCACAGGCACGAGGTTACCGTGTCGGGAACAAGGGCCGCCGGGGAGAAGACCTTTGTGGTCGGCCCTGCGATCGGCCTGCTGGAGGCCCGCCGGCCGCTCCGGGGCACGCTCCGCTTCCTCGACCGCGAGGGCCGCCCGACTGCGAGGGGCATCAGCGTGGGGGCGGAGTGGGCGTATCGGCAGTACATCGAGGGCGGCAGCGCCGCGACTGCGATCTGGACGTTCGAAGGGGTCTCGCCTGGGGAGTTTCCCGAGGGCCTTCCGCTGGAAATGATCGTGCGGGTGTTCCGCACCTACAAGGGTGACATCGAGGAGGGGATCCACGGCACCGTGCAGGTCCGCAACCCCACGACCGGAATGCGAGGTGAATCGCTCCCGATCGTCGCCCGCGAGTTCACGATCGACTCGCTGCTCATCCCACGGCGGATCAACACCGTGCTTGCCAACGGCGAGTTGCAGGAGGTCGACCTGTTCGCCGACTTGGTCTCCGACGGCCGGATCGAGGTCTGGCTCCAATGCCTCGAACCAGCCCAGTATTACGGCGTGGCACAGGCCGACTTCTACCTGCGGGCGGGCGATGGATCGTTCGCCCTCAACTATGCCAAGAGTTGTGTCGGCATCTGGTTTTGCATGCTGCTCGTCACAACGCTCGGCGTGATGTTCAGCACGTTTTTATCCGGCCCGGTCGCCCTGCTGGCCACGATCGCAACCCTCATGATCGGCCAGTTTCGCGAGTTCATCGCCCGGCTCTTTGAGAGCCAGGTGACGGGTGACGCCACGATCGTGCCCGGCGGGGGGCCGATCGAATCGCTCTATCGGATCGTGACCCAGACCAGCATCACGATGGAGCTCGACCAGACGCCGGCGGTGCTGGCCATGAAGCTGGTCGATACAATCCTCTTGGCCCCGATGCGGGTGGCCGCAGGGATCTTTCCGTCCCTGTCGTCGCTTGGCACGAGCGATTTCGTGGCGGGAGGCTTCGATATCCCAGCCGATTTGCTGGCTGCCCATGCCTGCGAGACGCTGGGCTACGTGCTGGCATTTTTCGTGGCCGGCGTGTTCTGCCTCAAAGCCCGGGAGGTGGCATCATGAACGTGACGCACGGAGAGCCGGGTCGTCCGGCGGGCCCGTCGTGGTTGGGGCTGAGGCCGGGCACGCTCCTGGCGCTGGTCGCGATCGCTGTCCTCCTGGTGCCCCTGTCGGCGCTCAGCCAGCCGGCCGACTCGTCGAGTGCGGGTGGCCTGCTGGCCCGGCTGCGGGCACGGTTCGGACTGTCGCAGGCGAACCTCGGCGAGGTCGATCCCACGAGCGAGACGATGCGGTTCGCCACGCTCGGGCTGAAGAATATCGCCGTGACGCTCCTCTGGGATCGGGCCAACCACTACAAGAAAGTCGAGGACTGGGCCAACCTCTCGGCAACGCTGGAGCAGATGACGAAACTCCAACCCAACTTCTACTCCGTCTGGGACTTCCAGGCGCACAACCTTTCCTACAACATCTCGGTCGAGTTCGACGATTACCGCGACCGATACGCGTGGGTGATGAAGGGAATTGAGTTCCTCCGTCAGGGCATCTCCTACAACACCCGCGAGCCGAGGCTGCTCGGCCGGATGGGTTGGTTCATCGGCCAGAAGATCGGTAAGTCGGACGAGAAGGCGCAGTTTCGCAAGCTCTTCAAGGCCGACGACGACTTTCACGACCGCGACGACCCCGATCGGACGCTTCCGGAACGTGACAACTGGCTGGTGGCCCGCGGCAAGTATCGGGCCGGCCAGCGGCTCGCTGATTCCGGGACGCCGCTCAAGACCACACCGCTGATTTTCCACAGCGAACCGATGATGACGGCGATCAACTACGCGCGGGCCCTCGAGGAGGACGGGGAGTTTGGTCCCGCCGCGAAGGACGCCTGGAAACTGGCCAACGAGGAACTCGGGCGGTTTGCCGAGCGGGATATCCCGACGAGTTGGGGCGTGCCGATCCAGTTGCGGCTGCGGGAGGCTGAGGAAAAACGGGCCGGCCAGTTGGCGGATGAGCTGGAGCAACTCCTGCCGGGGCAGTTCGCCGCGGTCGTCGAGTCGCGACGCCAGACGCTGACCGCAGACCAGCGGGCGGCACTCGACACGCCGCCACTGGACCGGACGGAAGCCGAGCAGCAGCTCGCGGCGGCGGCGGAGGGCCAGCTTGCCGTCACCTGGAAAATAGTCGCCAGGCAGGCGCCGGCGGATGTCCGCGAGCGGGCGGAGCGGCTGACGCGTGAACACACCGAGGCCCAGGAACGGGCCACCATGATCGACCGCTACCGCGACATCGTGAACTTCGACTTCTGGAAGGCCTCCTGCGAGGCGGAGATCACCGACGCCGCCCTCCGGGCCCGCGGGGCCGTCTGGCGGGCCGATCGGGATTTCGAAGCCGCTCGGCTCCAGGCCGCGAAGCAGGCCTACGAGGAGGCGTTTCAGGCCTGGCGGGAGGTTCTCGATACCTCGAAGGTTCTCCGCGAGGACCAACTGACCGCCGACGACATCGCCGAAGTGGTCGACCGCTACCGCAAGGTGCTCGAGCAACTCGACGAGCCGTTCCCGTCGGCCTTCGTCCTTCAGGACATGCTCGACCGCGCCGGACCCCGGCAGTAGACCGCCGCTGCCTTCTGTGTTTTGCCGGCTTGGCAAGCCAGGGGACGAGGCGAGAGGGTCGGCGAACGCTCTTAGGAGCCTTGGGCGTATCCTCGCCCCGGTGACGAGACTTTTGCCGCCCTCGAGCCGGTGACACGCCAGAGTCGAATGCGACCGATCTTTCCTCGCCCGGTGTATCGACTTCGCACTCCATCAATGCCAACTGCACTGTCGTTGGCCAGCGCGGCGGTCTGTCAGGCTGGCTTCGAGATGAGCAGCTTGTCGATGCGGCGGCCGTCCATGTCGAGGACCTCGATCCGCAGGCTCCGCCACTGGAGCGTGTCGCCCGCCGTAGGGATTCGTTCGAGTTCCGCCAGCACGAGGCCCGACACCGTGGAATACTCCCGGGGCAAGGGATCGACCTTGATGTCGAGCCGCTTCACGAGATCCTCGATGCCGGCACTTCCATCGACGAGCCACGAGCCGTCCTCACGTCTGACGAAGATCTCCGCCTCGTCCCGCCGGTGTTCGTCGTGGATCTTGCCGACGAGTTCCTCCATCACATCCTCGAGCGTGACGAGGCCCTCGGTGCCGCCGTATTCGTCGAGCACGATGGCGAGTTGATTCCGCTCCTTTTGGAATAGTTCAAGGAGCCGGTTGAGAGGCATGGTCTCGGGCACGAAGATCGGGCGGTGGAGCATTTTGCGGAGTTCGATCGGCCAGCCCAGCCACGAGTTGCGGAGCACGTCCTTGATCGAGACGTAGCCGATGATGTGGTCGAGTGAGCCCTCGTAGACCGGTAGCCGCGAATACCCCGCCATGGCGATCGCCCCCACGATCTCCGTTTGGGGCGTGTCGATGTCGAGCGCGTCGAGGTCGATGCGGGGCCGCATGATGTCGCGAACGTTCCGCTCGCCGAGCCGCAGGGCCTCGCTGGCGACCGCCTGTTCGACCGCCTCGAGCACGCCCTCGGCGCGGCCGGTCTCGAGGAGGTGTTCGATGTCGTCGACCGAGACGCTGGGCTCCGTCTGCTTGCCCGCACCGAGAAGGAAGAGCATCGCCGACGTCGCCAGGCTCATGCCCCACACGAGCGGCCGGGCCACCCAGGCGAAGAGTTGCATGGTCGGGGCGGCGAGTCTGGCAAACGCCTCGGCCTTGCGGAGCGCCAGCCGCTTCGGCACGAGTTCGCCGAACAGCAGGGTCACGAACGAGAGCAGCATCACGAATATGGTCAGCGCGATCGGTCGGGCGATAGTCGCCAGCGTTGGCGGCCCTTTCTCGGTGATCCACGTCGTGACACTGCTGACCAGCCGGTCGCCGCCGTACGCTGCGGCAAGTGTGCCGACGAGCGTGATGCCGATTTGTACCGTGGGCAGGAAACGATCGGGACTGGACGCGAGTTCGAGGGCGGCCCTGGCCCGCCGGTCACCCTGCTCGGCCATGGCCCGTAGGCGGCCGCGCCGGCTGGCGACGATCGCCATCTCCGCGCCGGAGAAGAATCCGTTGGCGAGGATCAGCACAAAAACAATCAGGATTTCTGTGAGCATGGTCGGCCGGCAGGGGAGGGCGGGGCGGCGGGTCGTCCGCCGTTAGCGTGTGATGGCCTCATCGCGGTCGATGACCGCGAGGTTGTCGCGATGAACAACCTCCTCATAGGGAATGGAGCCGAGCACCTCGGCGATCTGTTCCGTCCGCAGACCGGCAATCCGTCGGACTTCGTCGGCGGAGTAGTTGACGAGGCCCCGCGCGAAGACGCGGCTGTCCGCGGCGGCCAATGCGACCACGTCGCCGGACGCGAAGTCACCTTCGAGGCCACGGACACCCGCGGCGAGAAGGCTACGGCCTCTCGTCACGACCGCGTCGTGGGCACCGGCATCGACCAGCACCATGCCCCGGGCATCGGCCGACCAACCGAGCCACCGTTTCCACGCCGGCATCGTTTCTGCCCGGCCGGTGAACAGCGTGCCGACCGGATCACCGCGGCAGATCCGTTCGAGCACATCGTCATCGCGGCCCGAGGCCACGATGCAGCTGCCGCCAGCCTCGGTGACCATCCGCGCGGCGGCAATCTTACTAGCCATGCCCCCCTTGGAAAGACCTCCCAGCCGGTCCTGAGCGAGACCGGCGATCGAGGCGTCGATGCGGGGCACGTGCGGCAGGATCGCGGCACCGGTCTCCGACGGATGGCGGTCGAAGAGGCCTTCGACGTCGGAGAGCAGAACGAGCAGCGGGGCCCCGAGCAGCGTGGCCACGAGGGCAGCGAGCCGGTCGTTGTCGCCGAAGGACGTCCGCAGTTCCTCGACGCTCACTGTGTCATTCTCATTGATCACCGGCACAGCGCCGAGCTCGAGCAGCGTGAGGAGCGTGTTGCGGATATTCAGGTAGCGGGCCCTATCCTGCAGATCATCGGCCACGAGCAGGACCTGCGCAACGTGTCGCCCGCGGCCGCGGAGAGCCCGTTCGTAGGCCTCGATGAGGCAACTCTGGCCAATGGCAGCCACAGCCTGGAGCCGGGCCAACTCGGTCGGCCGGCGGGTCAGGCCGATGCGGCCCATGCCAGCCCCGACGGCTCCGGAACTGACAAGCACGACCCGCCGCCCATTCACCGAGACGGCGTCGATCTGGCGGCCCAGCGATTCGATGCGGGCCGTATCGAGCAGGCCGTCGGGGCCAGTGAGCACACGAGTGCCCACTTTGACGACGATGAGCTCTGCAGCGGATAGGACCTGCTGACGGGTCGGATCGATCATGGCGGCGGGGAGTGGGCTTCCGTTCGTGAGACCGTCGCAAAACCGCGTATCGTACCCTCGTGAAGGGATGCGGGGCCACCCGGCGATGCTGGCCTCTTCCACGGCCTGCTATGATTCTCTGCCGAGCAAAATTCCAAGCCGCGGTCGTATTCTCCGCCCCGTTGCCCGGGAGCGGCGCGGCAGCCCGCCGAGGCCAACCTTCGATGAGTGATCTGTATCACGAGTGCGGCCTGGCCGCGATCTATCACCTGGTGGGTGACGAGCCGAGTCCGCTCTGTCCGGCCCAGGGGCCGGAGGAGGTGTCGCGGCTCGTGCCTCGGATGCTCCTCGACATCCAAAACCGCGGCCAGCTCTCAGCAGGCATGACGGTCTGGAACCCCGACCGCAGCCAACTCCTCGCCACTTACAAGGAGGTGGGGAGCGTCAGCGAGGTGTTTCGGATGAGCCACCGGGGCAAGTACGAGAGCCTGATGGAGCAGCACACCGGGAGGGCCGCCATCGGCCACGTGCGGTATGCCACCTGCGGCGCCGAGGACCGTGGCTACGCCCAGCCGCTGGAGCGGCCGCACATCCAGAAGCGGAAGTGGTTCGCATTCGGCTTCAATGGCCAACTCGCGAACTACCCCGAACTGCGGGCCGAGATTCTCGCCACGGACGACAGCCATCTCGCCCGCGACAACGACACCGAAGTGATCATGCACGCGATCGGCCAGGAACTGTCGGGCAACGCTGATCCCGATCCGATTGAGATGCTTGCAGCGATCTCGGCCCGCTTCGACGGCGCCTGGAACATCGCCCTGCTCGACGCCTGCGGCAGGCTCGTCGTGGCACGCGATCCCAGGGGCATCCGGCCGATGGAATATGCGCAGCTCGGGCTGCTCGTCGCGGCGGCGAGCGAGAGCGTGGCCCTGCTCAACCTCGGCTTCCCGACCGAGTCGATCCGATCCCTGGAGCCCGGCACGGCGCTGATCGTCGATGGCACGACTGTCCGGGTAGAGCGATTCGCGGAGACCACCCGCAAGGCCCACTGCTTCTTCGAGTGGATCTACTTCGCGAACGTTGCCAGCACGATGGACGAGCGGAGCGTCTACCTGTCGCGGAAGCGGCTTGGCGAGGAACTCGCGCGGGTCGAGACAGTGCCGATCGACTCCGACACCGTCGTCGTCCCCGTGCCCGACACGAGCAAGGCGGCCGCCGATGCGATGGCCTACCGCCTTTCGATCCCGTGCGTCGAGGGGCTGATCCGCAACCGCTACACCGGCCGGACCTTCATCGACGCCGCCGCGAGCCGCCGCCAGAAGGCCGAGACAAAATACACGCCCCTCCGCGAGGTGCTGGAGGGGCGGCGTGTGATTCTCGTCGAGGATTCAATCGTCCGCAGTACGACGATGAAGGTGCTCATCGGCCGAATGCGCTCGCTGGGACTCGCGCGGGAGATTCACGTCCGCGTGGCCTGCCCACCGATCGTGGCTCCGTGCTTCTACGGAATCGACATGTCGACGATTGACGAACTCTTCGCCCCCGAGTTTCTTCCCGACGGGAAGCTTACCGAGGCTGCCCAGAGCGAGATGGCGGCACGGCTGGGGGCCGACTCGCTCCGCTACCTGCCGATCGAGGCGGTGGCCCGCTCGATCGGCTTCGACGCTGCCGACCTCTGCCAGGCCTGTATCACCGGAATCTACCCGACGCCGGCTGGCGAGCGGCTCTACTCGATCGCCCTCTCGCAGACCTCCCGCGGCCGCGTGGGCAGGACGTACGAGACGGCACGGTAGGTTCACACTGGCTGGATGATGCGCTGACAGCCGGCGGGCTGGTCGTTGCGGTCGAGGGCGGCCCGCCAGACGGCCTCGCCGGCAATCCGTGTGCGGCGCTCGAAGTGGGTGCGGTAGTCGAGGTCGTGCTCCGGCGTCGGGGCCTGTTCGTCCCGCGGATCGGCGAACAATCCGGTGGCCTTCGCGAAGGCCACCGACTCGAGGAAGTATTCCTCAACGTCGGTCCAGACGTGCAGCGTGGCACCGGGCGGAAGCACGCGGCCCGCATGCTTGAGAAAGAGTTCCGAGAGCACCCGCCGCTTGCGGTGGCGGGCTTTCCACCACGGGTCGGGAAAGTAGACATGCATGCCGCCGAGGCAGGCGTCGGGGAGCATGCTGCGGACGAGGAACGTCGCGTCGCCGAAGATGATCCGGGCATTGGTGCGGCCGGCGGCCGCGAGCCTCCCCGCGCAGAGCCGCGCATAGCCCCCGGCGATCTCGGCCCCGAGAAAGTTACGGTCGGACGACCGTGCCGAGGCCGTGGCGAGAAACAGCCCCTTGCCGCTACCCACTTCGAGTTCGACGGGGGCCTCGGCCGAAAAGACGGAGCCGGGGTCGAACGGGACGGGCAGCGAGTTGAGCGTGAGCAGGTGCGTCGAAAGGTCGAGCGACGGATCGGGCTTTCGCGGTGGTCGACGAGGCATCAGGAGACCGGGCCGATCACGTCGTGGCGGCCCGGTCGGCGGCCAGTTTGCCCGCCAACTCGAGCATGTCGATCGGTAGCGGCACACCCTTTATGATCCCGTCCACGACGATGTTCTCGCGCACAAGGCCTTGGAAGCGGCAGACGATCATCGCCCTGGGGCGGACACGGATTCGTTCGACCGCGATCACAAGGCGGTCTCCAGGCACCACGGGCTCACGAAACCGGACGTCCTCGAGGCCGCCGAATCCGACCACCTGGGCGTCAAGCAGGTTGTACCGCTGGGAGTAATAACTGGAGAGTTGGGCCGCGGCTTCGCACATCATCACGCCCGGCATGAGCGGCACGCCTGGAAAATGGCCACGAACCCAGAACTCATCAGGAGTGAGGTCCTTGTAGCCGACGCACAGCCCGCGAGACAGATCCTCGTGAACGATCGCCGTGAGTTGCTCCATCTCGAACCGCTGCCGGTTCCAGCGGCGGATCTCGTTGATGTCGGCCACCACGCGGTCGAGGTCGTACTCGCTGGGATGGATGATGTAGTCGCGCGGAGCCACTGCGGATCTTTCCTCAGGCTGGTGCGGGGGGAGGAGCGGTGCGGGGCCAGACGAACGAACGCGACGACTACGTGCGGATGTGCTTCCGCTTCGCCTTGCGGGCCTTGCTGTTGGCGGGCCTGGCGCCGTGGTTCGCCTTCTTGAGTTTGCGATGGGGCTTCGTCATGGTGGTCTCAGAGGACGTGGACGGAGTGACGCAGTTGCGGGGACGGCAGTTGTACCACGCGCCGCGCCCGGCTTCCACCGCCCATCACGGCTACCGCTCGGCAGCCGCCGACGACCGTTCCGCGGCGATCGCATCGCGGAGGCTGGTCCGCACGATTTCCACAAAACTCGCCCCCAGAAAGCCGATCAGCCCGCCAATCACGGCCGATGAGACGCCGCCGAGGGCCGCCCCGGCGAGCGAACTCGATGTGAGTGCCGCCAATGCCGTCGCTCCCGTGATACCGCCGCACGCAGCGCCAATCCCTGCCGACACGGGCACCAGTCTGCCCAGGCTTTCCCGTTTTTCGAGGCGGCTTGGACGTGACGGATGCGGCAGGAGAGGAAATCCGTCTCGACGTGGCACCCGCGAGAGGTCGCGGTCGGCCGCTTCCCGCAACCGCGTGCCGATGGCGTTGCCCGCGACATGCATCGCGACGCTTGCGATCAGCACGGCCGCGGCGATCCATCCCGCCAGGCCAAGCCAGCCGATCGCCGCTCCGGCCACGCCGAGGACCACCGCCAACCAGGAATACGTGACCGACCGCATGCGCTATCTCCAAACCGCATTATAGCCATGCCGATACAGCGGCCTACCAGCCGGTGGCGACCGCCTCGGGGCGGTAGATCGGCAGCAGACGGTAGTAGACCTCGAGGGTCAACACGCCCAGGGCGGTGTGGGCGACCCGGCCGCCGGCCGCGGTTTCGGGGTCGGCGAAGAACCAGCTGCCCGCCTCGTGGCCGATCGCCGCCTGGCGTGCAATCAGTTGGTCGCGGTTGCGGGAGTTCCACTTCGGCCAGGCAGGGTGATCACGCTGCAGGAGGGCTTGGGAGAGGTAGAAGTTGAGATACACCGCATCCGGGGCGGGGCCAGGCTTGGCCAGCGTGGCGAGTCCTCGGTCGATCGCCGCATTGTCGGGCCATCCAGTGTAGAGCCGGCAGAGCAGGCCGATCGCAGACGTAGCGGGGCGGGAGTGTGGCGACTGGTAGCCGTAGGCCTCACCGCGGCGCACCTGCACCCGGTCGAGGAACCGGCAGACGCCGTCGATCGTCGGCGAAGGCACTGGGATGCCCGCTAGGCCGGCGCTCTTCACCGCGGCCAGCTGCCAGCCTGTTACGGTTGTGTCGCCCGGCTGACCCGGAAGATACCGCCAGCCGCCGCCGTGGAGGTCCTGGGCCGTCTCGATGAATCGCACTGCATCGCGGACGTAGCGGACGAGCGCCTGGTCCCGCGTCATCCCGAGTGCCTCGGCGAGCGCGAGGGTGGCGACGCCGTGGCCATACATCGTCCCCTCGCTGAGGTCACCGCCACGGGGCGTCGGCTGCATGCGGCTCATGAGGTAATAGATGGCCCGCGTCACCGTCTCGCGGTGAGCGCCCTCCACGTGCGTGTGCCCCGCGCCGAGAAACGGCAACAGTGCGATGCCCGTAGCGGCCGTCGTGCTCGAGACCGTGCCGGGATCGCGGCACGCCCCGTCGCATTGGCAGCCGCTGAGGTCGAATCGCCATGAGCCGTCGGCGGCCTGGTGCCGCGCGAGCCACGCGAGGCCGCGCTCGACCGCTGCCTCGCTGGCCGCGGAGCCGCCGTGGTCGAGCACGCCACGGCCTCGTTCGGGGCCGCTGCGACCGGCGAATGCCCGCCGGATGGGATCAGCCCCATCCGGCGATGCCCCCACCGGACGAGCTGCAACCACGATGGTCACTTCTTGGTCAGCGATCCGTACCGAAGCGGGCGTGGCAGCGACGGGCGCTGGCGGCAGGGGAGGAACAGGTTCGATGATCTCGGGGGCTGACTCGGGGACGATCGGGTCGGCGGCGGCCGGTGCGTGCGCGGCGATGTCGACCATGGCAGGTTCCGGCAGCCCGTCACCGGCCGACGAACCGGAATCGGTGTCATGCTCCGCGGCATCGGCCGGGACGATCACGATGGGTCGTGGGCGTACCCGAATCCCGGTGGGGATCATCGCCAGCGCCAGCACGATCAGCACGGCCACGTGGACGATCAGGCTCGCATAGCCAGACCGGATCCCCGGGCTGCCGACGAGCCGCTCGATGAAGGTCGTGTGGTGCGTCTCGTCCCGCATCGCGGCCGCTCCGCCCCGCTGGATATCACGCAGACTCTGCCAGTTGCGTCGAATGGAGGGGTGCCGTATGACCGTTTTGGGCGCGCACCGCGATCCCCCCAAAGTTCATCGGCAGTATCTGGTGGGCCGCTGGAGGGGACGAGGCACAGGCCGCATCCTCGGATCGGGATGGACGACGTATTCCCCGCGCTCGCGCTTGGGGCTTCCTGTCGGGAGGCGATCCCATGCGGCGTGCGATCCCCCGGCTTCCAAGAAGCCCGGAGCACGAGCGATGGGAAGACGGGTGACGACCGGCGACGCTACTCCTTGAACTCCTCGTCTACCGATTGATTGCGGTAGATCGGAAGGTGGCGGTAATAGACCTCGAGGATCATCGTCGACAGCGCGGTGCAGTAGATACGGCCGGCCGAATCGGCGCCGTGGCCACCGTCGACCCCTTCGTGCCAGCTGCCCGCCTCGTGGCCGCTCGTCGCCTGATTTGTGAGCAGCATCTCCTTCATTTTGTTGTTCCATGCGATCCACATCTCGCCTTCCATGTGGTGCATGATCTGGGTGGCGTAGTAGTCGAAGTAGAGATCTTTGGTGGGACCCGTCTTCGCGATGAACTCGACCCCGCGCTGCAGCGCCGGGTTGTCCTTCTTCCAGCCGAGGTACATGCGGCAGAGAAGGCCGATGGCCGTGGTGGTGTGTGCGCGTCCGGGGCCCATGTAGCCGTAATAGGCTCCGTCTTCGTCCTGCACGCTATTGAGGAAGTCAACCGCTTTCTTCACCGTCAGCGGGTTGACCTGCAGGTAGGCCATGTTGCCGCTCTTGAGCGCCATGATCTGCCAGCCCACAGCTGACGTGTCGCCGGGCTGCTTGGGGGAATACCGCCAGCCACCCCCCACTGGATCTTGGGCGTCCATGATGAAGTTGAGTGCGAGCTGCGTCGGCATGGCGAGCCGGTTGTCTTGCGACATCGCGTAGCATTCAGAGAGCGCGATGCCCGCGAGCCCCTGCGAATACATGTTTCCTCCCCCCCCATACGCTTTGCCCTTGCCCGCGACGGCCATCTGGGCCAGGAACGAGATGCCCCGCTCGACCGTGGGCTTATAGGGTCCTTCGCGATGCGTAAAGCCGCGGCCCAAAAACGGCAGGAGAGCCATCGCCGTGGCGGCACAGCGGTCCGCCGCTTTGCCCTTGCCAGAAGCGGAGCAGTTGCAGCCCTGGCACAGCGAGAGGTCAAATGACCAGCCGCCATCGGGGAGTTGGTGCATCGCGAGCCACTTGAGCGCTCGGTCGACGGCCTCCTCCGTGTCCTTGCCGCCGCCACCTGCCGCGGCGAGCTTTCCGGGCTGGCCGGGCGCGCGACCGCCGATGCCGCCCCCCTTGCCGCCGATCACACCGAACGTCGACATCATGTCGGACGTGGGCGCCGTCTCGGAGCCGAAGTCGGTGAACTCGACAGCCAATGGCGCCGCATCGAGATCGGTGGCGTTTGTCACGACTTCGACAGGCGTGACTGCGACCTCGGTCGTCACCGTGACGTCGGCCGTGACATCGGATGTCTCGACCTTCTCTTGTTCGGGCAGTTCCTCCTCGAACTCGTTGAACTCGTCCTCGACCTCGGGTGCGTTTGATGTGATGACCCGCGGCGTCTCCTTTTTCGGAGGCTCGTTGACGATCAACGCCATGGCGAGCAGCGCGACGACGTGGACGAGCATGCTGACGGCCCACGCCGGTGCCTGCCTGACGGCGAGGCGGCCCGGCGAATCCGCGCCGCGCTCCGGATCGGAAGAAGCGTCCTCAGCCGCCCCAGACTTCTGAGGCTCTGGCCGCTTCGGTGGCGTCGCCGGCTTGGCGGCTGTGGCGGGCTTCGGCGGCGTTGCCGCCTGCCTGCCGGGAGGTTTGGCGGGAGGTTTGCCAGCTGCCGCCGGTTGGGCCGCCGGAGGACGGGCAGACTTTTTCACCGGATCAGGATCAA
>JBBDNW010000238.1:4478-21969 GCA_040877375.1 Pirellulales bacterium | reverse complement strand
GCCGCCGGTTGGGCCGCCGGAGGACGGGCAGACTTTTTCACCGGATCAGGATCAATCTGGCTCGACATCGGATGGTCCCGTCAGCGTGGCCTTGTCGTGTCGCTCAACTCGATCGCCCCAGCGATCAGCACGACGCATGAAATCGATTCCGTCAGCTTCCGACAACCAAGGTTTGAATATAACACGAACGGCTTAGAGGGCAGCTGTCTCCTGACTGAATACCGCCACCCATTCAACTGTGTTCGGTCGGCTGCGGGGGAAATATTCCCAGGTCTGCGGGCGATGGAAACGCATAGATTGGCCTGTCGTGGGCGATCCCGCTGGCCTTCAGAGGTCTGGCGGGGTAGGTTTCGGCTTCCTCCGAGCCGCCGATTGGCGGCCGTGGAACGAAAGTCTGCCGGTTGCCGGCAGATTAGACAACTCTGGAAGGACTGCGGCCACCGCAGACGGCACGACCATGGCGAAGGGAAAAAAGAAGCTCGAGATCATCCATCTTGTGTGCGCGGAAACCGGCGACCAAAACTACACGCTGCGGCGTAAGAGCGGCGGCGAGAAGCTGAAACTCAAGAAGTATTCACCGCGGCTGCGGAAGCACACGTTGCACAATGAAAAGAAGAAGTAGCTGAGAAAAAGAAGTAGCTTTCGGGTGAGCGAAGGAGCGATTCTTCTCTTCTCCCTCACCGGGTTCACTACCTTTTTAACCTGCGGCTTCAAGGAGCCTCGCGATAGACTGGTCGACTGAGACTTCGGTGACCTGATCGGAGTTGCGTTGTAGGCGAGTGCTTGGCTCCATGCCCGCTGCCATGATCGCAAGCCGGCATTCGGCCGGTCGGGTGAAGGCCGCGGTGCCTGGCCGCACAACCACGTCGATCTCGCACCGCTTGCCCGGGGCGACGACGATCGCACCCGCGAGCTGTGCCGCGACTGCTCGGCCCAGTGGCGTTGCCGCGATGTCGTCAGGCAGGCCCCACGTGAGCGCCGACGCCGGCCGCGCGACGAGTCCGCGTCGACACGACACCAAGCGGCCGCGGCGCTCGAAGTACGAAACGTTGGGGCCGTCGCGCCACCGGGGCGTGGCGGTCGGATCGGTCGCGTGCCAGATGTGCAGCGAGCAGGTGTGGTCGAGGATCGATTCGAGGCGAATGCCGGCCTCCCGCAGGCGGAGGCCCAGATCGTCGTCTTCCTGTCCCCAGCCCACGAACCGTTCGTCGAAGCCATTGACGGCGTGAAAGTCATCTCGCCAGACGCCGAAGTCACCGCCGGCCAGCCGCGGCTTCGTGGGATGCCGGAGGGCGGCGTGCCACCACGCCCTGCGTCGGCGTGTGGCGAGTAATCGGAGCTCGCTGGGCGGGATCAGCGCCGGCAGGTTCGTGACCGCGAGGTTCTCCGGCACGAGCACGCGGCTCGCCCGCTCGGGCAGCCGTGCACAGAACCCAAGCAGGGCCGTGCCGCGTCGGCGCCGCTCGAGGTGGGCCGCCACGTGATGCCGGGGGATCATGCAATCGCCGTCGAGGAAGAGCAGGTAGTCGCCGCGTGCCAGCCGGGCCGCCTCGTTGCGGACGCGGGCCAGCCGGAAGCCTTCATGCGGCTGACTGGTGAACCGCACGGGGATGCCGCACGTTGCCGCGAAGTCGTGGACGACGCGGTGCGTGCCGTCCGCCGAGCCGTCATCAGAGACGATCACCTCCAGAGCCGCCCCGCCGCGACGCTGCAGCGCGATCGACTCGAGCACGAGCGCCAGATGCCGCGGCTTGCGGAAGGTGTTGACGAGGATCGAGACGTCGATGGAACCTGTCACCGTGCCGGCCCCCGTGAGGAGGTCGCGTGGGCGGCCGCGGTGACCACGGCGGCCACCTCGTTGCCGCCCGCAAGGGCATGCATCGCGATCTCGACTGCCACCAGCGGCACGCCTCCCAGATCCTGGCGGCGAACTTTCACGAGATCCTTGAGCGTGGTGACGGCGAAGGCCGCGCCGGCCATCGCGGCCCGGTCGCCCAGCCGCCGCCGATCGGGCTCAGCGTACGCATGATGGTCGGGAAAGCTGACGAACTCGACGACGTCGGCATCAAGCGACTGGAGCGTGGAACGAAACGCGGTGGGGTTGCCGATCCCTGAGAAGGCCACCACTCTGCCGCCCCGCAGCAGTTCAAGCGGCCGGGTCGAACCGTCGGCCGATCGCAGGGCGATTGGCCGATGCTCCGCCTCCATCCATGCCGACGGAAGGTGGCCGCGGCAGGCGGTGTCGAATGCCGTGCGGATCTCGGCCCGTCGTGCCTCGGTGATGGCCGTTGCCCGGGTGAGGACGACGGCGTGCGCGCGGGCCAGACCTCCAAGGGGTTCGCGGAGCATGCCTCGCGGAAAGAGGCGACTGCAGCCGAACGGATCAGTGGCGTCGATCGCGACGATGTCGACGTCGCGTTGCAGTCGGCGGTGCTGAAAGCCGTCGTCCAGCACGATCACGTCGGCGCCGGCCGCCGCCGCCGCCCGGGCTCCCGCGAGACGGTTGCGGTCGGCCACGTGCGGCACGCCGGGGAGCACCACGCCGAGTTCTGCGGCCTCGTCACTCTGCTCGCCCGGACGAGCCGCGTAGCCGCGGCTCACGATCGTCGGCTTTAGTCCTCGGTCGATAAGGAGTCGGGCGACCCATGCCACCAGCGGCGTCTTGCCGGTGCCGCCGAGCGTCAGGTTGCCCACCGAGACCACCGGCACACTGGCCGTGCCGGACCGGAGAAGCCCGGCGTCGAACGCCGCGTTTCGGAGGGCCACCGCGGCGGCATAGGGAAAGCTGGCCGCGGCGAGGAGGAGCCGCGCCGTCGCCGGGCCAGGCCCCTGGGCCGAGCCGTCGACGAGTTGCTTGAAGGTTTCCGCGTTGGGCAGCAGAGCCATCCTGACTTTCCTGCGTGGCCGCCAGAGGCGAGTGGTTGTGGCCGGCGGCAGCCTTATCGTCGCGGAGCCTTCCGCGCCGTGCCAAGCCCGCGGTGTTTTTCCGAGATGCCGGCCGTCCGGGGCCGATATAATCCAAGTCGTGCTTGTGGAGTGTCTCGCAGCTTCCAATTTCCCGCTGCCACTGCCGGAGGAACCTCATGGCGACGGTCTCCCAGCGCTCTGCTGATCCGCTCGCCGTGGCGGGATGGTCCGACGGCGTTGATCCCGAGTCGAAGTCGGATCGATATCTCTCCAAGCGGCTGGCCGCCGCGGGTGCCGACTACAAGGGCGTCGCGATCACGACCTTCCTGCTGGCGGCAGGCGTCGGGGCGATGCTCTGGCTGGCCGCTGGAATCCTCGTCGAGCATTGGCTGGTGCCGGGCGGACTGCCCGCTTGGGCGCGGTGGACGTGGTTCGCGGCCGGCGCGGCGGTGCTGGCAGCGGCCGTTGGCCGCTGGATCGTGCCACTTGTCCGCTACCGCGTGAACCTTGTCTACGCCGCTCGCATCCTCGAGCGCGAGCACCCCGAACTTCACAATGACGTCGTCAACGCCGTCCTCGCGCGGGCGCACGCCGACGACACCACACCGCTCGTCGTGAAGTCGCTGCGACGACGGGCGGCTCGGCAGTTGTCGGCGGTGTCTGCGGATGGCGTCATCGATCGCACGCCCGCCCTGCGGCTCGCCTTTATGTTTGCAGGACTGGTGGCGCTGGCGTGCATTTACGAGGTCGTGGCGCCGAAGAGCCTGATCGTGTCGGCGGCACGGCTGGTCGCGCCGTGGCTCGGGATCGCGCCCCCGTCGCGGGTGAGGATCGCGCCGCCGGCACTGGCCTGGCGGATGCCTGGCGAGCCCGCACCAGCCGATGTTTCCGGGCGGAGACTGCCCGTGCAGGGGGGCACCGCGACGCTCATTCGCGGCCGACAACTCGTCGTCGCGAGCGAGGTGCGCGGTCTCAAGGCGGGTGAACGCCCCGCGCTCGTGGTGACGCCGGTGCGCGAGGACGGCACCGCGGAACCGGCGATGGCCGCGTGGCGGATGCCCATGGCGCCCAGTGGTGCGGACGGCATGCATACCGTGCTGCTGCCCGATGCGACCCGCGGGCTCGACAGGCCGATCGAACTGGTCATTTCAGCAGGCGACGCCCGCAGCCCGCGGATCCGTGTGGTGGTCGTCGATGCGCCGGCGCTGCTCGTGCGGGAGGTGCGATATGACTACCCCGAGTACACGGGCCAGGCCGATGAGACCGTGGAGTGGCAAGGCGACCTCCGCGCCGTCGAGGGCACGAAGGTAACAATCGTCGCGGAATGCAATCATCCGCTCGAGAGCGCCTGGATCGATCTGGGCTGTGATGGCAAGCGGAAGGTGCCGCTCACGGTCGGCCAGCAGGATCTCGCCCGTGGCCGCGGCTCGTTCACGCTCCAACTCAAGGCCGACCGCTCGGCCGCCGAATACGCCTCCTACAGGCTGATGTTCCAGCCGAAGTCCGCGTCGGCTGCGAGCCGCGAGCCCGTGACCACGGAGAAGATGGAGTATCGGATCGACGTGGAGCCGGACAGGGCGCCGGACGTGTCGATCGAGGAGCCTGCCGAGAAGGTGGTCCGCGTGCCGCCGTCGGCGCCGGTCACGATTCGCGTGCGTGGCGAAGACCCCGATTTCGGTCTCGCGAGCATCAGCGTCGAGACCCGCCTCGCCCAAAGCGGTGAGAAGCAGGGCGGTGAGAAGCAGGGCGAGGAACTCCTGGTGGGTCGGCGAAGGAAGGTGTTTCGCGGTGCGGCGACGCTCATCCCAGAACGGCTCGGCGCCGGCCCCGGTGACGTGCTCGAGTATCGGGCGGTGGCCAAAGACACGCGGCCCGACTCGCCAAACATCGCCGTCACGCAATGGCAGGCGCTGAAGATCGATGCCGCCGCGCCGCCGCGGGACCCGCCACCGGCGGCGGGCGAGCAGGATCAAGAGGCCGAAGGCGAGCAGGGGCAACCTGAAGGCGACGGCACACCTCCAGACAACGGCGGCAACCAAGGCGAGCCCGGCGGCGGCGAAGATGGCGAAGGCAGCACGCAGGCCGGCGACGATGCCACCCAGGGACAGCAAGGCGAGCAGCAAGGGAACAATTCGGGGAAGAACGAATCGAAGGAAGGCGGGGATGCCTCGCAGAAGGGCGATGCAGCCGCCGACAAGCAGAATGGCGGTGAAGGAGAGAACGGCGGCGGCGAGCAGGATGCCGGCGGAAAGGATGCCGGAAAGGACGCCGGTGGAAAGGATGCCGGCGGGGGACAGTCGCAGCCGCAGAAGGGAAGCCAGCAGCAGGGCGGGAAGAGCGGTGAGGGCGGCCGCCAGGACGAGCAGCAGTCGAAGTCGCAGCAACAGCAGGACCCCAAGCAGGGCGGCAAGCAGGGCGATCCGCAGGAGGGCAAGGATCAGGGAGGTGGCGACGGCGGCAAACCTCAGGACGGAGCGGAAGGGAAGTCGGGCAACCAGCCAGGCCAACGTCAGCAGCAGGGAGGCCGTGACGGCGACGGCAACGAGCCGCAGGGGCAGGGTGGCGGCCAGCAGCAACAAGGTGGCCGCCCCGGTGAACAGAAAGACGGCGGCCAGGGAGGCCAGCCAAAACCAGCCGGGCCGGGTCAGCAGGGGGGTGGTCGTGACGGCCAGGCGAAGTCCGGTGAAAAGCAAACCGGCAGTCAGCCAGACAAAGGCACCGCGCCGCAGCCAGGGCAACGGGGAGCCGGCGGGCAGCAACAGCAGTCCGGAAAGGGCGGCGGGCAGGGCAAACCGGCCCCCCAGGACACCGTCGCCGCCGACGGCACCGACGACGGCGAGGCGATGGAACGGATCCTCGAGCATCGCCAGCAGTCGCAGCAGGACGGAGGACAGAAGCAGGGGAAAGGAAAGGAACCGGGTGAACAGCGGAGCGGTGAGCAGGGCAAGGGTGAGCAGGGAGCGCCGCGCGAAGGGCAAGAGCCGAGCCAGATGAAAGACGGCCAAGCACAGGCTGGCCAAGGCAAAGACGGTCAGACGAAAAACGGCACCGAAGCCGCTGGCAAAAAGCCGCCGGAGTGCGCGGGTGCGGATGGCAAGCCATGTGGCAAAGAAGGATGCTCCTCATGCAGCGGCGGATCGAAATCGGGCGGCGGTGCAGCGGGGACGGCGGGGCAGGGAGCGGGCGGCCAAGGTGAGCAACCTGGTCAGGGGCAGGGTGCCGAAAGCCAGGAGGGTGCGGGGCAGCAGGGGCAGGGTGAGGCGGGGCAGCAGGCGGCAGGTGCCGACGGACAGAGTCAAGAAGGCAAGGGCGCAGAGCCTAAAAAAGACAGTCGGCAGTCGAAGGGGCAGGGTCAACAGGCAGGCGGCACCGGCGGCGACGGTGGGCCGCAGCCCGGCGGTGGCCGGCAAGACTCCGGCAAGCAAGGCGGGCCGTCGCCAGCATCGAAGCCAAACGCCGAGGGGCAGCAGGGCACGGGGAAGAATCCAGCGGGTGCGGAGGAACAGGCGGCCAAAGATGGCAACCCGCCGGGCGAAGGCCAAGGCCAAGGTGGCGAAGCCGCAGGCGAGCCGGGACAGCAGCCGGGACAGCAGCCGGGACAGCAGCCGGGACAGCAGCCGGGACAGCAACCGGGACAAACTGCTAGTCAGGGGAAGGGCGAGTCTGGCGAAGCCAGCGAGCAGGGGCAGCCGGGTGAGGGCTCAGAGGCGGCGGCCGGCCGTGAGTCTGGCGCTGGCGGTCGGGCCGCCGGAGGCGATAAAGACGCGGGCGGTGATGCCGACGCCGGCGCCGAGCGGCGCGACCGCGAGATGGAGTGGGGCGAGCAGGATCTGGCCAAAGCCCGCAATGCGGCTGACCTCGCGATCGAGCATCTGCGACAGTCGGTCGAGTCGGGTGATACGACCGTGCTCGACGAACTCGGCTGGACGCCGCAGCAGGCCCGCGATTTCCTTGCGCGGTGGGAGGCCATGCGGCGAATGACGCGAAACGGCGATGCGCGACAGCGCGGTGAGTTTGACCAGGCGATCAAGAGCCTGGGGCTGCGGCCGGGCGGTGTGCGGAGCAGCCGTGACGTGCCCAGCGACATGAAGGGCGGGCAGGCGGAGGGCCGCCGCAGCCGGCCCCCTAGTGACTACCGCGAGCAGTTCAAGGCCTTCATGCAGGGCGCAGCCGCCGAATGAGTCAATCTTTTCAGGGTCCGCGGTATCTGGTGCCGTTTGGCCCCAAACGGGTGCCGCACTGTTTCACCGACGTTCTCATCCTCGGCGGTGGACTCGCGGGCCTCCGCGCGGCGCTCGCCGTCGATCCGCAGCTTTGCGTGACGGTCGTCACGAAGGACGACTTACAGGGCTCGTCGAGCCAGTGGGCGCAGGGTGGCATCGCCGGCGTGGTCGATCCCGAGGACCGCTTCGACAATCATGTCGCCGACACGCTCACCGCCGGTTGCGGGCTGTGTCACACGGACGTCGTTGACGCGGTGGTTCGCGAGGCGCCGGGGCGGATCGCCGAACTCATTGCCTGGGGCACGCGTTTCGACGAACGCGACGGGGCGCTCGAACTGGGTCGCGAAGGGGGGCACAGCCACCATCGCATCGTGCACGCGCTCGGCGATGCAACGGGCCGCGAGGTGATGCGGGCCGTGATCAAGCAGACGCAGAAACTCGCCAACCTCTCGGTGTGGCCCGAGACGTTTACGATCGACTTAGTGACGCACGAAGGACGGTGCCGCGGGGCGCTCGTCTGGAACCCGCGACACGGTAAGACGCTCGTCTGGGCGCGACGGACGATTCTCGCCACGGGGGGCGCCGGCCAAATCTATCGAGAGTCGACGAATCCGCCCGGGTCGAGCGGCGACGGCATGGCGCTGGCGTGGAGGGCCGGTGCCGAACTTCGTGACATGGAGTTCATGCAGTTCCATCCGACGGTGCTCTACATCGCCGGTGGTGCGCGGAGCCTGATCACGGAGGCGGTGCGGGGCGCGGGAGCGCACCTCGTCGACCGTGACGGCCGGCGTTTCATGCCCGAGTTCGACGCGCGGGCCGAACTCGCGCCCCGCGACGTCGTCTCCCGCGCGACCACGGTGATCATGCGGCGCACGCATCACTCCAACGTGTATCTCGACCTCGCGCACCTCGATCCAGTCATGGTCCGCCAGCGGTTTCCGGGCATGGCGGCGATCTGCGCAAAGTTTGGCCTCGATCTCGCCCGGGACCGGATTCCCGTGCGGCCCGGCGCGCACTACATGATCGGGGGTGTGTCGGTCGATGCCATGGGACGAACGAGCGTTCCTGGCCTGTTCGCGGCTGGCGAGGTGACGTCAAGCGGCCTCCACGGTGCCAACCGACTGGCCAGCAACAGCCTGCTGGAAGGGCTGGTCTACGGTGCACGGGCGGGCGAGGCGGCAAGTGCCGAGGTGCTCAGGGAGGGGCGGGCCGACGATGAGTTTCATGTGCCGGCGATCGCGGAGCCCCGGGCCGTCGTGGACAACGGCGGTGGAAGCGACTCCCCAGCGCTTGATCTAGCCGACATCCGCAACTCACTCCGCGCGCTGATGTGGCGGCACGTGGGCGTGGAGCGGGCAGGCGAGTCTCTTGGGGAGGCGCTGACAACCGTGGAGGGCTGGTGCAGGTACGTCCTGCCGCGGCAGTTTTCCGACCCGCAGGGCTGGCAACTCCAGAACATGCTGGAGGTGGCCCGCCTCATGATCCGCGGGGCGATCGACCGGGCCGAGACCCGCGGAGTGCACTTCCGCGCCGACCATCCTGACACCTGCAACGACTGGAAGGCGCACATTGCGTGGCGCCGGGACGAGATCTCGCCCCGGGTGGAGCCGCTGCCGTAGCGGGGCGCACGCGGGAAGGGGCAGCCCCGGATGTCCCGGGCACGGGGCGGGCAGCCGCGCTGCCTTGCGGGGATTGGCCACGTCGGAAAGAATATCAGCCGTTGAGAAAGTTCCCCCAACATCGGACGGCCATGACTGCGACCGCATCTGTTTCAGCCGGCGAGGCCATGATCGAGGCTGATGGCCTCACCAAGTACTATGGCGACTTCATCGCCATTGAGGACGTCTCATTTCGCGTGCCCCTCGGCGAGATCGTCGCCTTCCTCGGCCCCAACGGCGCCGGGAAGAGCACGACCATGAAGATCCTCACGGGCTACCTCGCCCCGACCGCGGGCACGTCGCGGATCGCCGGTCACGATATGTCAACCGACCGGCTCGCCGGGGCCGAGCGGCTCGGCTACCTGCCGGAGAACGGTCCCCTCTATCCCGACATGACACCCCGCGGCCTACTTGAGTTCTTCGCCGACGCCCGCGGCATGACGGGCGCGCGGCGAACGGAGCGGATTGAGGCGGTTGTGAAACAGTGCGAGCTGGGCAGTGTGATCGGCAAAGCGATCGGCAAGCTCTCCAAGGGCTACCGACAGCGTGTGGGGATGGCACAGGTGCTGCTCCACGAGCCGGACGTGCTGATTCTCGACGAGCCGACCAGCGGCCTCGATCCTAACCAGATTCGGGAGGTTCGCGAGACGATCCGGCGGCTCGGTCAGAGCAAAACGATCCTGCTGTCGACCCACATCCTGCAAGAGGTCGAGGCGATGGCCGACCGCGTGATCCTGATCGCGGAGGGCCGGGTCCGTTTCGACGGCACGCCGGCCGACCTGCGGCGCGACGGCCGCACCCTCGACGAGCGGTTTCACGAACTGACCCGCTCAGCGTGATTCCGAGCCAAGACTGGCTCCCCTTGGCTCTCTCCCGTCCCCCCACCACTGCACGACTCACTCCAAGAACACGTTTTTGAACGAGGGACCGACACCATGAAATGGCACGTTTTAGACGCCGTCTTCAAACGAAACTTCGTCGCCTATTTCGCGAACCCCACCGGCTACGTCTTTATTTGCGTATTCGTGCTGCTCGGCTCGCTGGCGGCTTTCTGGCCGCCCGAGTTCTTCAACTCGAATCTCGCCAACCTCGACCAACTCAACCGCTACCTGCCCTACATCCTGCTGGTCTTCGTGCCCGCGATCACGATGAGCGTGTGGGCTGACGAGCGGCGGCAGGGCACAGACGAGCTTTTGCTCACGATCCCTGCGAGCGACTGGGAGGTGGTGTTTGGCAAATATCTTGCGGCGGTCGGCATCTACACCGTGGCCCTCGGCTTCTCCTGCATTTGCAATCTGATCATCCTGCTGAGTTGGGGGACGCCCGATGCGGGATTGTTTCTGACCAACTACCTCGGCTACTGGTTCGTCGGGCTGGCGATGCTCGCGTTTGGGATGGTGGCGAGTTTTCTCACGGCCAACCTGACGGTGGGTTTCATTCTTGGGCTGTTGTTCAACGCGCCGCTGGTGCTCGCCGAGCAGGCCGGCACGGTGATGGGGCAGGCGGCCGCAGCGCGGGTGAAATCGTGGAGCATTGCGGAGAACTTCTCCGACTTCGGCCGCGGCGTGCTAAGTCTGTCATCGGCGGCCTATTTCCTCGGGGTCGTCGCGGTCTGTCTGTATCTCACCATGGTGCTCATCGGTCGGCGTCACTGGACGGGCCGTCGCGACGGCAGCCCGATGGGGCTGCACTATCTCGCGCGGACGGCGGGGCTGCTTGCGGCTGTGGTGGGCGGGGTGCTGCTCTTCCGAGCCGCCGACGTGCGGGCCGACCTCTCGCAGGAACAGATCAGTTCGCTCTCAAATGACACCCGCCGGCTTCTCCGGACCCTGGAGACCTCCAGGCCGATCGACATCAAGGCCTACGTCAGCCCGACGGTTCCCGAGGACTACGCGCAGACGAGGATCAATCTCCTCAACACGCTGCGGCAGGTTGAGCGACTGGGCCGCGGCAAGGTGAATGTCGAAGTGATCCCGACCGAGCCGAAGACGGAGGAAGCCGCGCTCGCCAGCCAGCAGTACGGCATCGAGCCGCAGCGGGTGATGTCGCGGGTCCGGGGCACCTACCGCAACGATCAGGAGATCTTTCTGGGGTGTGCGTTCACCAGCGGGCTCGAGAAGGTTGTGGTGCCGTTCTTCGATCGCGGCACGCCCGTGGAGTATGAACTCGTCCGCTCGATCTGCACTGCGGCCCAGCAGCAGCGGAAGCGGCTCGGTGTGCTCACGACCGACGCCGACCTCTACGGTGGCTTCGACATGATGGGCGGCCAGCAGCGGCCGCGGCAGGCCATCGTCGAGGAACTCGAGAAGCAATACGACGTCGTGCAGGTCGACGCCTCCGCTCCGCTCACCGAGACGTTCGACGTGCTCCTCGCCGTGCAGCCGTCGTCGCTCGGTCCCGAGCAGATGGCCAACTTTGTCGCGGCCGTCAGGGCCGGCCAGCCGGTCGCGATTTTTGAGGATCCGCTGCCAGTCATGATGCAGGGCGTGCCCGGCACTTCCCAGCCGCGGCGCAGTCCGTCGGGCCCGATGGCAATGTTTGGCGGGCCACAGGGGCAGCCGAAGGGCGATCTCAACACACTCTGGGAGGCGCTCGGCGTGAAACTTGCCGCCGGCAGCGACCGGCCGGCGATGGGGGCAATGGGCACGGCGCCGTTCATCGTCTGGCAGAGTTACAACCCGCATCCGAAGCTCCCGCTCGAAGACGAGTTTGTGTTTGTCGACGCCGCGCTTGGCACCGACGAGGGCGACAAGGGAGCAGGATTCAATGCCGACCAGCCGATCACGAAGGGACTTCAGGAGGTGCTCTTTCCTTTTCCCGGCGGACTCGAGAAGGCGGCCGGGGCAGACGTGTCGTGGACGCCGCTGGCCCGCACGGGAAAGCAGTCGGGCACCATCGAGATCGCCCGCGTCGAGCAGGCGATGCAGGGGGGCGACACGCGGATGCTGCGGGTGTTCGAGAAGCCCGGCGACGAGACGATGACGCTCGCCGTCGCTGTCGAGCGGGCGGCGGCCGCAGGCCAGGAAGGGGCGGTCGGGGCCAAGCCGATCCGAGCCGTCGTCGTGGCCGACATCGACCTCTTGTCCAGCGTCTTCTTCGGGCTCCGCAACCGCCGCGACGACATGTTTAACTTCGACTTCGACAACGTCACCTTCGCGCTCAACGTGCTCGATTGGCTGGCCGGGGACGAACGGTTCGTCGAGGTCCGCAAGCGGAAGCCGAAACACCGCACGCTGGAGCGGATCGAGGATGCCGTAGCCAGTGCCCGCGAGGATGCCGAGAAGCAGCGGGCGTCCTTCATCGGTGAGTTTGACAAGGCCGAGCGGGATGCCAACGACGCGATGCAGAAAGAGGTCGGGGCTTTCGAAAAGAAGATCAAGGAAATGGAAGATCAGGGCGACGCCAACCCGCAGGCGGCCATGCAGGCGATCCAGCAACTCGCCAGCAGTCAGCGGCTCGCTCAGCGAAAGCTCGACACGAAAATCGAGCAGCTCCGACGCAAGCGGGACGCCGAGGTGGCGACGGTCGAGCGAAAGCTCGAGTCGACAATCCGTCGGGAGCAGGATTGGCAGAAGTGGCTGGCGGTGATCCTGCCGCCGATTCCTCCAATGGTGGTGGCTTTCTTCGTCTTTTTCCGCCGCCGCGCGCTCGAGCGCGAGGGCGTGGCGAAATCACGGCTCAGGTGAATGGGAGCATTCGAACGATGAACAAACACGATGATGCGACAGGACACAAGACGCGACAGGTCGACGACGGTCTGTCGCCAGCGATGCGACGGACGGCGGGCTTTCTCGCCGTGGGCGCCGGGCTCTTGCTCCTCGGTGGCTGGCTGAACGTCCGGCCGAGCCTGCGACAGCGGGCCGTCGTCGGTGAGGCGGAGCAGGCGAAGGTGTTGTTTCCCGAACTGGCCGACGCCGCGAAGGCGGCGAGCCTTGAAATCGTCTCATTTGACGACGAGACGGCGACGCTCAAGCCCTTCAAGGTAGTGCGATCAGGGGGCGTGTGGGTGCTACCCTCGCACGAAAACTACCCGGCCGACGCCAAGGACCAACTCGCTGCCGCGGCCACGGAACTCATCGACCGCCCCGTGCTCGACGTGGTCAGCGACTCGCCCGGAGACCACGAGACGTTTGGCGTGATCGAGCCAGATCCCGAGAAGATCAAGGTCGGCATGACGGGGGTGGGCCAACTCGTGGAGATTCGCGATGCCTCAGGCAACAAGCTCGCGCGGCTGATCGTCGGCAAGGAGGACAAGCGTCCTGCCGGCATGTCTGCGGCCGGTGGCCGATCGCTGCGGTTCGTGCGGCGGGCGGGGCAGGACCGCGTCTATCGCGTCGAACTCGACACGTCCAAGTTCAGCACGCTGTTTGACGACTGGATCGAAAAGGATCTGCTCAAACTCTCGCCCTGGGACGTGCGGCAGCTCACGCTCGACGACTCAACCTGTTCCTTCGGTGCCGACGAGGCGACGGGGCGGCTGTCGGTGTCGGTCGACCGCAACGCCCGCGCGGAGCTGGCCTATGACGACAAGGATGCGAAGTGGTCGCTCCTGAAGCTCGAGAGCTTTGACGACAAGAACCAGCCCAAGCTCGACAAGCTCGCGGACGACGAGGAGCTCGCATCTGGCAAGCTCAATGACCTGCGACAAGCGCTGGGTGATCTGAAGATCGTGGACGTGGTTCGGAAGCCATCCGGCCTCAGCACCGACCTCAAGGCCGAGGAGAAGTTCACCGGCGACCGCGAGGCCGTGACGTCGTTGGCGCAGCGAGGCTTCTTCGCTTTCCAGCAGGGGGACATCGTCTCGAGCAATGGCGAGACCGTCGTCGGCATGAAAGACGGTGTGGAATACCTGCTCCGGTTCGGCAATGGCACGACCGTGGCGGGCGACGTGAAGGGGTCGCAGGACGGCGACGAGGCCGCGGCGAAGCCCAAGGAAGCGGAGTCGACGGGCCGCTATCTCTTTGTGACGGCGCGATTCAATGAGGGGCTGCTCGAGAAGCCGGCGCTCGCTCCTGTGCCCGAGGTGCCGGGCGAGGTTGACCCGGAGAAAAAGGACGAGGCAAAGAAGGACGAGAAAAAAGACGATCCAAAGGGAGAAGCGTCGGATGAGAAGGCTGCTGGGGCCGCCGACGAGTTGAAGAAAGCCGAAGAGGCGGAAGCCAAGGCCCAGGCCGCGCTCGAGGAGCGGCGGCGGGTCGAGGCGGAGAACCGCCGCAAGCAGGAGCAGTACGATGACCAGGTGAAGACCGCGCAGAAGCGGGTTCGCGAACTCAACAACCGCTTCGCCGACTGGTACTACGTCGTCTCCGACGAGGAGTTCGCCAAGATCCACCTCGGCCGGGCCGCCATCGTCCAGAAAAAGGAAGCCGCGGCCGACGCGAAGAAGTAGTCCGCCCCGCATTCTCCGGCGCTCCCCGATGTCCGAGATTCTTACCTCGCCGCGACCCTCCCGATTCGGTCGTGCCGTGGGTTTTCGCCTCGCCGGCATCGGCGCCGCAGTGCCGCCGCATGTGGTCACCAACGCCGACCTCGCTCGGCTCGGCTGCGACCCGCAGTGGATCGTGGCCCGCTCGGGCATCCATGAGCGGCGTCATGCCAGCCCCGACATGGCCACCAGCGATCTGGCCGCTGCCGCTGCCGCTGCCGCGATCGCGGATTCCGGCCACGTGAGCGGCGACATCGACCTGCTCGTGCTTGGCACGTTCACGCCCGACATGTGCATCCCGTCGACCGCCTGCATCGTGCAGGCCAAGCTCGGGCTCGACGCGCCCGCGATGGATGTCACGGCGGCCTGTGCCGGCTTCGCGTATGCGGTGATCACCGCCGCGCAGTTCGTTGCTGCGGGCACCAGCCGTCTGCCGCTCGTGATCGGTGCCGACACCAACTCTCGGGTCGTCGACCCGGATGACATCAAGACATGGCCGCTGTTTGGCGACGGGGCGGGGGCGGTGCTCCTCGCACTCTGCGAGCCGGATCCTTCCGGTCGGGAGCACGGCCTGCTCGCCTTCGCCCTGGGGTCAGACGGCCGTGGAGCGGGGCTGCTCGCCTGCCCGATGAGCGGCTCACGCCAGCCGCCGACGGTCGAGGGGCTCGCCCGGCGCGAGCAGTTTATGCAGATGGACGGCCGAGCGGTGTTTAAATGGGCGATCCGGCTGGCGGAGGACAACATCCGCGCCGTCGTCGATCGCTCCGGGGTGCCGCTGGAGCACATCGACCTGTTCGTGCTGCACCAAGCAAACGCTCGGATCGTGGAGGGCGTGCGAGATTCGCTCGGCCTACCGGAGGAGAAGGTGTTCATGAATCTCGACCGCTACGGCAACACGTCGAGCGGTTCAATCCCATTGGCCATGGAAGAGGCGTGGCGCACGGGGCGGATCGGTCCGGGCAGTACGATCGTGATCTGCGGCTTTGGCGGTGGCCTCGCCTGGGGCACTGCCGTCTGGAGGCTGTGATGCACGCTTCTGCAGCGATGCCGCAGAGTTACGGGCTGGCTGCGGGCCGGCATGAGGTTCCTCGCGGGAGTATTTCGCATGACGTTCGGCGAGGGTTTGCCCTCGGGCGAGCGAAATCCTCAACGCTCGTCACGCTCACGCCGATCCCTCCGCCTCGTCCGGCGAGAGTTGCGAGTTCAGACCCGATCCACCAGAGCCCAAAGAAGCCCTGACACAGGAACCATGAGATGAGTGACGTTGCGGTCAAGACGCTGCCGGCCCGGAAAGACGTGGCTGTCGGGGATACGTGGAACCTCGCGAGCTTGTTTGGCTCCAATGCGGCCTGGGAGGAGGCGCTCGCCGTCTGGGAGGAACGGATCCCGCATTTTGCGGCGTATGCCGGCACGCTGGGCTCGTCTGCGGAGCGGTTGGCCGAATGCCTCGCTCACGATCTGGCGTTTGATCGCGAGGGGGACAGGCTCGCGACCTACGCCCATCTGCGGGCAAGCGAAGACCAGGGGGCCGCCGAGGCCCAGCGCATGGTGGGGCGGTTTCAACACGTTGCCACCAGAGCCGGAGAGGCTGCGAGCTTCATTCGTCCGGAGATCATGGCGATACCCCCTGCCACACTCGCCGGCTGGATGGATCTGCCGGTGCTCGCCCCCTACCGGCTCCTGCTGGAGCGGATCGTCCGCACGCGGGTTCATACGCTCTCGGAGCCCGAGGAGAAGCTGCTGGCGATGCAGGGCACCTTCGCCGGCACGGCCGCGAAGGTGTTTCGGCAGCTCACCGACGCTGATTTGAAGTTTGGGAGCGTTACGACGGGCGGCGGGGAGCAGGTTGAACTCTCGAACGCGAACTTCACGACGCTCCTTCACGACACGGCGCCGGCGGTCCGGAAGACGGTCTTTCACCAGTTCTACGACCAGTACGAAGCCCACGCCAACACGCTGGCGGCCACACTCTCGGGCTCGAACGAGCGCGACGTCTACGCAGCACGAGTGCGAAAGTATCCGTCGGCCGTCGAGTCGTCCCTGTTTGCCGACCACGTGCCGCTCGCCGTCTACGACCAGTTGATCGCAGCGGTGCATGCCCACCTGCCGGCGGTCCACCGCTACTACGACCTGCGGAAGCGGATCCTCGGCCTCGACGAGATTCACCAGTACGACTGCTACGTGCCGCTCGTGCCGGAACTGGAGAAGCGGCACACCTGGGATCAGGCGGTCGCCGTCGTCGTCGAGTCGCTTGCTCCACTAAGCACCGACTACGTCGCGCGGCTGGAGCAGGGGCTTCGGGGTCGCTGGTGCGACCGCTATCCCAACACCGGCAAGCAGTCGGGGGCCTTCAGCTCGGGCACCTACGATTCCGAGCCCTATATCCTCATGAACTATCAGGAGAACGTGATCGAGCATGTCTTCACGCTCACGCACGAGGCAGGGCATTCGATGCACACCCGGCTTTCGGCCGAGGCCCAGCCCTACCAGTATTCCAGCTACACAATCTTCGTCGCCGAGGTGGCCAGCACGTTCAACGAGCAGCTTCTCGCCCGGCTGCTCCTCAAGCGGGCGACGTCGCCCAAGGAGCGGGCCGCGATCATCGCCCGCGAGATCGATTCGATCCGGGCCACGATCATCCGGCAGACTATGTTTGCGGAGTTCGAGCGAAAGAGCCACGCCTCGGCGGAGGCGGGCGAGCCGCTCACGCTCGAGCGGCTCCGCGGCCTCTACCGCGAACTGCTGGACGCCTATTTCGGCCCCGGTTTCGTGGTCGACAAGCAGCTCGAACTCGAGTGCCTCCGCATTCCACACTTCTACAACGCCTTCTACGTCTACAAATATGCGACGGGCCTGGCCGCTGCGATCACGCTATCGAAGAAGGTAGCCGACAGTGAGCCCGGGGCCCTTGACCGCTATCTCAGCTTCCTCAAGGCAGGCTCGTCGAAGTGGCCGCTCGACCTACTCCGTGACGCCGGGGTCGATCTCGAGAAGCCGGAGCCGGTCGCCACGGCACTCACCCGGTTCAGCGAGCTCGTCGACGAACTCGGCACGCTCTTGTAGGTGCTCGCGGTGGCGGGCGACCGTAGGCGTGGCGCCGCGCGATTGGGGAGGCGGGGCGTATTCCCCGCGCTCGCGCTTGGGGCTTCTTGGCGGCGTGCGCTCCCCGGCCCCCCAAAAAGCCCGGAGCGCGAGCGATGGGAAAGCGGGTGGCGACCGTTGCCGTGGCGCCGCGCGATTGGGGAGGCGGGGCGTATTCCCCGCGCTCGCGCTTGGGG
>JBBDNW010000238.1:0-4378 GCA_040877375.1 Pirellulales bacterium | reverse complement strand
GCGCCGCGCGATTGGGGAGGCGGGGCGTATTCCCCGCGCTCGCGCTTGGGGCTTCCTGGTGGCGTCCCCAAGAAGCCCGGAGCGCGAGGGATGGGAAAGCGGGTGGCGACCGTAGGCGTGGCGCGGAGCGGTTGGGGAGGCGGAGCGTATTCCCCGCGCTCGCGCTTGGGGCTTCCTGACTTAGGAAGCGTCACCGCGGGCGAGTTCGACGAGCGGCCGCACCATCGAGCCCGTCGCGCCGCCGTCGGTCCACGGGCGGCTCTTCTCCGAGAAGGCGGGGCCCGCGATGTCGACGTGGGTCCACGGGATGCCCCCCACAAAGCGTTCAAGAAACTTGGCGGCCGTGATCGCGCCCCCCCAGCGGCCGTCGCCCACGTTCTTGATGTCGGCGACCTCGCTTTTGATCTGCTCGTCGTAGTCGGGATACATCGGCAACTGCCAGACCGGCTCGCCCACGGCGCGGGCGGCGGCGGCGAGCGCATCGCAGCAGGGCTGGTCGTTCGTGAATAGGCCCGCAACCTCTTGGCCGAGGGCCACCACGCAGGCGCCGGTGAGCGTGGCCAGGTCGACGATCCGACCCGGCTTGAAGCCGCGGATCACATCGAGCACGTCGGCCAGGACGATGCGGCCCTCGGCGTCGGTGTTGTGCACCTCGATCGTGGTGCCGTTACGGGCGGTGATCACGTCGCCGAGCTTGTAGGCCGCGGGCCCGGTCATATTTTCGGCGAGGCCGATGCCGGCCACGATGTTGATCGGTAGCCGCAGGGCTGCGACTGAGGCCATGGCGCCGAGCACGGCCGCCGCCCCCGACATGTCGCACTTCATCGTGAGCATGCCATCGGAGGGCTTGAGCGAGAGGCCGCCCGAGTCAAACGTGACTCCCTTGCCCACGAAGGCGAGGTCGGGAGCCTCGTCTGCCGCGGGCGACTGACGGCCCGTCCGTCCAGCACCGCGGTAACGCAGGATCACCAATCGTGGCGACCGGACACTGCCTCGGCCCACCGCGAGTATCGCGCTGCACCGTTCGCGGACGAGTTGGCTCTCATCCCAGATCTCGATATCGAGTCCAGTGCGGCCGGCGATCGCAGCGCACTCCTCGGAAAACGACTGGGGATAGATATCGTCGGGGGCCATGTTCACGAGCCTGCGGGCGAGATTGACGCCATCGGCGATGACCGTCCCCCGCTCGACGGCCTCGACCGGGGCCGAGACCCAGATCGTCGTGCCAAAGCGAGTTCGCTTCGGTTCTGCGCGATAGAGATCCTGACCCACCATGCCGACCGCGGCTCCTGCCACGGCCTGCTCTACCTGACGCGTGGACCACGAGCCATCAGCCACGAAGGCAACCCGGCTTCGCGGTCGGCCCGCGAGGTGCCGGGCGGCGGTGGCAGCCGCCCGGTAGAGCACACCGGCATCAAGCTGTTCCCGCTTTCCGATGCCCACGACGACGAGCTGGCCGGCCCGCAGACCCTGAGCCGCGAGGATCGGCACGCACTCGTAACGCCGGCCGGTGATCTCGCCGGCCGCCGCGAGCCGCGCCAGGAGCCCGCCCGTGGCGGCGTCGATCTCCGCGGCGGCTCCGGTGCCGACGTCTCCTTCGGCGAGAAACACGACGATCGCGTCGGCTTCGATCGACTGGGGGCGGGCGGATGGTTCGCAGGCCACGCTGCTGGCGGACGGAAGAAACTCGCGGGTCATCGTACGGCGCTCCGGAGAAGTCCGTGTTGTACCCATTTTCAAGCCGCTGGGGAGGTCGCCCGCATCAACGGCGACAGGAGCACCAGCAGCACGGGCAGCACGATCAGGTTTCCCGCGAGGCCACCGAGGAGCGTAAGACATGACAGCCAGCCGAACGAGACCGTCGGCATGAAGCCGCTCGTGGTGAGAGCGAGGAAGCCAGTCGCAAGTGCGAGGGTCGAAAAGATCATCGCGCGGCCGGCCGTCTGGTGGGCCATTTCAAGCGCGGCCACGTGCGAGCCGGCCACGAGCCGGCGGCGGTAGGCGGTGATGTAGTGGATCGAACTGTCGACCGACAGTCCCATCGACACCGCCGCGATCATCGCGGTGCCCATGTTGATCCGCTCGCCCATCCAGCCGAGAAGGCCGAGCACGACGAAGATCGGTAGCCCGTTGGGGACCAACGCGATCGCGGCGAGCAGGGGGCTTCGGAAAGCGAATGCGAGCAGCACGAAGATACCCACCGCGGCAAGCAGGAATGTGAGCCACTGGTCGGAGAGCATGCGGTCAACCAGTTGCGACAGAAGAACGAAGAACCCCGTCACCTCGGCGCCGGGGCGGCCGGACGCGGCTGGATATTCCTCCGCGGCGATCCGCCGCACCTGGCCGATGATCGACTGCTTGACCGCGGCCGGTTGCCGTTCGCGGGCCCGCAGCATGATGCGGAACCAGGTGCTGCCGTCCTCTGGGTCACGGCCGACGAGCGCCCGCACGAACGCCGGCTGCTGGTCGCCGTTCTGCCGGAGCATGGTGTTGACCGTGAGTGCCTGGAGCCTGCGGGGCAGCAGCGGCGCGGCGGAGAGCACGTCGGCGATACTCATCACCTTGGTCAAGCGGGAGTCCTCCCGGCCGTCGGTGCCGGCGACGGTGACCTCCGTCCGCAGCCGCTCGGCGAGGTGGTCGAGCGCGTCGAGTTGGGCCACGTCGATCGGCTCCCGGGCCGGCACGAGCACGTCCCACACGCCCGCACCGCCGAGCCGCGACTCGACCATTTCGTATGACGCGACGGTGGGGCTCGAGTCGCGGAAGTTCTTCGTGAAATCGGTTTCGACAGTGAGCCAGCGCATCCCGGTGATGGCGACGACGGCGAGCACCGTTGAGAACACGAGGATCGGCTTGGGGTGCCGCACGATCCGCTTGACCAGGCGGTCGAGGCCGAGTTCCAGCGAGCCCTCGCCCCAGGCCATCCGTGGGTCGGCGTCGAACCGGCCGGCGAGTGCCAGAAACGGTAGCACGAGCCCGGTCGCCACGAGCACCATTGCGGCGCCGATCGACGTCATGATTCCGAAGTCGTGCACCGGGCCGACGTTGCTGGCGACCAGGGATCCGAAGCCGATGACGTCAGTCACAATCGCCCCGACCACGGGCCAGAACAGGACGGAGATTGTCTCCCGCAACGCGGATTTCGCATCGAGGCCGAGCGACCGCTGCCGGCGAAACTCGACGATGACATGCGTCACGGTCGCGATCCCGACGACCGTGATCATCGCCGACAGCATGGTCGATACCATGGTCAGTTTGAGACCTGCGACGGCGAGCAGGCCGCGGGTGCTCCACAGCGCGAGCAGCACCACGACGAGCGGCACCACGAGCCACCGCAGGCTGCGGAAGCAGGCCAGGAGCACGGCGCCGGCGAGCAGCCCGCTGCCGGTGCCCAGAAGGTTGCCGTCGCGCTCAAGCATCGCGAAGCCGTCGCGGAGCATGGCGGGTTCGCCCGCGATGGTGCCCATCGGCACGCTCTCCATCCGCTCGCGCATCTGATCGATCGTGCCGGCACGGGAGACGGCCTGTGCCCGCGGGGTGGCGACGTTGGTGGCGTGGGGCTCAAGCACGCAGGCGACGCAGGCGGTGCGGCGGTCAACGCCCACGACGTAGCCTTCGAGAAGAGAGACGAGCCGCCGTGCCCAGCCCGCTGTCAGCCCGTCATCGAGGTCGATGATCCGGTCGCCAAGGGGCGTGCTGGCCAGGCTCGTCACGGAGGCGACGCCCGCCAGCGATTCGAGTTCCGTGGCGAGGCTCCGGAGTCGCGTGATGCCGGCGGCGGTGAACAGATCGGGATCGTCGTACGCGGCGAGCACGACCTCGTTTGAGCCGAACGTGCGGGTCATCCGGGCGTAGGGCGTGAGCGCCGGATCGCTGCGGTCGAACATCGTGTCGATCGACCGCGAGAACTCCAGCCGTCGCGACCGCTCGACGGAGACCACGGCGAGCACAAGCGCGACGAGGGCAAGAATGCCGCGGTGGGCGATCAGGCCGCCAGCGATCCGATCGGCGAACGAGGGGGTCACGGAAGGTTGGGAAGGGAGGCTGGGGTGCGGCGCTCCGGACAAAGTCGGCGACTCACTAAAGGGCGCTGGATGCTCAGTACGGCCCAGAGGTGCAAATCATCTTACCGATTCTGCTGGGGCGTTACGGCATTTCCCCCCGTTTCTCATCGCGTGGTTCGCCACGATTGCTCTGTTTTCCCCGCCCGCCGCCGCGCCCGCCGCAGCGCTGGCCCATCGGGTCCGCCCCTCAGGGCCGGCTGTGAACACAGCGATAACCTCCCGCCCCGCCATGACTTGCAGACGGCGCGGGGCAGTTGCGATGCCTTGACCCGCCGGCGCGGCCGCTCCTATAAACCCGCTGTTTTTCCGGCTCC
>JBBDNW010000237.1:0-2104 GCA_040877375.1 Pirellulales bacterium | reverse complement strand
TTCTTCGAGATGCTCAGCGAGCGCGAGCGGGCCGGCGTGGTCACGGTCTACAACCTCGGGATCGCCGTGGCGACGGTGGCCGGGGCTGCGTGCGGCGGCCTGCTGTTGCGAGCGCTCGGCGAAACCTGGGAGGCGTATGCCTGCCTCTTTGTCGTCTCGAGCCTCGCGAGGCTTGCAGCGATCCCGCTGCTCCGCCGCGTGCAGGCAAATTTGTAATCAGCCCGCCGGCATCGAGGCTTCGTGGGCGAGGCTGTCGAGAAAGGTGCGGGCCTTCCCGTAATCGCCGGCGGCATATTGCTTGACGCGAGTTTTGAGCGCGTCGACGAAATTTGAAACGGTCGTCTGGATGGCCTGGTAGTCGGAATACTGAATGCTACCGCCGGAAGCCGCGCGGTGGGCGAAGAGCGTGTCGAGGTCCTCGCGGTAGGGCGTGAAGACCTTGTCGGTGAGGATCAGCGGGTATTCGATGTGGCCGGTGACGGGGTCAAGTTGCGTTGAGCCGAGACGGGGCGGGGCAGCCATCTTGGCCATCCGGATCGCTTGTTCTTGGGTCACCCGCGGACCGGCCTCGTCAGCCCGCCGATCCTTGTTCTCTTTCCGCATCTCGAAGTAGGTCTCGGTCCAACGAAGGCGGTTTTGGATCTCGAGCGTCTTGGCTTCTTCCCAGTTCTTCGCAGCCTCGGAGTTTTGCATGTTCTCGTAGCCCCGCGCCCGCATCATCTCCGACATGCCGTAGGCGGCACCTTGGCCCGCCGTGGAGGCATAGCCTCCGCGGTTGTAGCCCATGCCCCATTGGGCCGAGGCCCCGACGGCCAAGAGACCGCAGGCAAGCGCGGGGATGGAAAGGCGAATAAGATGCCAGGAGCGGAGAAGCATGGGTGGCCTCGAAAGACTTCGGTCTGGGCAACGCATTCCGGATAGCAACGAAAACTCATCGTGCCGAAAAACCGCCCCCAAGTATACTCCTCCGGTCCGTTTCGGGCGACGGCGCTTTGACCGACTCGTGAAGGTCGCACGCTCCGTCCGAATGGCAGCCATTCGTTTTTTAGAAAAGTGTTTCTGGGAGGAGCACGCAGATGATCCGGCAGCCGCATCCTATGACCATGGCCTTGATGACGGCCGCCAGTTTTCTGATTGCTGCCCCCGGTTGCAGTGGCAGGCAGGCTCCGCCAAAGCCGGCGGAACCCGTGCCGGTCGCCGCCGCTCCCGCAGCAGCGGAGTCAACCGAATCAACCGCCGTGGTTTCCGGGCCCGCGGCCGCGGCGACGATCCAGGATCTGATCGAGCGCTTGGCGGCGACGACCGACAGTAGGTCGCGGGTTCTGGTGATCGATGAAATCGGTGCGGTCGGCCAAAATGCGAAGCCCGCGCTCGCTGCGCTTCTGGGCGTGCTGGCCGACGAGGAACCGCGGGTCCGCTGGCACGCAGTTCGGGCGATCGGCCTGATCGGCGAAGATGCCCGTCCTGCGATTCCCGCAATCCTCAAGCTTCTCGGGGACCAGGATCCGATCGTGGTGACGCAGGCCGCAGCCGCCATCGGCTTGATCCGCGAGGATGATGGCCGCGATCCGATCCCCGCGGCCGATGCCGCCCTCTACGCATCAGCGATCGATCCCCTGGCCAACACGCTGGTGCATCCCGACGCCCGTGCCCGCCGCGCGGCGCTGAAAAGCCTTCGCCGGTTGAGCACATCGCTCGAAGACATGGCACCGATCGTGTCAAAGCAACTGGCCGACGCCGACCCCTCGGTCGTGCTCGCCGCACTGCAGACACTCGCCGACATGGACGACGACGCCGTACCGCTTCTGATCGAGGCGCTCAAAGATCCCAAGTCGCGGTATTGGGCCGAAGTGGCGCTCACGGAAGTCGGCCCGAGGGCCGCCGCCGCGACCGAGGAACTGGCTAGGGTCGTTGGCGAGGCCGGCGACGAGGAACGGCTCCAGGCGATCCTCGCGTTGGCGGCCATTGGTGAAAAAGCGTCGGCCGCCGCGCCGGAGATTGCCAAGGTGCTCGCGTCCGAGGACGAATCGTCGCGGTTGGCGGCGGCGTTTGCGTTGGGCCGGATCAAGGCCGCCGGGTGCGATGAATGCCTCACGAAGGCAGC
>JBBDNW010000236.1:0-11708 GCA_040877375.1 Pirellulales bacterium | reverse complement strand
GTCGCAAACATTCCCGGCTTCTGCGCGTGCCACCCCCGGCTCCTCACGATCGGGATCAACCAGACTTTTTGGGTGCCTTGTCAGTAATAGCCGAAGAGCGTGAAGTCGCGGCTGTAGATGCGGCGGAGGTTGGCCACCGCCTCGGCTGAGAGCCCCGCGTCGGGAGGCGTTTGCTCCGGCCCGCGGCGGTTGACCTCGGTGGAGAGGCGAAGCCGGATCGGAACATCGGCCGTGATGACCTCGAGGTCGGCCGCGAACGATTCGGTCTTGAACGCACGGTTCACGGCGCACCGACCCTGCACCTCGAGAAACGTGTGCTGCGGCGCGAACCACGGCATGCGGAGGAGTTCCGAGTCGGGCCGCAGGGACACCGCGACCTCCGAGACCGTAGCGCCCTGACGGTCGACGAGCGGCCGCACTGCGGGTAGGACGGGCCAGAGGTCGTCGGTTTGGATGTGGTTGTAGGCCGAGACGAACCGGGCGAGCGGGTTGCGGACGAACGTGAACACATAGGCCGCCGCGAAGAAGTCGGGATCGGCGTCATGGTAGTGCTGCGCCGTTACGTGGCCTGTCTGAAAGCCGAGGTAGGCGTCGAGGAAGGCCGAGCCGGCACATTTGGGTACGTGGATGAAGAGCACGCGGTCCCGGCGGAACTGGCGTGGGATCAGCCCCGCCTTCCGGCGGGTGCTCCTCATCATGCTGCGGTACAGGCGTCGCAACTGGTTCATCGTCGGATCGCGTTCGTCGGGGGACGTTCCGCACCGCCGCCCGGTCGTGGTGTCGTGATGCTGTGATCTCGCGATGCCGAGGGTCTTACCGTCCCGGCGACGTGGAAGGCAAGCGGAATGGTGCGGAGGCAGGCGGTGTCATGGCTGTTGCGGACTGCCGCGGGTAGAGTCGGTTCAACCATGAGCGAACCCCGTTTTCCACTCGTTCCGGCCGTTCCCCGGCCACTGCCAGCGCCGTCCATCGATGAGCCGCCGCGGCTGACGGCACGGACGCTCGAGGGGCTCGAGTGGGTGCTGGTGAGGGAACTCGAGGCTGTCGGTGCCCGGGATTTCCGGGTCGGCCGACGGACCATCGAGTTCACGGCGGAGCCGGGTCGTGAACGCGAGACGCTGTATCGAGCAGTGCTCGAGTGCCGTACGGCGATCCGGGTCCTCGAGCCGCTGGGACGGTTTCGCGTGGACTCGCCCGAGAGCCTTTACCGGGCGATGCAGGAGATCGACTGGACCGAGCAGCTCAAAGTCTCCGAGACGCTCCGCGTCGACACCGCGATCCACGACACGTTCCTGACGCACTCACTCTATGCGGCGCAGATCGTCAAGGACGCGGTCGTCGATCAGTTGCGAACTCCCAGCGGCAGGCGGCCAAGCGTGCAGCTCCGCGGGGCGACGCTCCGCCTCGCGCTCCACCTCGTGGGCGACGTGGCCACGATCTTCCGGGATGCGGCCGGCCGATCGCTGCATCAGCGGGGCTGGCGGATGGGCGAGGTCGAGGCACCACTCTCGGAGGTGCTTGCTGCGGGCATCCTCGCGATCGCGGGCTGGTGGCAGCCGGGGGCGGCCACGGGCGGTGACGGAGCGGAATTGGAACCGATTCTCGATCCGATGTGCGGCTCGGGCACGCTGGTGATCGAAGCGGCGACGATCGCCGCGGGAATGCCGCCGGGCCTCTGGCGGGCGCGACGCAAGGGGCATGGCTTCTTCCGATTTCGCGACTGCGACAAGGCCCTCGCCGACCGCCTCGTGGTGGAAGCTGAGGCCCGGGTCCATGCACCGCGCGGTTCCTTCACGATGAGCGATCTCGACCCGCGGGCTGTCGAGGCAGCGCGGGCCTGCGCCGCGGCGGCCGGCGTGGCGGAGTTCATCAGGATTGAGCACGGTCACTTCGAGCAGACGCGGCCAGCCTCCCCCGCCGGACTGATAGTCACGAATCCGCCGTATGGCGAGCGGCTCCCGCTGCCTCGCGCTGGAGCCTTGTTTCGTCGCCTCGGCGACTGGCTCGTGGCCAACTGTGGGGGCTGGCGGGCCGCGATCCTCGCCGCCGACACCCCCGCGGCTGGCCACCTCGGCCTTCGCCCCACGCACCGCGTCGCTCTGATGAACGGCCCGATTGCCTGCCGGCTGATCGAGGTAGAGATCCATTCCCGCCAGTCCGCACCCCCTCCACCCGACATCACCGCTGGCCATCCAGAAGAATTGCCTGGCGATGCATCGTCCGAGGACCACGGGGCGAGGCGGGATCGGTCAACGTTCGACGAGCCTCGGGGAGTTCACCCTGACGAGCCGCCCGTCGACGCCGCCCCCGGCTGGCCGCGGGCCCGCACAACCGTCGACCAGATCGGTGACTTCCGCCGCCGGCTCGCCAAACGGTTTAAGCATCTCTCCAAGTGGGCTCGCCGTCAGGGTATCGAGGCTTTCCGGGTCTACGATCGCGACATCCCCGAAATCCCGCTGGTGATCGACTGGTACTCCGGCTGGCTCCACGCCGCCGAGTATGACCGACCGCACGAGCGGACCGAGATCGAGCATGAGGTCTGGCTCGACCGGATGCTCGAGGCGGCGGCGGCCGAGTTGGGCGTGCCTGTGAACCAGACGTTTTTGAAGGTTCGCAAGCGACAGCGCGGGGGCGATCAGTACGAGAAGGTCGATGCCCGCCGGGCGGTGCTCACGGTGAAGGAGGGGGGGCTCGAGTTCGAGGTCAACCTCTCCGACTATCTTGACACGGGGCTGTTTCTCGACCACCGGCAGACGCGGGCGCTGGTCCGCGACGAAGCAGCGGGGAAGCGATTTCTCAACCTCTTCTGCTACACGGGAAGTTTCTCCGTGTATGCCGCCGCCGGAGGCGCGATCGAGACGACGAGCGTCGACCTATCAAATACCTACCTCGACTGGACGCGGACAAACCTCTCGAGGAATGGATGCAAGGACGCAGGCCGGCATCGGGTCGTGCGAGACGAAGCCCGTGCGTTTCTCGAGCATCGTGCTCGCCGCGGCGAGCCGCTATTCGAGCTAGTCGTCGTCGACCCGCCGACGTTTTCCCGGTCGGCGAAGAGCGAGACGCCGTGGGACATCGAGCGCGACCATGCGGAACTCCTGGAATTGGTCGCGGAAAACCTCGTGCCCGGGGGCGTCGTCTTTTTTTCGACGAACTTCCGTCGCTTCCATTTTGCCAGCGAGCGGCTCGCGTCGCTGTACGCGATCCGCGAGATCACCAACCGGACGATCCCGGAAGATTTTCGCAACGAGCGGATCCACCGCGCGTGGCGGATGGTGGCGAAGCCGCCGGTTTGACGCGGTTTTGCCTCGAACTCTACATTCAAGCTCATGTTTGTGTGGAAATACACGTCGTGGGCGCTGGCGGCCTGTCTGCTGGGCCTGGCTGGCTGCCGTCCAGCCGACCCGACGCTCGTGAAGATCGTGTCGAGCCTGCCCCGAACCGGTAGCGCTAAGCAGCAGTCCGATACCCTCGTTCGCGGCATCCGCATGGCCATCGAGGAGGCCGAGGGCAGGGTGGGTCCGTTTCGACTCGAGTATCTCGACCTCGACGATTCCACCGCTGCAGCGGGGCAATGGACGAGCGAGGCGGAGGCGGCCAATGCTCGGCGGGCGCTTCAGGATCCTGACGTCGTGGCCTACATCGGCACCTTCAACTCGGGGGCGGCCAAGGTATCGATGCCGATTCTGAACCTTGGCGACCTGCTGATGGTGTCACCGGCCAACACGGCCGTGGGCCTCACGAAGCCGGGCCTCGGGGCGCCGGGAGAGCCGGGCGTCTATCGTCCGACGGGCCGCCTCAACTACGTGCGGGTGGTGCCGGCCGACGACCTGCAGGGGCCGCTTTCGGCTGATTGGGCAAAGAAGCGCGGGATCAAGCGCGTGTCGATCCTCGATGACAACGAGGTCTACGGCAAGGGGATCGCCGACCTCTTCGACGAGCGCTGCCGTGAGATTGGCATCGAAGTGCTCGGCCACGATTCGATTGACGCCAAGGCGCAAGAGTTCAAGTCGCTGATGGCGAGCATCAAGGCGGCCAACCCCGATCTCGTGTACTTCGGCGGCACGACGCAGAGCAAGGGCGGACAACTCGCCAAGGACATGGTCAGCGCCGGGATCACGGCCCTGTTCATGGTGCCCGACGGCTGCCGAGAGCAGGTCTTCATCGACTCGGCCGGTGCCGCCAACCTCGAGGGGCGATGCTTCGTCACCTTCGGCGGTCTACCCCCCGAGAAGTTGACGGGAAAGGGGAGCGAGTTCGTGGAGCGCTACCGGAGGAAATACGGCGAACTGCCCGAGGCCTACGCCGTCTACGGCTACGAGGCTGCCTGCGTGGCCCTGCGGGCGATTCGTGAAGCCGGCACGAAGGACCGCCGGGCGATCACCGACAAGGCCCTCGCGATCCGCGACTTCGACGGGGCGCTGGGCCGCTGGGGGTTCGACGCCAACGGTGACACGACGATGCGGACCCTGACGGTGAGCGGCGTGAAAGACGGGGAGTTCAGGTTCGAGGAGATCCTCGACGCCGGCGACGAGGTCGTCGCGCCCTGAGGCGCACCCATGCAGTTCTTTCTTCAGCAATGCCTGATCGGAATCACCAACGGCGCCCTCGTGGCGCTGGTGGCGCTCGGCTACACGATGGTCTACGGCATCATTCGGCTGATCAATTTCGCCCACGGCGATCTGATCATGCTGGGCGCCTGCCTGGCGCTGACGTTGGTGTCGGCTTTCGGACTCGCCGGAGGCGGCATGGTGACGACCTGGTTTGGCGTGGTGCTGTTGGTGCTGCTCTGCGGTCTGTTTTGCGGCGGGCTCAATGTGGCGGTCGACCGGATCGTCTACCGTCCGCTCCGCAACGCCCCGAAGTTAGCGCCGCTTGTGTCCGCCATTGGCGTCTCCTTCATCTTCATGAACGTCGGGCTCTTCTGGCTCGGACCCGCGGACCGCTCCTTCCCGGAACTCCTACCGGCCGCGAACCTCCTCGCTGGCGATGGGCTGCAGTTCACCGCCAAGGACCTGCTCGTGCTGGTGGTGGTGATTCCACTGATGGTCGCGCTGTCGCTGCTGGTGAAGTCAACGCGGCTCGGCAAGGCGATGCGTGCCGTCTCGCAGGACCCCACCGCGGCAGCGCTCGTCGGCATCGACGTCGACCGGGTGATCACGTTTACGTTTTTCGTGGGAGGCTTTCTGGGGGGCGCGGCGAGCGTGATCTACGGTCTCTACATCAATACGATCAGTTTTCAGATGGGCTTTCAAAACGGGCTCTATGCGTTTACAGCGGCGGTGCTCGGCGGGATCGGCAGCATCCCCGGGGCCGTTGTGGGTGGTCTGGTGATCGGTCTGGTGAGGTCGCTGTCGAGCGCCTACGTCGGAGAGCGATGGACTGGCGCGATCGTGTTCGTGATCCTGATCGTGATCCTCGTGTTCCGCCCCGAGGGCCTGTTGGGCCGGGGCACGAAGGAGAAAGTGTGATGCTGAACGATCACCCCAGCGGAATGCACGACGTGACCGGGGCGGTGCCGCTTCGCGAACGGCTCGTAGCGTTCGTTCGCGAACGGTGGGAACTGGCGGCGCTGCTCGTGTGTGCGGTCGCCCCGCTAGTGGTGCCGGCGCTCGGTGGAGCCCTCGGTGGTCAGGTGACGACCCTCTTCATCTATTGCATCCTCGCACTCGGCCTCAACGTGATGGTTGGCTACACAGGGCTCGTCCACCTGGGGATCGCCGCCTTCTTCGGCATCGGGGCCTATGTGTTTGCGATTCTGACGGTGCCGATGTACCCGTTCCAGATGCGGTTCGTCACGGCCGCCGCAGTGAGCGTATTGGCGACAGCCGCGATCGGGCTGGCGCTCGGTGCGCCGACGCTGCGGCTGCGAGGTGATTACCTCGCGATCGTCACGCTCGGATTTGGCGAGGTGGTGAAGGTGACGCTCCGGAATCTGGAACAGATCACGGGAGGCATGAAGGGCCTCAATCCCGTACCACCGCCGGGGAAGGGCGTGGTGATCGGTGGCACCGACCTCGGCCTCGCGTTTGCGATCGATCCCCGGTGGTTTTACTACCTCGCCCTCGCGGCACTCGCCGTTGTGGTGGTGGCGATGCGGCGGCTCGAGCAGTCGCGGCTGGGCCGGGCGTGGGTGGCCGTCCGCGAGGACGAACTCGCGGCCTCGGCGATGGGCATCTCCGCGATCCGCGTGAAGCTCTCCGCCTTCGCGATGTCGTCGGCCGTCGCCGGTCTGGCGGGCTGCCTCTACGCGGCCAGCTTGTCGACCACAGCCGATCCCAATGCCTATGACTTCAACCGCTCGATCATGGTGCTCTGCGCGGTGATCCTCGGCGGCCTCGGCAGCATTCCGGGCACACTACTCGGCGTGGCCCTTCTGGTGGGCTTCGACACGGTGCTGGCGCCATGGGCTGACGCGGCGATCCAGCAGTGGAACATCAACCCCTCGGGCTCGAGTCTGCTCTCGTTCAGCGGCTGGCGGCTGGCGATCTTCGGCCTCGCGCTCGTGCTCGTGATGCGGTATCGGCCAGAGGGCCTGGTTCCCTCGCGGCGGCTGGCCGCCGAACTCCACAAGGAGCATCCATGAGTCGCGACGGCACTGGCAGCCCGACCTCGGCCTTGGGCGCAGCGCTACCGATGGGTGCGGCGCCGCTGCTCGACGTCGACCGCCTCACCATCAGGTTCGGCGGACTGGTGGCGGTCTCCGAGCTGAATCTCGAGGTGCCGGCGGGCGGCGTTGTGTCGGTCATTGGCCCTAACGGTGCCGGCAAGACGACGGCCTTCAACTGCATCAGCGGCATCTACGAGCCGACAGGCGGCACAGTACGATTTCGTGGTCGACGGCTGGAGCGGGCGTTCACGCCGGGGGTCTTCTGGTCGGCGCTGGGTCTCGGGGTGCTCACCGGGCTGCTCTTCGCAGCCGCGGCCGTCGACGTCGATCGGCTGTGGATGGCGGTCGTAAAACGGGGAATGATCACGGGCGAGCCGTTCACGGTCGGGGGTGCGGCCGACCGTCTGCGAGGCTATTTCCGTGCCGAACTCGCGATCGACCAGATGGCGGGCAAGTGGCGGGTGGTCAGCGCCGACGGCACGGACGTGCTCGCCATCAAGCGTCAGCTCGACGAGGCACAAGCCGTCCGCAACGAGTTGCAGGCTGCCGTCACTGCCCGACGTGTTGGACCCGGGACGATTCCCGACGCGACCGATTCCGAGCGGACCGGGACCACGTCGACCCCCGAGAAGCTCGCGATCAAGGAGGAGGTGCTCGACCGCCTCGCCGCCGGTAAAGCAAGGATCCGTTGGCGGGGCATCGCCGGCCTGCTGTTTGGCTTGCTGCTCGGCACGGCCGGCACCCTCACGGTCTGGAATCGCGGCCGTCGCTCGCCCCACGTGGTCGCCCAGGCGGGGATTGCGCGGACATTCCAAAATATCCGGCTGTTCTCCAACATGACGGTGCTCGAAAACGTGCTCATCGGCCTCGATCGGACGATCTCCGGAGGTGTGGCGGCCATGCTCTTCCGCACGCCGGCCAACCGGCGGGCCGAGTCCATGGCCCAGGGGAGGGCACTCGAGGAACTCGCGTTTGTGGGGCTCGCGGGTGAGGCCAACCGCATCGCGGGCCAGCTCCCGTATGGTGATCAGCGGCGGCTGGAGATCGCCCGTGCGCTCGCCACGGGCGCCTTGCTCCTGCTCCTCGACGAGCCCGCCGCCGGGATGAATCCTGCGGAGACGACCGACCTAGCCTTCCTTGTGGAGCGAATCCGGGACAGGGGCGTGACCGTGCTCCTGATCGAGCACCATATGAATGTCGTGATGCGGGTCAGCGACAAGGTGGCCGTGCTCGACCACGGCGTGAAGATCGCCGAGGGCACGCCCGCGGAGGTCCGCCGCGACGAGAAGGTGATCGAGGCCTATCTGGGCGGGGAGGCGTGACCACGATGCCGCTGTTGGAAATCCGTGATCTCGAGGCGGGATACGGCCCCATTCGGGCCGTTGACCGAGTGTCGCTCGACGTCGACGATGGTGAGTTGGTAGCGCTCATCGGCGCTAACGGCGCCGGCAAGACGACGCTCCTGATGGCGATCTCAGGTGTAGTCCCGACCCGCGCCGGGAGGATTCGGTTTGCTGGCGGCCCGCTCGGCGGCCTTAAACCGCATCAGATCATGCGGCTGGGCATCGGCCATGCTCCGGAGGGCCGCCGGATCTTTCCCCGGCTCACCGTCCGGGAAAACCTCGAGTTGGGCGGCTTCACGCAGGCCGACCGCAGCCGGCTCCGCAGCGATATCGACGAGGCCTGCGAGCTGTTTCCGGTGCTGGGCGAGCGGCTGGAGCAACCCGGTGGCACGCTCTCGGGCGGGGAGCAGCAGATGCTGGCCATCGGCCGGGCCCTCGTCGGACGGCCGAGGCTGCTCCTGCTCGACGAACCATCGCTCGGCCTGGCACCCTTGATCGTCGCGAAGGTCTTTGACGTGATCGCGTCGCTCACGCAGCGAGGTATCGCCGTGATGCTCGTCGAACAAAACGCCCGCGCTGCCCTCAAGCTCGCAGCCCGCGGCTACGTGCTCGAGACGGGACGGATCACGCTCTCGGGCACAGGCACCGAGCTCGCTGCCGACCGCCGTGTCCGCGACGCCTATCTGGGCGAGGGTTGAGCCGGGCGAGGGCTAGAGCACATCTGACTTTGGTGTATCGCCGACCCCCTTGCCTCCCGTCAGGAAGCCCCAAGCGCGAGCGCGGGGAATCCGCCCGCCACCCGAACTGGCTTTGCGCCACCACCACGGTCGTGAGCCGTATTCCCATCGCTCGCGCTCCGGGCTTTTTGGGGGCGGCACCCGCGGCACCGCCACCCGTCAGGAAGCCCCAAGCGCGAGCGCGGGGAATCCGCCCGCCACCTCATCCGGCTCCTCGCGGCCGACACGGTCGCGAGCCGTATTCCCATCGCTCGCGCTCCGGGCTTTTTGGGACCGGCGATCGACCACAACTCTTTTCGCGCTACCGCCCTGATCCCTGGCCCGCGGTAACCGCTTCCATGACCCGGTCGAGGTTGAAACTGCCCGGCTTCTGCCGGGGCGGAAACTCGCGGAAACTCTGCAGCCACTGGCCCACGTAGGCCCCGGCCGGGGCGATCATGAACATGTGCTCGAGGTACCAGCGCTGATAATCCATGCCGATGTCCTGGGCGAGCTCAAAGGGGTCCATCCGTAGGTTGACGAGCGTGGGGGCCCGCAGTTCCTCGAACGGCTGCTGCCAGACGTGCATGCCGTGCGCCGTTTGCTTGAGAAACGTCGCCTTCCAGTTGCCGTAGCGGAGGGCCGCCACGCTGCCGTCATCGGTCCAATAGATGAACTCCTTCCGGGGCCACTCAGCCTCGCCCTTGAGCGCGGGCCCGAGATCGTAGCCGTCGAGATGCACCTTGTAGGTCTGGGCGCCGATGCGGCGGCCCTTCTTGAGGTCGGTCTTGGCGGTCGTGTCGCCGGCCGCAGCAACGAGGGTGGTCAGCATGTCCTCGTGGGCGCCGACGTCATTGATCACCGTGCCGGGCTTGATGACGCCGGGCCAGCGGATCGCACACGGCACCCGGTAGCCCCCCTCCCACTGCGTGTTCTTCTCGCCGCGGAACATCGTCGTGCCACCGTCGGGCCAGGTGAAGGCCTCAGCGCCGTTGTCGGTCGAGTACATCACGATCGTGTTCTCAGCGAGCCCAAGTTCCTCGAGCTTGGCGAGCACTTCACCGATCTGCCGGTCGTGCTCGACCATGCCGTCGGCATAGATGCCCAGGCCGGTCTTCCCCGCCACGCCTTCCTTCAAATGCGTGAAGATGTGCATCTTGGTGGAGTTCCACCAGACGAAGAACGGCTTGTCGGCCTGCCGGGCACGCGACATGAAGTCGAACGTCTTCTCGTTCACTTCCTCGTCGATCGTCTCCATCCGCTTCTTCGTGAGCGGACCGGTGTCGGTGATCTTGCCGTTGGCGAAGGAGTGCATCACACCGCGGGGACCAAACTTCTGCTTAAAGTCGGCGTTCTTCGGGTAGTCGGGATGCTCCGGCTCCTCCTCGGCATTGAGGTGGTAGAGGTTGCCGTAAAACTCGTCGAAACCGTGGGCTGTCGGCAGCATGTCGTCGCGGTCGCCGAGATGGTTCTTCCCGAACTGACCGGTCATGTAGCCCCGCGCCCGCAGGAGCGTGGCGATCGTCGGGTCTTCCTTCTTCATGCCCTCAGGGGCGCCGGGGAGGCCGACCTTTGTGAGCCCCGTGCGGATTGGTGACTGGCCGGTGATGAACGCAGCACGGCCTGCGGTGCAGCTCTGCTGGCCATACCAGTCGGTGAACAGCGCCCCCTCGCGGGCAATGCGGTCGATGTTGGGTGTCTTGTAGCCCATCATGCCGTGGTTGTACGCACCCACGTTGAACTGGCCGATGTCATCGCCCCAGATCACGAGAATGTTGGGCTGTTTCCCGGGCTGCGCGCGAGCCTCCGGAACAATCGTCGCTGAAGCGGTCAGAACAACGAGAATCAACGCGATGTGGAGACGATTCACGCCATGAACTCCAAGGGTGGCACCGAGATCGTGAGACGGCCGGACGGACCCGCCTCTTGTAAATAACCCGAATGGGTCGTATTCATACACTTCTATTTCACTTGGCAGGATGTTTTTCGGCAATGCTCATTCGGCCAAAAAGATGGCCCATTGCCGCGGGGGCTGCGGGACGCGGGAATCTATCGATATGCGGAAAACGTTCGACGATTTCGATGCCTGGGGTGAAGCTGTCCAGGGTGCCAATCTGCGGCTCGCGTGCGACTGCGTCGAGACGCCGGCTTGGCACCTGACGGCGCGACAGGTGGGGCCCTTGTTGCTGCAGGTGGCGTTTGAGGGGGGCGGCAATCTCTGTTTCGGTGGCAACACGCACAACGGGACGCTCATCTACATGCCGCTCGGCGATCCGCATCAGCATGTCGTCAACGGAGAAGTGCTCGACGATCGATCCCTGTTGGTCATCCCGCCAGGCAGTGATTTCTGTATCCAAGTCAAGAAGCGGTCGCACGCCTGGTGCTCGATCGCCCTGCCGGAAAACTCTGTCGTCCCTCAAGGCACGACGAGCCACGTCCTGCGGGCGGATCCGCTGCATGTCCGGCGTCTCAAGCAACTTGTGGAGCATGTGACGCAGGCAGCAGCGCTCGACGAGGCGTCAGCGGTCGCACAGACGGAAGTGGCGGACCGCGTGATGACGGCCGCCATGTCGTGCGTTGGCCCACGGGAATCGGGCAAGGCCCTCCTGGGTCGGCCCAGGGTCGATCGCACGGACGTGGTGCGGCGTGTTGTCGCGGTCCTCGACGGTGATCTATCTGCCCATCGGTCGATCGCCGACCTCGCATTCGCCGCGGGAGTCCATCCGCGCACGCTGTCGCGGGTGTTTCATGACACCTATGGAATGGCGCCGCGGCAGTTCGTTCGGCTGCAGACTCTTCACGCCGTGCGCCGGTCGCTCCGCGACGGTGATCCCGCCCGCGACACCGTCGCCCGGGTTCTCACCCGCCACGGGGTCTGCGAACTGGGTCGCTTTGCCGGCCTCTATCGCCGCCAGTTCGGCGAGACGCCGTCACACACCCTGCGCGGCAAATGACCGCACCGCTTCCAGAGCGCGGCCGACCCCCTCGCTCCCGTCAGGAAGCCCCAAGCGCGAGCGCGGGGAAGACGCCCTCCACCCC
>JBBDNW010000235.1:0-11735 GCA_040877375.1 Pirellulales bacterium | reverse complement strand
GGCCCAGCCCTCGACCGGGCGGCCGAGCAGCCCCTCGGCCGCACGATCCTCGCCGCGATCGAGGCGGCACGACCGGCCGCCGACACCAACGCCAACCTCGGCATCGTGCTCTTGACGGCGCCGCTCGCGGCGGTGCCCGACGGCACGCCGCTCACCGCGGCGGCCGTCGACGACGTGCTCGCGGGCCTCGGCCCGGACGACGCGGCCGACATCTGGCGGGCGATCACGATCGCTCGGCCCGGCGGCATGGGGACCGCCGACAAGTGGGATGTCGCGGGGCCGCCGCCCGACGATATCCAGGCCGCGATGCGACTCGCTGCCGACCGTGATCAGATCGCCCGGCTCTGGGCCCTCGGCTTCGGGCCTTTGTTCAGAGGCCCGGTGCAGGATCTCCTCGCCGTCCTTGCGACGGGCGAGCCGCTCCTAGAGGCGATCGTCCACTGCCATCTCCGACAACTCGCCCGCGTTCCCGATTCGCTCATCGCCCGGCGACATGGTGCCGTCGTGGCCAAAGATGTCTCCACGCGAGCGGCCGCCGTGCTCGCCACACCTCCCGACCGCTGGACCGCCGCCCTGGCCGGGTTCGACGCGAGCCTACGGACACCGCAGCGGCTCAACCCCGGCACGACCGCCGACATGATCGCCGCCACCCTCTATATTCTGCTGCGGGACGGCCGGCTGCGGCCCTTTCTGCCCTTCGCCACGCCCCCACTTCCCGGTGCGACTCCTCTCTCATGAACGATCATTACGAGGTCCGGCTGCGGAAGGCAGTGCATGTCTTCTGTGCGGGCCACTTCATCACGCTCACCGACGACATCTGCGAACCCGTCCACGGCCACAACTGGACCGTCGGCGTCGACGTCGAGGGCCGACCCGACCCACACGGCATGGTGGTCGACTTCATCGCCCTCCGCGACGCGGTGACCGCGATCCTCGCGGGCCTCGACCACAAAATGCTCCTGCCGACCGCCAACCTCTGGCTCACGGTGGCCACCGCACCGGGACCGCTGGGCGGTAATGAGGTGACGGTCACCTTCAAGAACCAACGCCGCTGGGTATTCCCGGCCGACGAGTGCGTGCTCCTGCCGGCGGCCAATACCACCGCGGAGTGGATCGCCCGTTGGATCGGGACCGAGCTCGACGCGGCGCTCGCCTCAAGCGGCCACGCTCTGACAGCCGCGCTCCGGGTGTCGGTGGACGAATGCCTCGGTCAGTCAGCCATCTGGGAGCGGGCGGCATGTCCTTGAATCAAACAGCGTTTGATCTCGTGGGGCCGTGCGTTGAGCGGGCCGCGGAGATCGGCGGCGTGTGCCACGACCGTGGCGGCGTGCAGGTGCTTGACTGCGGCGTGAAGCAGCCCGGCGGCATCGAGGCCGGCCTCCTGATGGCGCGGGCCGCTCTGGGTGGACTCGCCGACGTGGTGGTCGTGCCGGTGGCCACCGTGGGCGCGGCGTTTGCCGGACTCTGGGATGACTGCCCGTGGCCTGCCGTCGTGGTCTCGAGCAAGCGTCCGGTCGAGGCCTGCCTGGCGGCACAATACGCGGGCTGGAAGGTGTCGACCCCTGGCTACTTCGCGATGGCGAGCGGCCCGATCCGCGCCGCAATCGGTCGTGAGGCGGTCTTCGACACGATCGGCTTCCGGGAACGCGCCGCGGTCGCGGTCGGCCTGCTGGAGACGTCTCAGCTGCCCCCCGACGAGGTGTGCGCGACACTGGCGGCAGATGCGGGGGTCGACCCGACGCACCTGATTTTGCTCGCGGCCCGCACGGCAAGCATTGCCGGGAGCCTGCAGGTGGTGGCGCGATCGCTGGAGACGGCGCTCCACAAACTGCACGAGGAGCATTTCGATCTGTCGCGGATCGTGGCCGGCCGCGGCATCGCACCGCTGCCGCCGGTGCCCGACGACGACCTGGTCGCAATCGGCCGCACCAACGACGCGATCCTCTATGGCGGGCATGTGGTGCTGGAGGTGACCGGCGACGACGCCAGCCTCGCGGAGATCGGGCCGCGGAGCGTGAGCCGTGGATCGGCGTCGTATGGGGAGCCATTCCTTGCGCTCTTCGCCCGCGCCGGACATGATTTCTACGCGCTCGATCCGGCGCTTTTCGCGCCAGCCGTCATCGAGTTTGTCAACCTCGACACAGGTCGGCGACACCGATTCGGGGGCCTCGATCCCGAAATCGTGGAGCGGTCATTCACCACGCCGGCGGCTCTGACGACCGGCCGGCTGGATTCGTAACGCCATGCGGGTCGCGATACTCGGTGAACCCGGTGGCTGGCACGTCGATCGGCTCGCAGACGCGCTCCGCCAGCGCGGCCATCACGTTGCGGTCATCCGCTGGGCCGAGGTGACGGCCGGCGTCGGCACGACGGGCACGTCGTTTGGTCCCGAGGACCTCGCCGGTGCAGACGCGATCGTCGTCCGGGGAATGCCCGGCGCCCCGGCGGCAGCGAATCGGCTGGAGGACGTGATCTTCCGGATGGACGCGCTCGGCCAACTGGCGGCCCGAGGCGTTCCCGTGATCAACCCACCCCGGGCCCTCGAAATCGCGATCGACAAATATCTCTCGCTGGCTGTCCTCGCGCAGGCGGGCATTCCGATTCCGCGGACGGTGGTCGTCCAGGATGCGGCCGCCGCGGCGCGCGCCTGGGTAGAACTGGGCCGCGAATGCGTGGCCAAGCCGATCTTCGGCTCGCGCGGCCGGGGACTCACACGGGTGACGTCGGCCGCCGAGGCGGCCGCCCTTCTGCCCTCGGCCGAGGGGGGCATCGCCTACCTCCAGGAGTTTGTCGGCCATCCCGGCTGGGACGTCCGGATTCTCGTGGTGGGGAATCGCACCTTCTCCATGAAGCGGGTGGCCGCCGGTGGTGATTGGCGGACGAACATCTCGCGCGGGGCGCATCCGGAAGCGGTTACGCCGCCGGCTGCCTGGATCGACCTGGCGGTTCGGTCCGCAGCGGCCGTCGGGGCGACCATCGCCGGAATCGACCTCCTGCCAACGGCCGACGGACGGGCCGTTGTTGTGGAGGTCAACGGGGTGCCTGCCTGGCGAGGCCTCCAGTCGGTCACGGCTTTGGATGTGGCGGCCGAAATCGCCGGGGAAATCGAGCGGACGGCGGAGACCGAACCGGGTCGCACCGGTTCTTGAGCGGGGTTTTTGCGGCCCGCACGACCCGGACATTTGGGAAATGCGACTCAAGGGCGCTGCCTCAAAAACGAGCAGTGACCCCAGTGCCCTCCGTGCTGGCAGCTGTGCCCAAAAAGAAGACAGCTCCTTGCGAGTGACTGCAAGTCGTTGCTGTGCAAGCACTTCGTGCTATCGCTTGACCGCTCGCTAAGAGTTCCCCGTTGCGAAAGAAAAAAGCCCCCGGGAGTGCGGGGGCCGCGACGAGCGACCGGCATCCGCCGCCGCCCACGGACCAGTTGGAAAAGGACCCGCCGACATGCCGACCAAAGCCACCCGCCCGCCCCAGGCCGACACCCACGCCGCCACCGCAGTGCTGCAGGTGGCCGAGCGGCTCCATGCCATGGAGCCGGAGTGGGTGGTCTTCTTCCGCGAGGTGCTGGGGGTCGAAGGGATCGTGCGGCGGACCTTTTCCGATCCCGACGCCCTGATGCGGTTTGAGTGTTCCCCCCAGTATGCTCGGATCAGGGAGATGCTCGACGGCCTGCGGGCCCGACAGCAGGACAGTCAGTCCCAGCGGGAGACGCAGCGGGTCGTGACCGTGCGAATGCCCCGTTCGCTCCATGAAACGCTCAAAAGCGAGGCGGGACAGATGCGGGTGAGCGTCAACACCCTGTGCATCTCCAAACTCGTCAAACTCCTCGACGAGCAGGAGGGGCGGGATCTCGCGGGCCGCCGCGACGCCGGCGCTCTGGCGGCCGCCGGTGCGGCGAAGACGAAGCGAACTGGAGCGGACCTGTAAGCCGGGTTCTGTCGCCGCCGCGAAATCGCGACGGCCGGCGACCATTTCTCTACGACCCCGATTGCTCGGGGCCTCTAGCAGCCGACCCGGAAGCGGGTGCGAGACGGGCCGCCTCGCGCCGCGGCCGCGCCCGAAGGAGCGGCAACGAACTTCTTCCTGCTTGGCCTTGCTCCCGATGGGGTTTGCCGAGCCAGACCGGTCGCCCGGCCTGCTGGTGAGCTCTTACCTCACCGTTTCACCCTTACCTGCGGAGACGGGCTCCGCCGGCGGTTTGCTTTCTGTGGCACTGTCCCTGACCTTGCGGCCGGTGGGCGTTACCCACCATCGTGCCCCGTGGAGCCCGGACTTTCCTCCCGCCATAGCCAACCGCTGCGGCCGAAACCGCAGGGCAGGCCGTGGCCGGCGATCACCCGGTCCACTCCAGTCGCTTCGCCAGGGATTGTACTCCAACCGTCGTCTTGACCGCCAAAAAACCCTCCCGTACGCTCTTTTCTGTGAATCTTTCATCTTTTGTTTATGAAGTCCTCCAGGGGGGGCTGCTGATGTACGGTGAACTTCTTCCGATCGGTGGTGGCGACCCCATTCCCCTGCTCAAGCCGTCGCTCAAGATTGGCCGTCGGGAGAGTGCCGACATCGTCCTGCGGTTTCCCAACGTCTCCGGCATCCACTGTGAACTGACGCTCACCGACGGCTACTGGACCGTGACCGACCTGCGGAGCAGTAACGGCACGAAGGTCAACGGCACGCGGGTCACCGAACAGCGGCTCCAGCCGGGCGACAAACTCACCGTCGCCAAGCACGCATTCGAGATCGCCTACGAGCCCGCCAGGCTGGGCGCCACCGAAGTCATCGAACAAAAGTCAGTGGGGGACAACATCTTCGGCCGCTCACTGCTCAGCTCGGCCGGGCTCGAACACGGCTCGGCGGACGGGGCGAATCCGCCGCCGCGTTCGCGCCGCCAATCGATTTGACACCTGCCCACTGCATGACAAAACCCCACAAGCTCCGCGTCGAGTTCCGCAAGAACCGCTCGACGCGCCGACGCACTGGGGATCTCACGCGTTCCGTCGGCGGCGACCCCGACACCGCAGTCGATCACGCCTCGTCGGAACGCATCTCCGGCAAAGGCGACCTCACCCGCAAGCGCACCGTGATGGCCCATGGCCTAGCCGAGGAGGGAACCGATGGTCTGTCCGTCGAGCCGGCCGCCGGCACGACGTGGCGCGGGCAGGTGCTCCACGTGCACGGGCTGGAAAGTGTCGTACGGGCCGCCAACGGCCAGGAGCTTCGCTGCACGATGCGGCGCATCCTCCGGACCGTGGCCACCGACCAGCGGCATCCGCTCGCGGCGGGTGACTGGGTCCGCGTGGGCGACGAGGGAGCGATTCAATCAATCGAACCCCGGCGGAGTTCGCTCTCGCGCGACAGCCGCGGCCGCCGCCACGTGATCGTCGCCAATGTCGACCAGGTGATGATCGTAGGCAGCGCGGCGCAGCCGGGACTCAAGCCTGGGCTCGTCGACCGGCTCATCGTCGCGGCCGAGGCATCGGGAATCCGTCCGCTCGTGTGCATCAATAAAGTCGACCTCACCGGCGCCGCGGCGCTGGTGCCGCTGGCAGGCGTGTTCGCCCGGATGGGCTATCCGGTGATCCTCTGCTCGGCGGCCACTGGCATGGGAATCGGCCGCCTTGCCGCCGAACTGACCGGCCGCGTAACCGCCGTCGTGGGGCAGAGCGGCGTCGGCAAATCGTCGCTCATCAATGCACTCGACCCCGGCTTGCGGCTTCATGTCGCGGAAGTGAGTCGCGACAACCAAAAGGGCCGCCACACCACGACGACGGCGCGGCTCCTGCCGCATCGCTTCGGCGGCTGCTTCGTCGATACGCCGGGCGTGCGGCAGTTCCAGCCGTGGCAACTGGTGCCGGCCGAGGTGCCCAGCGCATTCCGCGACCTGCGGCCGATCGCCAACCTCTGCCGCTTTCCCGATTGCACGCACGACCACGAGGCGGGCTGCGCCGTCAAAGACGCAGTCGCCGACGGCCTGCTCAACACCCGGCGATGGGAAAGTTGCCGGCAGTTGGCGGGCGGGGATGAACCACGCGAGGATGACGAATGAAGGAACGGAGCCGGACGGGTGGGCAGAGCGAGCGGGCCGTGCTCGTGGGCGTGTTTCTCGAGCCGCCGGTCGATCCCGAGCATCCACTCGACGAGCTCGCCGGCCTCGCGGCGACCGCGGGCACGAAGGTGATGGCCGAGCTCACGCAGCGGCGGGAGCGACCCGACCAGACGACCTATCTCGGCAAGGGCAAGGTCGCAGAACTCGCGGCCCTGTTGGCACGGCACGACGCCGACGTCGTGATATTCGACAACGACCTGTCGCCGGCCCAGACCCGGAATCTCGAGCGTGAGCTGGAGGTCAAAGTCGTCGACCGTTCGGAAGTGATCCTCGACATCTTCGCGGCCCGGGCCCGTACCTACGAAGCCCGGCTCGCGGTCGAACTCGCCCAACTCGAATACTCCCTCCCGCGGCTTAAGCAGATGTGGACGCATCTATCCCGTCTCAAAATGGGCATCGGTATGCGCGGCCCGGGTGAGAAGCAACTGGAGGTCGACCGCCGGCTCGTCGAAAAACGAATCCACGATCTGAAGGCGGAACTCACCGAGATCCATGGCCGTCGCGAACGGCAGGTGGCCGCCCGCCACGACCGCATGACGGTCTCGCTCGTTGGCTATACCAACGCGGGCAAGAGCACGCTCCTCAACACGCTCACCGGCGCTGACGAACTGGCCGAGAACAAACTCTTCGCCACGCTCGACACGCGGACGCGGCGGTGGCGGCTACCGGGCTGGGGGCCGGTGCTCCTCAGCGACACCGTCGGCTTCATCCGTGACCTTCCCCATCGGCTGATCGCAAGCTTCAAGGCGACGCTCGAGGAGACGCGACAGGCCGATCTGCTGCTGCACGTGGCCGACGCGTCGAGCCCGCTCGTCGACGCGCAGATCGCCGCGGTCCGTGGCGTGCTCGAGGAACTGGGCGTCGAGGAGAAGGATGCGATCCTGGTGCTCAACAAGATCGACGTGCTTCCCGACCGGGTCTCTCGGGACCGCCTGTTGGCGAGGTATCCACACGCGATTGCCATCTCCGCGCGATCGGGTGAGGGTCTCTCAGCGCTCGCGCAAGCCACGAGCGACTGCCTGGGCCGCGGGTTCCGCGACGTCGACGTCGAGACGGACCCCGGCAACGGCCGCCTGCTCGCCTGGCTTGGGAGGCATGGCGAAGTGCTCTCGCGACGGTTCACGGACGAGCGCGTCGTCGTGCACTGCCGCATTCCAGCGGCACTCCTCGGCAGGATCGGCAGCGACGAAGCGGTCGTGCATCCGCATGTCCACCCGGCTGGCGAAGGCGATCTCAGCGCTGGCCACGACCCACACGACCATGCGGCGGGCGCCGCCGCACCGCAGTGACGCCATGAGAATCAGCCGCCGGCGGCTCGCCGGCCAACGGGTGATCGTGACGGGCGCGTCGTCGGGCGTCGGCCGGGCGACGGCGCTGGAACTGGCTCGTCGCGGCGCCTCTGTGCTTGCAACGGCCCGCCGCGCAGAGCGGCTGGAACAACTCGCCGCAGCCCCGACCGGCGGCGGCCGCATCATCCACGAGGCCGGAGACATCTGCGACCCCGCCTTCCGGGTCCGGCTCGTGGCGGCCGCTACGGACCGTCTCGGGGGACTCGATGCGGTCGTGGCCGCCGCCGGCGGCGGCGCGATCGGCCGATTTCGTGAACTGACGGCGGAGACGTTCGCGCGAATCATTGACCTCGACCTCGTGGCCCCCGCCGAACTCACGCGTCAAAGCCTGCCTGATCTCGCCGTGGGTGATGATCCCATCGTCGTATTCGTGGGCTCGATCCTCGGCCTTCATCCGCTGCCGCTGCACGGCGAATACTGCGCGGCGAAGGCGGCACTGCGATCCCTGGCCGACACGCTGCGGATGGAACTCGCAGCCGACGGCATCGACGTGCTGCTGGTCAACCTCGGGCCGACGGCCTCGGAGTTTTGGGACGCGCTTGTCGTCGGCCAGCGTCCGCCCTGGTCGCGGGGCCGGCGGATGTCAGCGGAACGTGCGGCCGCGGCGATCGCCGACGCAATGGAGCGGAGGCGACGCGAGATCACCCCAGGCTGGCAGGCCAGGGGCTTCGCGGTCGCGGCCCGTTTCCTGCCCGGCTTGATCGACCTCCTCGCCGGTCGACACTTGAGGACTGCGGTGGATGCCGACTCCGTGAGAAAGACGCTATGAACGACATCGACACCGCCAGCAGGCCCGCTCCCGGTGGCCTGTTCGTGATCGCATGCCCAATATGCTTCGGACACATCGCGGCCTCCCCTGGCATGGCCGGGCAATCCGCCTGCTGCCCGCTGTGCGCCGGCACGTTGATCGTACCGGTGCCGCAGCTCGCCCCACCGGCACCACCCGTAGCCGGCCCCGCACCGCAGCCGGTCGCGGTCAAACCGTCCACGCCGCCGCCGGCCGATGAGCCCGTCGCGACGCTCGCGACGACGACCCTCCAGCCCGTGGAAACGGCGACGATGCCGACCGTTGAACTCCGGTTTCAGGAGCCGGTGAAAACGGTGGGCCATGGCGCCAACACGATCGAACTCCGCCGGCTCAACGACGAGGACCGCCGCATCCGGCGGGGCCGCCGCAATATCCTCCTCCTGCTGGTCGGTGCGGCCATCCTGATGATCGTCGTGATGGTTCTGGGGACACCGCGTCCTAAGCGTTGACGCCCGTCTGTTGCTCACGGCTGGTGACCGACCCTCGTTAGCGAGCCGAGCTCTCTCGGCCCGACTCCAACTCCTCGCCGATTGCGAGCAGTTCCTCGGCGTCGAGAAACGCATCATTCGCCGCGAAGATGCGGCCGATGGCCGCCTTGTGGATCTTCATCTTGGTGCCACCCACGCCCAGTGCCCCGTAGACGACTGCCCCCCCCTCCGCCCTGGCCTTGTCGCCGGCAGCGATGCCCTCGATACCAGCGGGGGGTACCGCATTGAGGTCGATGAGAACGCGAGCCGACGCAGCAGCTGCACGGCCGGCCGCATCGAGGAGCGTCGTCCCGGCGGCGCCGGCGGCGACGATTATGTCGGCCTCAGAGATCACCCTGGCGATCGCGGAGCCGGCGAGGCATCCCCCGTGGTGCTCAATCGCCTCCAGCCGCGATTGGTGCGCGGGCATGCGATCGACGATCCGCTGCACGACTTGTTCGGCCTTGGCTCGGGACCGTGAAACCACCGTCACGTGGGCACCCTTGAGGGCGAGCAGCCGCGCCACCCGCTGGCCGACGGGCCCAGTGCCACCGAGCACGACCGCCCGGCACGCCGCGGCGGTGCCCGGCACCAGCGCGACGTGACGACCTGCGGCGACCACCGCGGCGCTCGCCGTGGTGTTGGCGCCTGATGGGTCGACGAGCACCCCGAGCCGCACCGGCCCGAAAAATGTCGACCGCACCCGCTCAGCCACCGCCTCGGCGACCGTGACGTCGGAACCGCCGATGAAGATCGCCGTCGATGCCAGATCAGCGCCGCCACGGGTGAACATGCCGCCATGCACGAGCGACACGACGTTGTCGACGGTCACGCCGCCATGCCTCAGAAGCACATCGGCTCCCGCGTCGACGGCGACTACCGCGTCAAAGGTGCTCGGCTGCGGATCGCAGTCGAGTTGGATGAGGATCTTTTTCGGCATGGGTCGCGTCACTTGGGGCCACGAGCGCAAAAAAACGCCCGCCGGGAGGGGCGGGCGTCAGGTAGCGGGGAAACCCGTGGGTTCCCCCGGCTACCCACGCCGACGAGAGCCCTGGAGGCTCCGCCAGCCTGGAACCTAGAACCCGCGGAACGGATGTGCGGCTGCGTCCTTGCCGGCGAGCATCTCATCGACGGTCGGCTTGCCCTTCATGGCGTTGGAGATCGCGTCCACGGTGGCCTTGTAGTTGTATTCGTAGATCTTCTTGTCGTCCGCGGCGAGCCAGTGGATAAACACGCCGCATACGATGACGAGGTTCTCGGCATCGCTCTTCGGGATCACGCCCGAGGCCACACTGTCGGCGACAGCCTTGGCGACGGCAGCCTGCGCCGGGCCAAACATTTGCACGGCCTGCTTCGCACCCTTGATCGTGACCTTCGTGATCATCACCGTCGCCGGCTTGATGGCGAGGTTGGGCGTGAGCACGGCGAGGAGATTGGAGTGTCCCTCGCTCTGTCGGGCCAGCGCATTGGCAAAGGCCACGCCGACCGGACCGTCCTTGCTGCCGATCAGAAGATCGATGTGGGCGATCTCATTGCCTTCGCCGCTCAAAGCCTCGCCAATAAACATCGACATAGACGACTTCTCCAAATATAGGAATGAGAACTGTAAACGCGTGAAACGGCCCGAGAGAATACCATGGCCGTGATTTTTAACAAGGATTTCGCAGAGGAGCGGCCCCCCGGCCGCGCGACCATGCACGACGCCCGCCGCCTCTCTGTCCCACGCCTGTGTGACCGGCCAGCCGTCACTGTCGTGGGTGCCAGCACGAGAGCGTTTGCGGAGTCGGCCTGTCGTGCCGGCTGGGCCGTCTACGCGGCCGACCTGTTTGGCGACGTCGACCTCCAACGCGCCGCGGTCGATGTGATCCGCATGCCGGCTGGCCTGGGCTATCCGCACGGGCTACCGGTGGCAATCGCCGCGTGCCCACCGGGACCGTGTGTCTACACCGGTGCGATCGAGAATCATCCCGAGATCATCAAGGCGATCGCCCGCGAGCGGCCGGTCGCCGGTTGTTCGGCAGCATCGGTGACGGTGGTCCGCGATCCCAGCCGCCTCGCTGCCGTGATCCGCACCGCGGGCGGATTATTTCCCGAGACGTTCGCCGATCCGGTCGGCCTGCCGCACGACGGCTCGTTTGTCGTGAAGCCGATCGCGAGCGCGGGAGGACGGGGCATTTCGCGATGGCGCGGCGGCACGGCGCAGACCACCGTCGGCCGCGTCTGGCAGCGGTTCATCGCCGGCGATCCGTGTTCGGCGGCCTTCGTGGCCGGTCCTCATGGCTGCCGGCTGATTGGCACGAGTCACCAACTCGTCGGCAGACGGTGGTGCGGCGCACGTCCATTCGCCTACTGCGGATCGGTCGGCGTGCCACTTGAATGTGTCAACGCCCCGCTCCGTGCAACGCTCGAGCGGCTGGGCGTGGCGCTAGCCGCGACCTTCGGACTCGTCGGCCTGTTCAACATCGACGTGGTGATCGACGCCCGCGGCGACGTGCACGTGATTGAGGTGAATCCCAGGCCCACCGCCTCCATGGAACTTGTGGAGCGTGCCACCGGCGAGTCGCTCGCCGCCGCCCATCTCGCCGCGTGCGACTGGGCGGGCCCGTTACGAGGTCGGCATGAAGCCGCTCGCGGACAGACGAACTGGTCGAAGGCGGTCGTCTTCGCCTCCCGCAGCCGAGGCGATGTCGTGATTCCGGCGGGCTGGCTCGAGTCAGCGACGGCAGAGTGGTCAGACGCCGACGGCGAGTCGGCGATCGCCGACATCCCGCGACCCGACAATCTGATCCCGCCGGGGGCGCCGATCCTCACGGTCTTCGCCCGCGCGGAGACCGCAGCCCGTTCGCTCGCGATCCTGCAGCGGCGCGTCAGCCTGCTCCGGCAACTCTTCGCCGCCAGTTCCAATGCCACGTGCCACGCACCGCAGCCTTTTCCCGCCAGCACGCACCTCGTTTGACCACCTCCCGACAGGAAGCCCCAAGCGCGAGCGCGGGGAAGACGCCCTCCAC
>JBBDNW010000234.1:0-11757 GCA_040877375.1 Pirellulales bacterium | reverse complement strand
CGGTGGCATGCTCGCCGCCGGGGGATTTTGCTACAGGATGCCCGCTTGGCCGACTTTGCGTCGCTCGTGAGTCGCAAACATTCCCCGGCGTCTGCGCGTGCCACCCCCGGCTCCTCACGATCGGGAGGAAGTGCCTCCCGTCAGGAAGCCCCAATCGCAAGCGCGGGGAATGCGGGTGGCACCCCGCCCCGCCCCGCTCCACACCGCTCTCGAGCGCATCGAACTTCCGTGGATCGCCGACCCCCTTGCCTCCCTCCTCCAAGGTGCCATCTCGCCGCTCGACCAAAAGCTGATGCGCTCTGAGGTTCACGTCGGCGCGAAGGCCTGCTTCAGCCGGCGGAGCGCTTCCACGAGTCGGTCAGTCGGGCAGGCCGTGTTCATGCGGATAAATCCCGGCGCGCCAAACTCGCGGCCGTCCGACGGGCCGAGCCCCGCCGCCTCGCAGGCGGCCTGCGGGTCATTTACACCCGTGCCGCGGCAGTCAATCCATGCGAGGTAGGTCGCCTCGGCGGGCACGCACGACAGCCCCGGAATGGCCGCGACCGCCTCTTGTACGAGCGTTCGGTGGTGGCGAAGGACCGCGATCAGCCGCAATCGCCAAGGGTCGCCGTGCGTCCAGGCCGCCTCGGCTGCCGCGTAGCCGAGTGGATTGACCATCGGCACGAGGCCGCCGCCGGCGATCCGCCACCGGCAACGCATATCGGGCTCGGGCACGATCGCCGCGGCACAACCGAGCCCCGCGAGGTTCCAGGTCTTCGAAGGGGCCACGAGCGTGACCGCCGTTGCGGCCGCAGGATGGTCGAGGCTTGCAAAGGGAATGTGACGCTGGCCGCCGTGGTCCTCGTCGAGCAGGAGATCCGACCAGATTTCGTCGCTCACCACCGTGAGGCCATGGCGGACGGTGAAGTCTGCAAGCTGCAGAAGTTCTGCACGGTCAAACACGGTGCCCGTCGGGTTGTGCGGGTGGCAGAGCCAGAAGAGTTTTGATCTGGGCGACGCGGCTCTTTCAAGCCCATTCCAGTCGATCCGCCATGCCTCAGTGGAGTGTGCCAGCGGCACGCGGACGCACCGCCGGCCCGCGAGGCCCGGGAGCGTGAGGAATGGCGGATAGACCGGCGTGAACGTGAGGATCTCGTCCTCGGGTGCGGTGAGCAGCCGGGCCGTGACCGCAAGCCCGGTGACGACGCCGGGCGTGGCCAGAATCCGCGCGGGATCGACGAGCCAGCCGTGGCGGCGCTCGAGGTGGGCAGCGAGTGCCGGCGCAAAGCCCGGGGGTTCATGCGTGTAGCCGAAGACGCCGTGGTCGACGCGGCACTCGATCGCCTCGAGCACCTCCGCCGGCGTGCGGAAATCCATGTCGGCCACCCACATCGGCAGCACCTCGCGGCCTGCGTAGCGGTCCCATTTCTCGGAGCCGGTGCCGCGGCGATCAGGGCAGGCGGCAAACAGCGGATCGGGCACAAACGGCATCCAGGAAGTGTAAACGCCGGCCGGCGGTGGAGTCCTGAGGGCTTCTTTCCGAGTCAGATAGCGTCGCTCTCTGCGCGGTAGGGCAGTGAGCCGTCTCATACGGATCACATGTGAGCCGCAGGCGTGGTGGGTCGGGGATGCCCCTCCCACGTCTTCGGACGTTCGCGACGGCCGTCCGGGCCGTCGCTCTCTGCATGTCCGCGGCGCTTCGCCATCCCTGGCTTCGCTTGCTCCCATAGCCCGGCGACGTGGGAGGGGCACCCCCTTCTCGTATCGCGGGCCAGAACCGTCGAGGCCGCGCGAGGCTCATGGGTGAGCCGTATCAGTAGCGGTAGATCGCGGCCGCGCCGCTCTCGGTGGGCATGGCGATCCGCGGCAGCGCCATGATCATGCCACCGTGGAGAAGCACGGTTTCGGCTAAGGCGCCGAAGAGGTCTTCGGTATCAAGGGCCCGGCCGACTGAGCGGGAGGGTTCGGCGGTCGCTACACCGTTGAACTCGATCGTGCCGGTGCCGCGGTCGAAATGGCCCAGTTCGAACCGATCCGACTCGAGCAGGAGCGTGGCCACGCGGCCGGCCACGGCTGCCCGGCCGATGTCAGTGAGGTCACCGGCAGCGAGGTCATGGTCGCGGGCATGGCTGAAGCTGTGAAGCTCGCGGGCGATCCGTGCCTGTGCCGTCGCCACAAACAGGGGCGTCACCGCGGCTGCAAGTTCGGCGCGGCTCATGAGGTGGGGATCCTTGGCGACGTGGTCATCCAGAAGCAGATCATTCCTGGAGAGGCCCCGGAACGTCGCAGACACCCGCGATCCCGCCACGAGCACCAGCGGCAACCCGGTCGGATGCGATACCTGTTCGCGGACCACCTGATCGACGTGTCGTAGGAAGATCTCCGTGTCATCGTCGATGTCGTCCTGCCTAGCGCCCGCGCCACCGTGCACGGCGGTGGTGCCCGCCATCCCGGCCGGGCCCAGGCCCCGCTCCACGCGGTGCGGCTGAAAGGTCTCCGCGTCGACGACGTCGGTGCGCTTGAGGACCTCGTTCGGCTCGTGGCCGGGCAGCGAGACAAGCTCCAACTGGTCGAGGCGGTCGAGCGCGGCGCCCGTCGTGTCGTGCCACACCGTGCCCTCGAAGACACGGGCCTCGCGGCTGGTGAGCGCGAGCACGTGGCAGCGTTCGAGGCTCGACGCGATCCGCACCAGCGGCATCAGGTGGAAGCGGCTCCTCACGACCGCCAGCGGCTGCACGCTTCGCTGCAGGAGAAACACGCGGGCCTTCCCGTCGCTAGCAAGCACCGCGAGGCCGTCGCGGGTGTGCTGCCAGAACCGGACGTCGCTGGCGAGCAGGTGGAAGGGCCGCACGAGCCGCTCGATCTCGTCCCGCGGCTGCGACGCCGAGAGCGCTATCTCGAACCCACCGACGAGATGCTTGAACGACGGCAGGTCGACGGTGTTGTCAGGCACATTGCGGTGTGTGGGGAGATAGAGCGACAGGCAGGGGGCCGGGTGCGGCACGAGCAGCGATCGCACCGCTTCGAGCGAGAGGGTCTGCACCGTCACCACTGCCGGCTCGGCGATGGACACCATCCAAATCCTCCCGGGCCCGACCTGCGTCGGACCGTGTGGCGACCTGGCATCCAAGGTGCCGTGGACCAGAGACCGCCGTCGCGGTCGGATTCCTACGAGCATGGTTCGCGAGCGACTCCCCGGGGGCAAGCCGCTGCCCACGCCGCGGTCCGCGAGCGACCGGACACCCCACGCGTGCCGGTGGAGAAGTGCGGTAGTTCGGGCCGCTCGCGATACGATTGTCGCGTTGACGCTCGGACGCCGCTTGTGCGCGGAGGAGAAGGATGCAGTTAGACGCGGTCGGCATCGTGCTCGCAGGGGGTGGCTCGCGGCGGCTGGCAAGGCTGAATCTCGGTCCCGCCGGTAAGGCGGGGCTCGTGGTCGGCGGCGCGACATGTCTGGAGCGGGTCTGCCGCGCCGTCGGATCGGTCGTGCCGCGGGTGCTCGTGGTGGCGGCCGCGGGGCAGCCGTTGCCCGGGCTGCCGGCCGAGGTTGAGACCGAGTTTGAAATCGAGATTGTGCGGGATGCGAGTCCCGCCGGTGGACCGCTCGCGGGGCTCCGCGACGGCTTGCGGCAGGCTGTGGGCCGTCAGCCACCGCCTCGCTTTGCGTTTGTGACCTCCTGCGACGCCCCGCTCCTCTCGGCTTCGGTCGTGCAGCTGCTTCTCAAGTTAGCCCGCTCGTCGGCCGCCCGGGTCGTCGTGCCGCTTGTCGATGGTCATCGGCAGGTGCTCGTGTCGGTGCTGGCGTGCGACCTGCTTGGGTCGATCGAGGCCACGGTCGCTGTGGGGGGCGGAGTGCGGGCCCTGCTCGACCGCTTGACGGCGAGTGATCCTGCGGCGGTGCGGCTCGTCGCGGCGAAGGAGATCATGGCGGTTGACCCAGATCTCGGGTCGTTCATCGACATCGACACGCCGGAGGACCTCGCGCAGCTTGAGATCCGCGGAATCCCGCCTTCGCGGTGATGAGCCACCACTTCTATACTCCGCCCATGGCGAGGCGACACATCCGTCACGGCAGGGACGAGCGGCCTCGGCGGCACTGGGTCGCCTCTGCGCTGGTCGCCTTGGCGGCCCTCGGCGTGGCTGCCTGGCTTGCTCCGGCGGCGCTGGTGCACACGCCCCTCCGCGATCGGCCACTGGCGGTGGCATTTTCCGGCATCGACGGCAGCATCACGAGCACCGGCGCCACGTGGGGCTGGCTGGACGGCATCGAGTATCGCGACGTCGTGCTCCGCGACCGCGCCGGCCGCGCGGTGGTGATCGTGCCGCGGATCGTGATCGACCGCGGGATCCTGCGGCTCGCGATCGACCGGTCGAACCTCGGCACTGTGAGGCTGATCGAGCCGGAGGCGCTCATCGAGGTGCGCAGCGACGGCAGCTCCCTCGAGGACATCCTCGCCACCTGGCTCGCGTCGACCGGCCACGCGCCGGCCTTCGAACTCGAGGTCTTAGGGGCGACGGTGGAGTTCAGCGACGTCGTCCGCAGTGACGCCTGGCGGCTCACCGACGTGATTGCCGCGGGTACGCTGCGGGCCGATGGCCTGGTTTCAGGCTGGACCGCCGCGGGACGGCTACGGCACTCCGACCGTCCACTCACCGCTTCCGCGGCGGCTGCGCCGACCGCCGCGACCGCCGAGCCTGTGCGGCTCGACCGCTCGACGATTCCCGCAGCGGCTGCGGCCGTGCTCGTCCGCGACGGTGGCTGGTCGCTCTCGTCGCCGGCCGTTGCCGCCAACGGCGCGCGGACGGTGACCGTGGCCGCGCACAAGCTGCCGCTGGGCGCGTCGAGCGTGGTCGCCACGAGGTTTGGTCTGTCGCACGTGCTCGATGGCATCGCCGACCTGCGGCTCGACGTTACCGAAGACACAGCGGGACGACACGTGCAGGGAGAAGCGACGATCGACCAGCTGGCAGTCTGCGATTCCGTCGCGCTCGACGAGCGGTTCTCGATCGAACGGTGTGCGATCCCTTTTGAGTTTTTAATCGAGTCGGGGCGGATCATGGTGCGCCGGTTCGCCGCCACATCTCCGATGTTTCGTGCGGAGGCGTCGGGTGGCCTGCGGCTCCCGCGAGATGATCTCCGCCGCTGGGCCGAGGAGATCGTCGGCGAGGATTTCACGGTAGCGCTCGACGTCGATCTGGCGGCCGCGTCGCGCGGCCTGCCGGGAGGGCTTTTGGTGCGGCCCGATGTCCGCGTGTCGGGAGGCAGCCTGCGGTTCGCCGCCACGGCGCGGGCCGACGGCGATGATCGGCTGCTCGAACTGCGGGCCAGCGCCCGCGACCTCGCCGCCATCCAGGGCATCGCGGAGGCCGCTGACGAGGCGGCGGCCCGCGAACGGCAACTCACCTGGCCGGAGCCCTTCACCGCGTGGCTCAAGGGCCGCAGGGGTCCTGGCCGCGACGAACGCCTGCGGGTCGAGGAGGCGCGGCTCGTCTCCAAGGCGGTGGAACTGTCGGCCGCCGGCACGCCCGCCGCGCTCGCCGTGCAGTGGACTGCCGACATCGGCGGACTCGTCGGTGAACTGGCGGAACTGCTTGACCTTGGCTCCACGACCGCCAAGGGTCGCTCCCGCGGCCGGATCGACGTCGGCAGCGAACCCGGGATGAGCGGTCGGTCGCTGAAGGTATCGGCGAGCGTCGCGGAACTCGAGCTCGCCCTGCCGGGGCGGCCGGTGTGGCGCGACGCCGACATCACGCTGGAGGCGGAGGGCACCGGCAGCGTGACGTCGGCGGTGGCCGCGATCGAGCAGGCGCGGGGCGTGCTTACGTGTGGCGACGACAGGCTCGAGGCGGCTGTTTCGGGCGGGGTATTGGTCGACTGTTGGTCGCTGCTCGGTGTGAGCGCGGCGTCGAACGTGCCAGCCGTCCGGCCGGCGGCGAACGCCGAGAGTGTCACGGCCGAGTGCTCGCTTGTGGGTGAGCTGGCCACATGGCATCCGCGGCTGGCGGTGGTCGTGCCTCCGCTTGCGACCGCGGGGCTCGAACTCTCGGGCAAGGTCACCGCCGCCGCCGCGGTGTCGCCACAAGGAGACGCGTGGCAGTGGCAGCGGGCCGGAGGCGAGATCGAGAAGTTCACCGCCCGCTGGCAGGGCCGCGAGATCATCGAGCCGCGGGTGGTGGTCACAGCAGCCGGACGCATGCAGGCCAAGACCGGGCAGGTCGACATCTCGTCGGGCGAGATTCTGACGGCGACGCTGTCGTTGCGGACCGGTGGGCTCTCCTGGATGCCGGCCCGGACCAGCGACTCGACTGGCCTCGTCGATCGCGTGCGGGGAAGGCTCCAGTGGCAGGCCGACGTGGCCCGGATCGAGCCCTGGATTGTGCCGGCGGCTGTGGCGGCTGGCCTGCCGGCCGCGGGACGCGCCTGGGGCACGCTCGAGATCGTCGACACGCAGGCCGGCACGAACGTCCTTTTTGAGTCGACGGGCAGCCAGCTGTCGCTCTCGTCCGCCGCCGGCGGAGTCGTACGGCCCATGTGGAGTGAGCCGCGGATCGCCCTGGCTGTCGAAGTGACCAGGCCACTGGGCGCTCGCGGAGTGTCGCTCGACGAGGTGCGGATCGATCGCATCGCCGTCGAGTCGTCGACGCTCGCCGTGGCCGCCAAGGGACGCGTCGGGGAGTGGTCGACGCGGCGAATCATTGAGCTCGACGGCACCGCGGCGTATGACTGGACGCAGATCTCCCGGCTGCTCATGCCACTGACTGGCGGCCGCGTGCGGCTGGCCGGATCGGGCGGGCGGCCCTTCTCACTGCGTGGCCCACTCGGCATGGAACCGCGTCCTGCGAGACCGACCGTGGATGCCACCCCGGTAGAGACCACGGCCTCACTTCCCCTGCCCGATAACTGGCTGGCGGCGACGCGAGGCAGCGAGACCGAGCGGGTCTTGACAGCCCGGATGGGCAGATCCACGACGGCGGCTGTGGCTCCGACGATCGACGGAAGGCTCATGGGGCTGGCGATTGACACGTCGGCCGCCTGGACTGCCGGCGATATTGAAGGTGTTGGGTTGTCGTCGGGCGAGATGGCGATCCGGCTGCTGGAGGGGCAACTCGCCTTTGGTCCGTTCGACCTCCCGGCGGCCGGCGGCCGGCTTCGCGGCGCCCCCTGGATCCGGCTGGTGCCGTGGCCCGGTGAGTTGATCGTGCCGCCGGGCCGCTTCGCGGAGAAGGTCGAGCTTTCCGGGCCGCTGTGTGATCGCTGGGTGAAATGGCTCTCTCCCGTGCTCGGCCATTCAACGCACACCTCGGGGGCCGCGAGCATCGACCTCGCTGGGGCCCGTTTGCCGCTCGGCGATCCCTTCGGCGGGGAACTCGTCGGGCAGGTGGTGTTTGAGAACTTCGAGGTCACGTCCTCTGCGACCGTCCAGCCGCTGGTCAACCTGATCGTGAAACTGCAGAGCGTCATCGACCCACGGTTTGCGTTCGGTGACAAGGCGGTGTTGATGCGGGTGCGACCCGACCCAGTTCGCGTGCGGCTGGCCGGCCGGCGGCTCGCCCATGAGGGGCTCGTGATGGATGCAGGACAGCTCGTGGTGCGTTCTCAGGGGAGCGTCGGTGAGGATGGCCTGCTCGACATGCAGGTTGAGGTGGCGTTTCGGGGCGACCTCGTCGGCCAGACGCCGGTGATCGGGCAGTTATTTCGCACGCCGCTTGTGATTCCGCTCAAAGGCACCGTCCACAAGCCGCAGTTCGACGCCCAGTCGATCGACCTGATCCTGAGCCGCATCGTGGAGAACACGGCCGAGGCGGTGCTCGGCGACGGGATCGGTCGCGGGCTGGAGGCGCTCTTCGGCAAGCCCGCGCCGCCAACCTCCCCGGCGCTGGCACCGCAGCAGCCAACGCTCACGCTCCCGCCCGCGCCGCCCCGGTGAGCCGCCGCGCCGCGGGGGAGTGCTTCGATCCCATACGACTTGGGTGGAACGCCGGCACTGGGGCGGCAAAAGTCTCGTCGCTCTATCGCCGCGGCGGCTCAGTCGCTCCTAAGAGCGTTCGCCGACCCCCTTGCCTCCCTTCTCCAAGGCGCCATCTCGCCGCTACACCAAAAGCGGATGCGCTCTCGCTGCGATTGAGCAGCGTCGCGGCGCAGCCGCCGGTCGAGCGCGGCGATCAGCTGCTTGAGCCGCCGCCGGTAGGAGAAGTGCTCGACTTCGAGCGTGTGTCGCGGGGAGTCGACGTAGCGGATCGGTGAGACACCTGCCGGCCGCTGCCGCGCCGCGTAGAGCCAGGCGGCCGCGCGTGGGGACGACTGTGCTGCGGTTGCCATGCGGGCTACCAGTTTTGCCTGCAGGTCGGTGAGCCCCCACTGGCCGCTGTCGGGCTGGATGAGCCCCACGACCGCGATGTCGTCGCGGTCGCGAGGAAGGAGGTTCATGAAGAGCCGGGGCGTGGCGTCTGCCGTGGCGGCTCCGAGAAGCGTGGCGTCGATGAAGGGTAGCGTGCCGCGATAGCCAGTAGCGCAGATGACGACGTCGAAATACTCCCGCGTGCCGTCGTGGAACACCGCGGCATCGCCCTCGAAGGCGGCCACGTCACCGGCGGCCCGGATGGCGCCGGCGTCGATGAGCGCTAGCAGGTCGGAGTTGATCACCGGGTGGGTCTCGTAGAGCCGGTGGTCGGGCCGGGGCAGGCCGTGCCGCCAGGGCAGGCCGATGGTCCGGTCGATCATCCGCAGGCTCACCAGCCGACGCAGCCAGAGCGGCGCGCCCAGCGCCAGGAGCCGCTCGCCCCGCAGATCGGCGGCGCGGCCGAAAATCTCTCGGGGCACGACGAAGTAGCCCCGACGGGTGGAGTGCACGGTCTGCGCGGCATGCCGCGCCGACTCCACCGCGATGTCAGCGCCTGAGTTGCCCCCGCCGATCACCAGCACGCGGCGGCCAGCGATCGGCACCGGCCGCATGGGCGACTTGTAGTCGGCCGCGTGGAGAAAGTCGCCCGTGAAGCGTCCCGGGATCTCGGGAAACCGGGGCACGTGATTGTGGCCGCTGGCGATCACGACACCGGCGTAGCGGCGGGCGCCGTGGTCCGCCGTGTACACGTCCCAGCCCTCCCCCGGGTTGCCCACGGGCACGATCCGCTCGACCGCGGTGCGGAAGCGAATGTGGCGGTCGAGATCGAACGCCCGCGCATAGCTCCGCAGGTAATCGAGGCACTGCCGGTGGTCGGGATAGGCGGGATAGTGCTGTGGCATCGGGAAGTCGGCAAGCGCGGTGAGCGACTTCGAACTGATCAGCCGCGTCGATTCAAACACTCGAGAGGTCGCGGCGCCGAAGTACCAGTTGCCGCCGGTGCCGTCCTCGCGTTCCAGGCACTCGGCGTCGAGGCCTACCGCGCGGAGCTGCCTGAGGGCGGCGAGCCCCGAGGGGCCAGCGCCGATCACGCACCAGCGCGGCAGGTCAGCGGTTTGAGGCGATGATGGCATCGGTGAGGCGCTCCAGGTCGGATTCCGAATGCAGCCATGAGATGCTGGCGCGGACGAGGCTCTTTCCGGTCGGCACGCTCGGGGGGCGGATGGCCGGCACGAAGCAGCCGAGGTCGGCCAGTCGCGCCGCCAGGGCGACGGCCGCTTCTGCCGCTCCGGTGACGATCGGCACGATCTGGGCCTCCGCGCCCCCGAGAATTAACCCGGCGGCGGTGAGTCGGCCGCGGAAGACGGCCGCCCGCTCCAGGAGCTCCCGGCGGCGGTGCGGCTCCGCTGCGAACAGGCCGATCGCCCGGGTGGCGGCGGCGGCGACGGCGGGTGGGTGGGCGGTCGAGAAGATCCAGGCCCGCGCCGTGTGCTTGAGCCAGCGGATGAGTTCGGTGTGGCCCGCGACGAACCCGCCGGCCGCACCCACGGCCTTCGAGAGCGTGCCGGTGCGGATGGCAATGCCGTCGGACACACCCGCCGACTCAACCAGGCCGCTGCCTCGCACGCCGAACACGCCGGTGGCGTGAGCCTCGTCGACCATCAGCATCGCGGCATGCCGCCGGGCAAGATCGCAGAGGTCGGCCAGCGGCGCAATCGTGCCATCCATCGAGAACAGGGAATCGGTGACAACTAGCCGCCGGCGACCGGCGGCCCCGGCAAGCAGGCCGTCGAGTGCCGCCATGTCGCGATGCGGATAGACCGCCACGTCGGCCCGCGAGAGTCGGCAGCCGTCGATGATGCTGGCGTGGTTAAGCTCGTCGCTGGCGATAAAATCGCCGGGGCCGACGAGGGCCGCGATCGTGGCAGAGTTGGCGGCGAACCCACTGGGAAAGGTGACCGCCGCCGGCACATCGAGGAGGTCGGCGATCGCCCGCTCGAGGTCGTCGTGGGCCCGTGAATGGCCGCTCACCAAGGGGCTCGCCCCGGCACCGAAGCCCTCGGCGCACGCGGCCTTCGACGCGGCCTTCGTCAGCCGGACATCGCCGGCATAGCCGAGATAGTCGTTGGACCCGAAGTTGAGAAGCGTTTGCCCATCGAGGATCACCTCGCCTCCCTGGCGGCCCGCCCGCACGCGGTGCGGCCGCATGAGCCCCTCGGCGGCCAAGCGCTCAAGATCGGTGGCGATCCACTGAAGCGCCGCGGGCAGCGGTGCGTCGGTCACGTGAGGGGTGCGCGGGGAGGGCTCGATGCGGCAGGGCATGACAGCATTATGGCCGCCGGGCCGGTCGCCCGGAGGCGAGTGTCTGGATCGTGCGAAACTGGGCCGCCGTGACCGGCTGCACCGACAGCCGGCTGCCGCGGCGCAAAAGTTCCATGCCAGCGAGGGCCTTCACGCCGCGAAGCTCATCGAGCGGGATCACACGCGGAAAGATCTCGACGAGCCGCACGTCAATCATCGACCAGACGGGATTCTCCGGCGACGCCTTGCGGTCGTGATAGTCGCTCGCCGGATCCCAGGCCGAGGGGTCGGGATAGGCTTCGTGGACGACCTCAACGATGCCGGCGACGGCCGACGGCGCGGCATTGGAGTGGTAGTAGAGCGCGAGATCGCCCCGCTTCATCGCCCGCAGGAAGTTCCGCGCCTGGTAGTTGCGGACGCCCTCCCAGTGCGTCGTCTTTTTCTTGGCCGTCGCGAGATCGTTGATCGAAAACACATCGGGCTCACTTTTGATCAGCCAGTGATGCATGGTTTTTACTCACACGTTTGCGGACTTCTGCCCACAGTCTAGGCAGTCGCTATCCTCCGGTCATCCGGCCCCCATGTGATTCCCGGCTTCAGGAATCGTAACGGCGTGAGCCGTACGGCTGCCCTCGAGTTGGGCGTTGCCTCCCGTCAGGAAGCCCCAAGCGCGAGCGCGGGGAATGCGGGGGGCATCGAGACGGTGCCGGATTGGTTCACCGGTTGGAGACATGCTCGCCACCGGGGGATTTTGCTACAGGATGCCTGCTTGGCCGACGGGGCATCGCTTGTGAGTCGCAAAGATTCCCCGGCGTCTGCGCGTGCCACCGACCGGCTCCTCACGATCGGGAGCGTGTGAGGGCGTTGCCTCCCGTCAGGAATCGCAACGGGGGGAGCCGTATGGCTGCCCTCGAGTTGGCGTTGCCTCTCGTCAGGAAGCCCCAAGCGCGAGCGCGGGGAATGCGGGCTGCGGCATCGAGCGGCACTTCACCACGTCGACGGTCTCCACCCGCTTTCCCAGCGATTGCGCTGCGGGCTTCCCGGAGGTACGGCACACCGTGCTTCCGCGTCGGCACAACATGACGCTCGGGCATCACAAAACGTGGTCCCGGAAAGCACGTGCGGGGGGGGGGGG
>JBBDNW010000233.1:0-2140 GCA_040877375.1 Pirellulales bacterium | reverse complement strand
CGCCAAGGGTTCCCATGGCTGCCGAGCCCGGCTCAGCCGGGCCGCGACGACGAACTTCCGCGGGCACTGTGTGCAAACCGCGCGGGCGGGACCGCCTGCAACCGCTGCTGCCGCGGCACCTTGAAAGCGCCATCGGCCCGACTATTCGTGTTCTTTCGTGAGTTGCAAAACACCCACCGGAGTCATTGCAAAAAGACGGCTGTCATCGTTGCATGTCCACGACTCTATACAAACCTCGTATCGTCGAGCGAGAGTTGCGGTCTCGCCTCGAATCCGCCGGGGCGGTGGTGATCGAGGGCCCCAAGGCGTGCGGCAAGACGGCGACCGCCCAGACCATGGCGGCCAGTGAGGTACGGCTCGACGTCGACGAGCAGGCCCGCCGGGCCGCCGAAATCGAGCCCGCGCTCGTGCTCGACGGTGTCGCGCCGCGACTGATCGACGAATGGCAGGTCGTGCCGGCGATGTGGAATCACGTGCGCCGGGCCGTCGATGCCCGCCGGAAGCCGGGGCAGTTCATTCTCACCGGATCTGCCGTGCCTGCGGACGACGTCACCAGACACACCGGCGCCGGCCGGCTTGCTCGCGTCCGCATGCGTCCCATGACGCTGTTTGAGTCCGGCGTCGCCAATGGTTCCGTTTCGCTCGCCGCTGTTCTCGATGGAGCCGCTCCTCGGGCGCCCGCCCCGGACCTCACCATCCGTCAGCTCGCCGAACTCGTCGCCCTCGGAGGCTGGCCCGCAAACCTCGGCAAATCACCCGCGGCGACGCTGGCAGCGGTTCGCGACTATGTCGAAGAGATTCGCCGTACCGACCTCTCCCGCGTGGATGGCGTGCGCCGCGATCCGGTCCGGATCGGCCGGTTGATCCGCGCGCTCGCCCGGAATGAATCGACCTACGTGAGCGCGGCCACGCTGGCTTCCGATGCCGGCTCCGACGACATGGGACTGCATGACGAGACGGTGCGCGACTATCTCGACGCGCTCGAAAGGCTCATGGTCGTCGAAAACCAGCCGGCCTGGGCGCCGCATCTGCGGTCACGATCTCGGCTCCGGTCGGGGCCGAAGCGGCGATTCGTCGATCCCTCGCTCGCTGTGGCCTGCCTGCGGGCCACGCCGGACCGGATCCTGGCCGACATGAAATGGTTCGGTTTTCTCTTCGAGTCGCTCGTGGTGCGCGACCTGCGCGTGTTCGCCCAGGCAGTCGATGCCGACGTCTTCCAATACCGCGACAATACGGGACTCGAGGTCGATGCGATCGTGGAGTGTCACGAGGGCCGTTGGGCTGCGTTCGAGGTGAAGCTGGGCCAAGCACAGATCGACGAGGCAGCGGCCGCGCTTTGCACCTTCACCGACCGAATCGACACGAAAAAATGTGGCAAACCCGCCGCGCTCGGGGTGATCACGGGCAACGGCTACGGCTACGTTCGCCCGGACGGCGTGGCCGTGATCCCGATCGGCACCCTGGGTCCATGAGAGGTCGGGGCCGCTCCGTCGCTCGGATGCTTCGAAGATCGCCCATGCGGAAGTGAAAACTCAAGGGCAAGGTCTTCACTCCACGACCGTTCGCGGGACCGCATGTTGCCGCGTCAGCACTGCCGAATAAAAGACGGCCCAAAAATCCTAAAAATGACTCCGGAGTGCATACCGTGGGGTACCAACCGCTTTCCGCAGCACTCCCGCGGACCTCTGTCCGCTGCGGTGGGGGACAGCGACGAAGGCGGGGATCCCAATCCTGTACGGCACGGCACATGCGGTCTGGCTAGGCCAGGCTTCAGCTCGGCCTGGTCGCAGGCCAGTGCCATCGTCAGCCGGAGGTGTCCCTTGGCTGCCGGTCAGCATCCTCCAGATGCTGAAACCTCCCGATCGTGAGGAGCCGGTCTTGCTTCCCGCCTGCAACGCCATCGTGGCCGTTGCAGGCTCCGGGCAGCCGAAGCGACAGCCGGAGGTGTCCCTTGGCTGCCGGTCAGCATCCTCCAGATGCTGAAACCTCCCGATCGTGAGGAGCCGGTCTTGCTTCCCGCCTGCAACGCCATCGTGGCCGTTGCAGGCTCCGGGCAGCCGAAGCGACAGCCGGAGGTGTCCCTTGGCTGCCGGTCAGCATCCTCCAGATGCTGAAACCTCCCGATCGTGAGGAGCCGGTC
>JBBDNW010000232.1:0-2145 GCA_040877375.1 Pirellulales bacterium | reverse complement strand
GCTCCGTCAGGAAGCCCCAAGCGCGAGCGCGGGGAATCCGCCCGCCACACCGTCACGCTCCATGAAACCGAGCCGGATCACTCAGCGGCAGATGCGACGGCGGTAGATAGCCAGCCCGTGGGCGGCGTGGTAGAGGGCGCCGCATTCGACGTCGAGGTCGGCAGTTTGTTCGAGCAGAGAAACCAGGCGTTCGGCCGCGCGGGTCACCCAGGGCTCCGAGAGCTGCTCGTCGTCGAGCGCGAGGGCGAGCACCTCGAAGACATGCCCCGTAGCACCGAGCCGGGCGAAGACGTCAGGCGACGTGCCGGGCCTGTCGAAGGAGTGAACTGAAAAACTGCCATCAGCCTGCTGGAACCGCCGCGCGCGGTCGAGAAACTCGTCGAGCACGGCCGCCGCTACGGCCCAGCCCCCGCTCGGCTCCGCATCGGTTGCCATGCGATGGGCGTTCACGGCGGCAGCGAGACCGTAGAGGCGATGCGCTCCGCCGCAGGCCGCCGATGTGATGTCGGCATCCGCCTCCATCCGCACCACCCGCTCGGTGGTCCAGGCTTCCCCGTCGCCGCTCGTCCATGCCGCGTCTGGAGGGAGCCAGGCCGCGAGAGCCATGAGCGTCCACGTGGCTTCCTGGCCCGGACGAATGTCGTGCTGCGCCTGCGTGAGCAGGTCGGCGACCGTGTAGCTCCGGCTACCGACTACCAGGGGCGTGTCGAGAGCAATGCCACCCACGACCGCGTCGCCGTCACCGGCCGCGATGCCGCATTGGGAGAGATAGCCCAGCCACTGGTCGGGATGCCCCTGGCCCAGCGTGCTGCCCTCCTCGACGATCGCGATCACACCGGGATCGCCGGCCCGCACCTTCCAGCCGGTGAGTTGGCCGCCGCCGAGGAGATAGGCAAGCGCCGGCGTCGCCTTTCCCTTCGCGGTCACCGATAACTCCGGGCCGAAGGCGAGGATCCCGTGCACCACCTGCCAGGCGCCCTGCACGCCCGCGTCGAGCCGGCGGGCGTCGCGGGCGTGGGCAAGCACGGTGTCGATCCGGCTGCAGAGCGCGGTGGCATCAACAGCTGAGGACGACTTTTCAGAGGTGGCGACCACCAGCGATTCCGCCGGGCCGCCGCAGCCCGCCACGCAGGCCAAGCACACCAAGAGCAGGGCCGCCGTCGTGAAACTTCGGGTAACCGAGGGAACCGTGGTGGTGGAGCGTGCGTAGTACATGGAATACCGGCGTGGAGCCGGCGAGCCATGCGCCGGGCAGACGTCTAGGATAGAACCGATGTTCAAAGGCTGCCGCCGTGGCCGATTGCGGCAAATGAGACGATTCACGAGGACGGGAGGCTACCGCCGATGCTAGGATTTTACTTTGATCCGAACTACCTGCTCTGGATCGCCCCCGCCATGCTCCTGGCGATGTGGGCCCAGTGGCGGGTGCACTCCGCTTTCGCGGCCGCGTCCCGCGAGCCGGCTCCGCTGACGGGGGCCGCAGCCGCCCGGCACATCCTCGACTCGGCCGGCGCCACCGAGATCGAGATCGAGGCCGTACCTGGCCAGTTGAACGACCATTACGACCCACGGGCCAAGGTGCTGCGGCTCTCGGAGGGGGTGTATGGCGAGCGGTCGTTGGCGGCCGTCGGCATCGCGGCCCACGAGGCCGGCCACGCGCTGCAAGACGCCCAGGGCTACTCGTTGATGGCCGTCCGCAATGCCGCCGTCGGCGTCGCCAACTTCGGCAGCGGCCTGGGCTTCTTCGTGTTCATGATCGGCGTGGCGATGTCGCTCTCCGCGGTCGCGTGGCTGGGCATCATCCTCTTCGGCGGCACTGTCTTCTTTCAGCTGGTGAACCTCCCCGTGGAGATTGACGCCAGCAACCGCGCGAAGGCCCAACTCGTCGACCTCGGCATCGTGCCAGCGGCCCAAATGGGGGCAGTCAACAACGTGCTCAACGCGGCCGCCTGGACCTACGTTGCCGGCACGCTCCAGAGCATCCTCACGCTGCTCTACTACGCCAGCTACCTCGTGGGCGGTTCCAGCGACGATCGGTGATTCGGACGTCCAGCCCTTTTTTTGAAGGGATCGTGAGGAGCCGGGGGTGGCACGGGCAGCTCGTCGGTCTCGGCCTGCATGATGTCACGATCATCATGGGTCTGA
>JBBDNW010000231.1:0-58177 GCA_040877375.1 Pirellulales bacterium | reverse complement strand
GTGTGGGGTGCTACCCGCATTCCCCGCGCTTGCGCTTGGGGCTTCCTGACGGGAGCAAGGGGGTCGGCGATCCACCCAAGTCGGATGCGCTCTAGGGTCGCCTTCGTTTCGAAACTAGACTCTGTCGCATCCGTCCCCCCATCGCCACGCCTTCCCAACAATCATGCTCCGCTACTGGACCGCCGGTGAATCCCATGGCCCCGCGCTCGTGGCCCTCGTCGACGGCTTTCCCGCGGGGCTCACGGTCGACATCGCAGCCCTCGATCACGAACTCGTGCGACGGCAGGGCGGCTACGGACGCGGCGGCCGGCAGCGGATCGAGACAGACTCGGTGACGTTTCTCTCGGGCATGTGGCGGGGCACGACGCTCGGCAGCCCTCTCGCCCTCGAGGTGATCAACAAAGACACGAAACTCGAGCGGCTCGAGGACGTCGATCGTCCGCGGCCCGGCCATGCGGATCTCGCCGGATCGATCAAGCATTTGGGCGGAGTCCGCGCGGTGCTCGAGCGGGCCAGTGCCCGCGAAACGGCGGCCCGTGTCGCTGCCGGCGGCTTGGCGAAGCAACTGCTTGCCCTCTTTGGCATCGAGGTCGCCGGCTGGGTGACCGAGCTTGGCGGAGTCGTGCTCGGAGGCCGCGAAGGGCCGCTCGCCGACCTGCGTTGCGTTCGCGATTCGAGCGCCATCTACTCGCTCCATCCCGATCGCGACCCGGAGGTTACCGCTCTCATCGATAAGGTTGGCAAGGAGGGCGACACGCTCGGCGGCGTGGTCGAGGTTCGCGTTGATGGCCTGCCGATCGGGCTGGGCACCCACGCCCAGTGGGACCGCAAGCTCGACGGTCGGCTCGCGCAGGCCGTGATGGCCGTGCAGGCGATCAAGGGTGTCGAGATCGGGATGGGGTTTGAAGCCGCGCGGCGACGCGGCTCCGAGGTGCATGATCCGATCGAGTACGACGCATCCGCGCGCGGCGGTCCAACGCTCGGCTTCGCTCGGCCGACCAACAACGCGGGAGGGCTCGAGGCTGGGATCACCAACGGTCAGCCGCTCGTCGTCCGCGCCGCGATGAAGCCGATCAGCACGCTTCGCAAGCCGCTGGGCTCCGTGAACCTCCGCACGAAGGAGCCCGAGGAGGCGGCCTACGAACGGAGCGACGTGTGTGCGGTGAGTGCCGCCAGCGTGATCGTCGAGAGCGTCGTGGCGTTCGAGGTGGCGGCGGCCCTGATCGACAAGTTTGGTGGCGACAGTGTCGAAGAGATGCGGGCCCGCTGGAATCTCTATCACGACCTGGCGCGGAGCCGCTGAAAGAGCCCGACGGAACGGGCCCCGGAGAGACACGGATGTTCATCGAAAAGTCGGCCGGACGGATCCGGTTCGCGCGAACTATGTTTCTCCTCAGTTGCTTGCTGCCATGTGCGGCCATTGCCGGCTGGGCGGTTCACCTGCGGTCGGCGGCCCATCGGGAGGCTGTCAGGAGCCGGTGGCAGCAGGTCGTCGGTCTGCCGCTCGTCATCGCCGCGGTCGAGCACCCCCGCCCCGGCATGGTTCGCGCAACGGGCTGCGCCGTTCTGACGCCGACCGGTGCCCGGGTGATGGAGATTCCTTCGGTCGAGCTTGAGTCGGCCGTGGGCGAGGATCGGCTACGAATCGACATGGTCCGGGTCGACGCCGCAGTGGCGGCGCTGCTTGGTGAACTCGCCCAGGAGTGGCTGCGCCGCGACGCGAGGCATCCCCGCAACTGCGTGATCGAGATCGCCGATTTCGACTGGGACAGAGGGGGGCGGCAAGGCGACGACGCCACGCCCCGCACGTCGACCATGGTCCGCATCGAATGCGTTGCCCAGGGCGGTTCGCGGGCTGTCCGCATCGTCCGTCACGCCGAAGTCGATGAACAGTTTCGTATCGTGCGGAGCGTCGCCGACGAGGGCGGCCACACCGTGGAGGGCATCGAGTTTGAGGCCAAGTGGGCCGACGCAGTGCCGCTGCCGATTCTCGCGTCGCTCGCGGGGTGCGCTGCCGACGCCGTTGCTGCGGCCGGGCCCGCGGCTGTCGCCAGCGGTGAAGTCGCCGCGACGCTTGGCGAGGCGGGGTGGAGCGGTACGGCCCACGGCCGCGTCGAGGGCATCGATCTCGCGAGGTGTACGGTCGCGTTGCAGGCGCGGGCCGCGGGGCAGGCCGCGATCGTCTTCGATGGCCTCACATGGAAGAACGGTCGGCTGGAGGATTTCACGGCGGAATGCAGCATTGGTGCCGGATGGATCGAGAACAGTCTGTTCGACAGACTTGTGATCGCACTCGGCTCTAAGCCGGGGCCCGCCGCCGCGTCGACGGGGCAGGCCGTGCGCTCGTTTGATGCCGCGGGTTGCGTGCTTCGGCTTGATGGTGGACGACTTGGCATGACGGCAACTCCGGCAATCGCTCACGGACTGGCGGTTGTCGATGGCACGGTTCTCCTTCAGCCGCCATCGGCCGGCATTCCGTTCGATCGACTCGCGTGGATGCTGTCGCCTCCAGCCGCCCCCTTCGTGCCGGCAGGTGGGCCCGGTGGATGGCTGATGTCGATTCTGCCCCCAGCAGGGCCGGCAGCCGGCAGCGGTGATCCGGCGGGCACACGGGCCGCGAATCCATCTTCCGGGGGGGTGCGACGCGAGTTTTGACACAGTTTTGACATGTGTCGGACCAGAGCCTGACGACACTAGGCTGCCCGAAAAGCCCGGCTGACGTCACAGTAGGAGACCTGCCGATGACGGCAGGAACGCGATAGCCGGTTGACTGAGTCGGCGGTGTTCGCCAGCACCCCCTTCCCCTCCCTAAAAAACATTCGAGGTCGCACGATGCCGCCCCGCCCGCACTCGTCCTTGCCGATCGAAGACACTTCCGCGTATGCCTCAGGTTCGGCGACGGCCGTCGCCGACGACGTCGAGGAGTTTGGCCGGTCCGCGATCCACGATCCGCTGGCGGTGGAAAAACAAGAGCCGAGGCGCGAAGGGCTCCGCGACTCCTCAAAAGATCTCGACTGGCCCGCCTTGATCTGGATCGGGGGCGTGCACCTCGCGGCACTTGCCGCCCCGTTCTGTTTCACGTGGTCCGGTTTCGCCATCTGTATGGCGCTCTACTGGGTCACCGGCGGCCTGGGAGTCTGCCTTGGTTATCACCGACTGCTTACCCACGGCAGTTTCCAGACATCGAGTGCGATGCGGTTCCTGTTCGCCTTTCTCGGTGGAGTTTCGGGGGAGGGATCGGCGATCGACTGGGTGGCCAATCACCGCAAACATCATGCGTTCAGCGATCAGGATGGTGACCCGCATTCGCCGCAGGACGGAGGCCTCTGGGCCCACATGCTCTGGATTTTCCCGCTGCACACGGCCGCCGAACTCCAGGCGCACACGAAGCGTTGGGCGCCCGATCTCGTCAAGGACAAGGGCGTGGTGTTTCTGCACAAGACGTTCCTGCTCTGGCACATCCTTATCGGAGCCACACTGCTCGGCTCGGGCTGGTACCTCTACGGCCGGTTCACGGGCATCTCGTGGCTGATCTGGGGGCTTGCGCTACGGATGGTGATCGTGTTTCACATCACCTGGCTCGTGAATTCCGCCACGCACATGTGGGGCTATCGCAACTACGAGACGACCGACGATTCCCGCAACCTCTGGTGGGTCGGACTGCTGGCTTTCGGCGAGGGGTGGCACAACAACCATCACGCGTACCAGCGGATGGCGGCGCACGGCCACCGGTGGTGGGAGTTCGACCCGACTTACTGGGTGATCACGGGCCTGGAGAAACTTGGACTCGTCTGGAACGTGGTTCACACGCCGAGCGGAATCAGCAGGAAACGTGGGGCTCACGCCGTCGGCGGGCAGTCATGATTGGCGAGCCAGTTGCATTTTTCAGTTGGCTGGTTACACTCTTGGCCACGAATCCTCTTTCAAACAATCAATGCCACCCATGAAGGGTGGATGTCGGCTGATGTCGCTCACAAAAGAACGTAAGCAAGAGTTGATCGGTGCCAACCAGCGGGGAACCGCTGACACCGGTTCTGCCGAGATTCAGATCGCCCTCCTGACCGGGCGGATCTCGCACCTGACGGGTCACTTCAAGAAGCATTCCAAAGACTTCGCCAGCCGGCGCGGTCTGCTGATGATGGTGAGCCGTCGCCGCAGGCTTCTCGACTACCTCAAGCGGATTTCTCCGCAGCGGTATCTGGACATCATCCGTCGCCTGGAAATCCGCAAATAGCGGATCGTACTCCCGAGAGCGTTGCTCTTGGGGCTTCGATGGGGCTCCAATGGCTGGCGTTGATTGGTGCGGGCTCGCCCGCGTGCTGTGTCGTGCAGTGCGTGTGGGCAGAAGTATCCGCATGGAAGAGGATCGCCCGGACGCTCCGGTGTGTTCGGCACGGACTGATATTGGCATGCTCGCCAGTCCGCGACCTTGTGGTCGCGAGGTGGGCACGTAAGGAAGGAAACGGGAAGCAACCTTGAAGCAGCGCGTTGAACGACAAATCGGCGACCATGTCCTCTCGATCGAAACTGGCTTTTTGGCCAAGCAGGCGGCGGGCAGCGTGCTCGTCACCTACGGTGACACGGTCGTGCTCGTGGCCTCCGCCACTGGAGCGCCCCGCGCGGGCATCGACTTCTTTCCGCTGACGTGCGACTACCGCGAGCGGGTTGCCGCTGCCGGCAAGTTTCCTGGCGGTTTCCTCAAGCGTGAAGGCCGGCCGACGCTCAAGGAAACGCTCACGGCGCGGCTGATGGACCGCCCCATTCGGCCTCTCTTCCCGGAGGGCTTCTTCGACGAGGTCCAGATTCAGGCCAACGTGCTGGCCAGCGACCGGCAGAACGATCCCGACGTGCTGGCCATGATCGGCGCGTCGGCCGCCCTGTGCGTCTCGCCCCTGCCCTTCCATGGCCCGATCGGTAGCGTCAGGCTGGCCCAGATCGACGGCCGCTTCGTGCCGTTTCCCTCGATCGACCAACTCGAGGAGAGTGACCTCGACCTCGTCGTCTCAGGCAGTCCGACCGCGATCTGCATGATCGAGGGCTTTGCCCGAGAAATGCCCGAGGATCGGATGCTCCAGGCTCTCGAGGAGGCGCATCGCGTCATCCGCGTGCTCTGTGAGATGCAGGACGAACTCGTCCGCAAGGCAGGCAAGCCCAAGAAGGAATACGTGCTGGCCGACTACTCAGCGCTTCGCGACCGCCTCACTCGTGACTTCCTCGGCGAACTCAAGGTCGCCAAGTCGACGCTCGTGAAGGCGGATCGCGGCCAGGCTGTGAAGGCGCTCAAGGAGAAGGCGAAGGCCGCCGTCGCTCCGACGGAGCCCGCGTTCAACTTCAAGCCGGGCGCGGCGGGCGGCATCAGCGACGCCGATTTTTCGCATGTCTGGCATGGGCTCGAGGAACGGGCGGTCCGCGAACTGATCCTCGAGGGCAAGCGTCCCGACGGTCGCGACCACAAGACCTTGCGTGCAATCCACTGCGAGGTCGACATGCTTCCGCGGGTGCACGGCTCGGCGCTCTTTCAGCGCGGCGAGACGCAAGCGCTCGTCACGATCACGCTCGGCACCGGCCGGGACGAGCAGCGGGTCGATGGCCTGATCGAGGAATACTCGAAGAAGTTCATGCTCGACTACTACTTCCCCTCCTACTCGGTCGGCGAGTGCCGTCCGATCCGCGGTCCCGGCCGTCGCGAGTTCGGCCACGGAGCGCTCGCCGAGCGGAGTGTGAAGCCAGTGCTGCCCGATCCGGATGTGTTTCCCTACACGATCCGCGTGATCTCCGACATCCTCGAGTCAAACGGCTCGAGTTCGATGGCGAGTGTTTGCGGTGCCACCCTCGGCCTGATGGCCGCTGGCGTGCCGATCTCCCATCCGGTGGCCGGCATCTCGGTCGGGCTGGTCAAGGAGAACGATGATCGCTGGGTATTGCTCACCGACATCATCGGTGACGAAGACCACTACGGCGACATGGACTTCAAGATCGCCGGCACGCAAAACGGTATCACCGGCATCCAGCTCGACCTCAAGATCACCGGCATCTCGCTGGCGATCGTCGAGGCGACGCTGCGACAGTCCCGGGAGGCCCGACTCGACATCCTGCGATCGATGCTCTCGGCGATCCGTCGGCCGCGTCCGGAGATTTCGATCTGGGCGCCGCGGCTGTTGCGAACGCGGATCGATCCCCAGAAGATCGGCCTTCTGATCGGCCCGGGCGGGAAGACGATCCGTGCCATCCAAGAGCAGACCGGCGCGAACATCGACGTTGAGGACGACGGCACGGTGACCGTGGCCAGCCACGACGCCGAGGGTGCGATGGCAGCCATGGCACAGATCGAGGGCCTCACCGCTTCGATCCAGGTCGGTCGGATCTACGAGGGACGGGTCACCAGCATCAAAGACTTCGGCGCGTTCGTCGAACTTGTTCCTGGCAAGGATGGCCTCTGCCACGTGAGCGAGCTTTCCGACGATTTCGTGAAGAGTGTCGGTGACTTCTGCCGGATCGGCGACGTCATGCGGGTGAAGGTGATCGCCGTCGACGATCAGGACCGCGTCAAGCTCAGCCGCAAGGCGGCGATGCGGGAGCAGGCCGAGGCGGCGGGTGGCGCTCCCGCCGCGGAGTGAAGGTCGTCATCGGTGCCTTGTGAGATCGGAGCCGGCCATGTCGTCAGTTGACGATTCTGACCGCTCGCAAGCCGAGACATATGCGGAGTTTGCGGCTCTCGTGGGCGGGCTTGCCCACGAGATCCGCAACCCGCTGTCGACGATCCGTCTCAACATGGAACTCCTCGCTGAGGATTTCGAGAGCACCGACCCCGACTCGCCGACCAAGCAGCGGGACCGGCGGGCGAAGGCCAAGATCGACCTGGTGCGGCAGGAGTGCGACCGGCTTCAGAAGCTGCTGGGTGACTTCCTCGACTTTGCCCGGCAGGAGTCGCTGACTCTCGAGCCGGGCAACCTCAACACCGAGATCGGGCAGTTGCTCGACTTCTTCGAGATTCGCGCCAAGGACGTGGGCGTGGAACTCATCCGCTACCTCGATCCGGAGCTCCCAGCCGTTCGGCTCGACCGCGAAACCTTCCGCTCCGCCGTGCTCAACCTCCTGATCAACGCCGTGCAGGCGATGGACGGAGGCGGTCAGCTCGTGGTTCGCACCCGGCCCTCAGGCCTGGGCGTGCTCTTGGAACTCATCGACACCGGCCCGGGTATGGATTCCGAAACCCTCGGCAAGGTCTTTAGCGCTTTCTACACGACGAAACAGGGGGGCTCCGGCCTTGGCCTGCCCACCGCACGCAAGATCGTCGAAGCCCACGGCGGCACGATCGACGTCGAAAGCGCGCCGGGCAGGGGCACCAAGGTCGCAATCTGGTTGCCCGCACCACCCCGGCTGCCGCGGTCTGGCAAAATAGATGGGCCCGCCTCACTGGCGTGAGCCGCTGCGGCAACTGGACGCCCGCCCCGCGGGCTTCGTACCATCCCCATGATGTCTTCCACCGCAGCACCATCTCGTCTCCCCGAGGCCTCTTCCGAGGCTGCCTCCCCGGCGGAGGGGCCGTCGGCAATCCGGGTGCTCGTGGTTGACAACGACATCGTCCATGCCCGCACGATGGGCGAGGTGCTTGCCAGGCTCGGTCATCAGGTGACGGTGGTGGGGAGCGGTGCCGACGGAAGCCGCAAGATCGAGTCGGAGGCGTTCGACATCGTGGTCACCGACCTGATGATGAACGACATCGGCGGCCTCGAGATCCTCGCCCGGGCGAAGAAGGCGGCGGCCGAGACGGAGGTGATCGTGGTGACCGGCCACGGCACGATTCCATCGGCCGTGTCGGCGATGCAGCAGGGCGCCTTCACTTACCTGCAGAAGCCGCTCGACATGGCCCACCTGCGGGCAGCGGTCGAGAAGGCGGCCGAGGGAGTGCGGCTGCGGCGACAAAATCAGGAACTCCATCGCCGGCTCGACGAGAAGTTCGGCTTCGAGGGGGTCATCGGGTCGAGCCCGCAGATGCTTGGGCTCATCGAGCGGCTCAAGCGGATCGCCCCCACCGACGCCACCGTGCTCATCCAGGGGGAGACCGGTACCGGCAAGGAGCTTGTCGCCCAGGCGATTCATCAGAACAGCCCCCGGAAGAACAAGCCCTTCGTGGCGCTCAACTGCGCCGCCTTGAGCGAGAACATCCTCGAGAGTGAGCTCTTCGGCCACGTCCGCGGCGCCTTCACCGACGCCTCCAACGACCGGATCGGCAAGTTTGAATATGCCCACGGCGGCACGCTGTTTCTCGACGAGGTCGGCGACATGCCGATGGCGACGCAGATCAAGCTCCTGCGGGTGCTTGAATCGGGGGAGATCACGCGAGTCGGGTCCAACACGCCCGTTCGCGTCAACGTGCGGATCCTGTCGGCCACCAACCGCAACCTTGAGGATGCGATCGCGAGCGGGCCCTTCCGCAGCGACCTCTACCACCGTCTCAAGGTGGTGACGATCGCCATCCCGCCGCTCCGCGACCGGGCCGCCGACATCCCGCTCCTGATCGAGCATTTTGTGAGGCATTTCGCGAAGCGGCACGCCAAGACGATCAAGGGCATGTCGCTAGCGGCGCGGGTGAAACTCGCTTCGTACGCCTGGCCAGGCAATGTGCGACAGCTCAAGAACGTGATCGAAAGCATGGTAGTGGTCGACTGCGACGAGATGCTCGACGTTGACGACCTGCCGCTAGAACTCGAGCCCGACACGGCGGTCGCGGCCGGTCCGGTCGACATGCAGTCGGGGCTCGCCGCACTCGTGGGCCGGCCACTCGAGGAGGTCGAGAAGATCTTCATTGCCGAGACGCTCAAACTCACCGGTGGCAATCGCGAGCAGGCGGCTGACCTGCTCGGGATCGGCGAGCGGACCTTGTATCGAAAAATCAAGGAATACCAGCTCGGCTGAGCCGCTGGCACGCATGGGACGCATCCATCAACTCCCGATGTCGGTCGTCAATCGCATCGCCGCCGGCGAGGTGGTGGAGCGGCCGGCGAGCGTGGTCAAGGAGCTTCTCGAGAACGCGCTCGACGCGGCCCCCACCCGGATCGAAGTCGCGCTCGAGCAGGGTGGGATCGGGCTGGTGCGGGTGGTCGACGACGGTGGCGGCATCGAGGCCGCTGATCTGCCTCTGGCGGTGACGGCGCATGCCACGAGCAAACTCCGCGTGGCCGAGGACTTGGAGCGGATCGGCACGCTTGGCTTCCGAGGCGAGGCACTGGCGAGCATCGGCGAGGTGTCCCAGCTCGTGATTCGCTCCCGCACCCCCGACGCCACGGGGGCCACGATCACGGTCGATGGCGGCAAGGTCGGCGAGGTGATGCCCGACGGGTGCGCTGTCGGCACGACGGTCGAGGTGCACCAGCTCTTCGGCAACGTGCCGGCGCGGCGGGCCTTCCTTCGCGCCGCCCAGACCGAATGGTCCCATGCCTCGGATGCCTTCGTGCGGACGGCGCTGGCCCATCCGGGCGTGGCCCTTTCGCTCTCGCACAGTTCATCCTCGGCCGACAAGGGCCGCCGCGTCCACGATCTTCCGGCCACCGATTCCTGGCGGACGAGGATCGCCGATCTTTTCGGTCCGGCGCTCGGCGACCGGCTGATCGAAGTGGAAGCCGATGATGGCGAGGTGTCGGTGCACGGCTTCGTCGGTCGGCCGGAAGACGACATGGCCAGCACGCGGCTCCAGCACCTATTTGTCGGCGGTCGGCCGTTTCGCGACCGCTCGATCCTGCATGCCGTGCAGGAGGCCTACCGTGGCCTGCTGCTCTCGGGTCGACAGCCGATCGTGTTTCTGTCGTTCGACCTGCCTCCCGAAGCGGTCGACGTCAACGTCCACCCCGCCAAGATGGAGGTGCGGTTCCGAGAGCCCTCGCGGCTCTACCGGCTCGTGCTCGCGTCGCTGCGGTCGCGGTTTCTTGCTGGCAACGTCACCACAAGGCTGGAGCCGCCGCGGATCGATGCCGCCCCGATCCAGGCCCGCATTCCGGAGTTTGAGCCGTTCACGCCCCGGGCGACCTCGTCGGAATCGGCACTTTCGGCGCCGAGCGGGCGTGGCCCGTCGCCGGCCTGGGAACGTGACGAGCAGCGGCAGGAGTCTGTGGTGGACGAACGCGCCGTGCAGATGCACGACCGGTATATCGTCGTGGAGAGCGGCGACGGCATCGAGGTCATCGATCAGCACGCCCTCCATGAGCGACTGCTTTATGAAAAGCTCAAGGCGTCGGTCGCGGCCGGCGGCCTGGAGGTGCAGCCGCTGCTGGTACCCGAGCGGCTCGATCTCGATCCCGCAGCCCTGGAGCTGATCGGCGAGCATGCCGGCACACTGGAGCAGGCTGGCATGCGGGTCGAGCCATTCGGCGGATCGACGGTGATCGTCACGTCAAAGCCCGCGCTCGCGGGTGATACGCCGGCGTCCGACCTTGTCCGCGAGGTGCTCGATCGGCTGGCGGCCACGTCGGCTGCGGGGGGCGGCGCCGGCATGCTCGTCGACGAGGTGCTCCACGGACTGGCATGCCGGGCGGCGATCAAGGCGGGAAACCGGCTCTCGCAGGCCGAGGTCGACGCGCTCGTCCGCGAGCGGCGGATCGTTCAAGAGTCGCATCATTGTCCACATGGTCGTCCGACGTCGCTCACGTTGTCGCGGCAAGAACTCGACCGCCAGTTTCGCCGCACCTGAAGGCTTGGCCCTCGTCGCCGGCCAGGAAGGAGACATCCATGATCTGCGTGAGCATTGGCCGGGGACGTCATCGCCATGTGATCGCCGAGCACAAGCACCTCGTCGACAACGGCATCCGGCTCGTCGAACTTCGCCTCGATTACCTGCAGGGCGAGGTGCAGGTGAAGCGGCTGCTCAAGGACAGGCCCTGCCCTGTCATCGTCACCTGCCGTCGGAAGACCGATGGTGGCCGATGGGAGCATTCCGAGGATGCCCGGCTGCGACTCTTGCGGACGGCGATCGTCGAAGGGGCCGACTATGTCGATCTCGAGGACGACGTCGCGGCGGGCGTGCCACGCTACGGGGCCACGAAGCGGATCGTGAGCCACCACGATTTCCAAAAGACGCCTGCCAATCTCACGTATCTCCACAAGCGGCTCGCCTCGATGGACGCCGATGTGATCAAGATCGCGACGATGGCCAACCATCCCACTGACAACCTGCGGATGCTGGAGATGGTGCACGCGAGCAAATCGCCCACCGTGGGGATCTGCATGGGCGACATCGGCGTGCCGACGCGTGTCTTGGCCGGTAGGTCCGGGGCACCATTCACATACGCCACCTTCAACGAAGACCGGGCTCTGGCCCCCGGCCAGATCGGCTGGCGGCAGATGCAGGAGATGTATCGCTACGACTCGATCAAGCCCTCGACCAGAATCTACGGGGTGGTCGCCGATCCGGTGGCCCACAGCCTCAGCCCCGTCGTTCACAACGCGGCGCTCGCTGCCGCCGGCATCGATGCGGTCTATCTGCCGTTCCGCGTGCCCGCCGAGCAAATCGACGAGTTTCTTTCGGCCTCCGCCCGCTGGCCGCTGGCAGGATTGAGCGTGACGCTACCCCACAAGGAGGCGGTGCTTCGCCACGCCGCCCGCGTCGACGACCTCGTGAAGGCGATCGGCGCCGCCAACACGCTCAGCTTTGCCGCGAACGGCATCGTGGCCTCCAATACCGACGCGACGGCCGCGGTCGAAAGTCTGGCGGCGGCGCTCGAGACCGACGAGCAGCCCTCGGGAGGAGATGGGCTCGGCGTGAAGACGGCGATCGTGCTGGGCGCCGGGGGTGCTGCCCGGGCCGTGGCCTTCGGCCTCAAGCAGCGGGGAATCGAGGTGACGGTCGCGTCGCGGACGGTCGAACGGGCACGAAAAATCGCCGCCGAGGTCGGCTGCAAGGCGGTCGACTGGTCTGCCCGTCATCGAATGCCTTTTGACTGCGTGGTCAACGCCACGCCGGTGGGCATGCATCCCAACGTCAACGAGAGCCCCTATGAGAAGGAACATCTTCGGCCCTACATGGCTGTCTTCGACACCGTCTACAATCCGGAGAACACCCTGCTCATCAAGGAGGCCCGCAGCGTCGGATGCCGGATCGTCACCGGAGTGGATATGTTCGTCCGTCAGGCGGCGATCCAGTTTCGGATCTGGCACGGCACCGAGCCGCCGCAGCAGGTGATGCGGGAGGCGCTCAAGCGGGCCACGGCTTCGGCGAAGCAGTCGACGTGACGCCCGCCCCTTCGAGAAACGATCGTCTCATGCCGAGGATCACCCTGATCGGATACCGCGGCTGTGGGAAGTCGACCGTCGCGGCGTTGCTCGCCTGCCGGCTGGGCATCCCGTGGCACGACGCCGACGCGGTGCTCGAGGAGCGCGTGGGCCTCTCGATCGCGGCAATTGTGCGGGAGCGAGGCGAGCCGGTGTTTCGTGACTTGGAAGCGGAACTGCTGGCCGGCCTGCTCGGCGGAGAGCCGTGTGTCTTGGCGACGGGCGGCGGGGTCGTGCTGCGGCCGGGAAACCGCGACCTGCTCCGGGAGCATGGCCGGCCGATCGTGTGGCTGACCGCACCGGCGGAGGTGGTGCGGGCGCGGCTAGCCGCCGATCCGACGACCGCCGCCCGGCGGCCCGGCCTTTCAGGAGAAGACCCGCTCGCCGAGGTGGCCGAAACGCTCGCCGCTCGCGAGCCTCTGTATCGCGGATGCGCCGATGCGGTGTTCGACACGGCCCGCGATCCGCCGGAACGCCTCGCGGATGCCATCGTCGCCTGGCTCGAACGATGGGATGCAGCCGCACGGAGCGGAACAGCCGCGCCGGAGTCGTCCGCATGAGTCTTGGGCACATCGCCACGGTCGTGGCCGCGGATGGATTCATGGCAGGCCTGATTGTGGCCGTCGTAGGGATCGCGGCGGGGCGGTTGCTGGCGTCAGCCGTCGGCCACCTCGTCGAGCCTCTGCCGCGGGGCCGGCGGCTTCTCGACCGCGCAGTAATCGTGGCCATAGCGGCCGCCGCCGTCGCGACGTGGTGGTGGGAAGTGCGGATGCGCGGGCAACTGCCCATGGGCATCGGCATGCCGACCGCCTACGACGGGCTTTCGCTCGCCGTTCGATGTGCGGGCCATTTGGTCCTGCTGCTGCTCTTGGCTGCGGCGACCTGGGTCGATCTGCGGCACCGTGTCATTCCGGACATCATCACGGTCCCGGGGGTGCTCGTGGGCATGATGGCAGTCGCCCTCTGGCCCGATGTCCTCCTGCCGATCGCCCGCGAGATGCCGCGGTCGTTCGCGCCGCCTCTGCTCGAGGGCGACGTGCTCGGTGCATTCGGCGGCCTGCGCGACCTTTGGCCGGCGTGGCTGGGCTCGTCGCCCTCGGTCTTCGGACTGCTGGTGGCTGTCTCGATCTTCGCGATCTGGTGGTTGGTGGGAACGGAGCCCTCCGGAGTGGCGACCGTCGCGATGCCGTGGTGGCGACGCGGCATGATCGAGCCGAGGAATCTCGTCGCGGTCGTCGGTGCCGGAATCATCGGCAACGCGTGGATCGCCGGAGGCCTTCACTGGCGCGGGCTGGCGTCATCGCTCGCGGGGTTGGCCGTGGCTGCCGGCATCATCTGGCTGACGCGGGCCGGCGCCTCCCGTGCCCTCGGCCGGGAGGCGATGGGCCTCGGTGATGTCACGCTGATGGCGATGGTCGGCAGTTGGCTTGGCTGGCAGCCCTGCGTGCTGATCTGTTTTCTGGCTGTATTCATCGGGCTCGTGCACGGCGTTGTGCAGATCGTCGTCCGGAGTGAGACAGAACTCCCCTTCGGCCCCAGCCTCTGCCTCGGAGCTGCCGCCGTCGTCGTCTGGTGGCGACCGCTGTGGGAACGAACCGGCGAGTTCTTCGACCGGCCGGAGGAACTGGCGATCGTGGTGGGGGCGGTGATCGCGCTGACCGCCATCACCCTGTGGATCTGGCACACGATCCGTCCCATTGAGGCTGGATGACCGGTGATTTGCGGCCCCGTGGCGGCCTTGCCCCACCCGCCGCACCTTCCCTACCATCTCGGCCCGTTCACCCTCGGGCCGGAGAGTCTGCATGCCGCCGCTGCACCCGCACCACGAACGCGCCCGCCGCGTCACGGCCTTGGCTGTGGCAGCGGTGGTGATCGCAGGCGGCTGCGTGAGCAATCCGTTCAAGAAGCAGCAGTCGCTGGCCCCCCCGAGCCTCGAGCCGCCTCCCGGTGTGGCCGCTCCGGCGCACACGATCCCGCAGGCGTCATCTTCTTTTGCGCCGCCATCCTACGCCGATGTCGACGGACCAAAGCTCGAGGCGGCGCTCGTCCGCACGCAGCAGGAATCGCAGGTCATGCAGGACGAGATTGCGGCGCTTCGCGACCAACTTGCGAGCACCTCGTCGCAGCTTGCGCAGGCGCGGGTCGCGGGCATGCCCCCGGGAGCCGCCGACAAGCCGCCCCGTACGAGTAGTGACGGCGGCGTGTCGACGACTCCCGTCGTCATGCAGTCGGCCATGACGCAACTCAAGCTCCCAGAACTGCAGCCGCGGTTCGACGGCGCCGTGATCCGGATCGATATCCCAGCCGACCGGCTCTTCGACGACGGCACCGCAAACCTGCTCCCCGAGGGAGCGGCGGTGCTCACGCAGGTGTCGAACGAACTGGAACGGGTCTACCCGGGGCACTTCATCGGAATCGAGGGTCACGTTGACACGGAGCCCTTGCAGAATGCCTCCTGGACGTCACCCCATCAGTTGACCGCCGCCCGGTCGGCCGCCGTCTTCGACTTCCTGACGACCCGCACGTCGATGCACGAGAACCAGCTCTTTCTCGTGGCCCACGGGGCGAACCATCCGCTCGTCTCCAATGCCACGTCGGTCGGCCGCGCTCGAAACAGGCGGGTCGAACTGGTCGTGTATCCCGACCGTGCCGCGGCGACCGAGACCGCTGGCCGATAAGCCCTGCCACTGCCGATCTTCGCGGGTCGCAGCTGTAGCCCCATGGGTGCTCCGGCAGCTTTAGAAAGTGGTTAGACTGCGAGCATGGTCACGATCGTCGATTACGGCAGCGGCAACTTGCGGAGCGTGCAGAAGGCCTTTGAGCGGCTCGGTGCCGAGGCGCTGATCACCGACGATCCCGAGGTCGTGGCCAAGGCCGGCCGAGTGGTGCTGCCCGGTGTGGGCGCTTTTGGCGATGCGATGCGGGCGTTGCATGGCCGCGGGCTGGTCGAGCCGCTGGTGGCCCACGTCCGGGCCGACAAGCCCTTCTTCGGGATCTGCATGGGCCTGCAGTTGCTGTTCGAAACGGGCTGGGAGGGCGGCCGTCACGCGGGGCTCGGGGTGCTGCCTGGCGAGGTCGTGCGGTTTGAGGTTTCCGCTGGCATGAAGGTGCCCCACATGGGCTGGAATACGGTGGCGTGGCGTGGGGGTTCGCAGCCGGCCGATGCGGGCGGCTGGTACTACTTCGTGCACTCCTACCACGCTCGCCCGAAAGACGACTCGCTGGTGGCGGCCGTCACCGATTACGGCGGCGAGTTTTGCTCGGCCGTGTCCCGTGGGCGGTTGTTTGCCACGCAGTTTCATCCCGAGAAGAGCCAGGCGGCAGGGCTCGAACTGCTGGCCCGGTTTATCAGCCGCGACTGATCCTGCTTTCACCCGGAGCCCCGCAATGCAACTCTGGCCGGCGATCGATCTGCGAGGAGGCAAGTGCGTTCGCCTGCTGCAGGGCGACTATGCCCGGGAGACCGTGTTTGGCGACGATCCTGTGGCGATGGTCCGCCGTTTCCTCGCCGGCGGCGCGCGGCGGCTCCACATCGTGGATCTCGACGGAGCCAAGGCTGGTGAGCCGGTGCAGGCCGATCTCGTTGGCCGAATGGCACGGGCCGCGGGTATCTCCTGCCAAGTGGGCGGAGGCATTCGCACGTTCGAGACTGCGGCGGCCTATCTCGCCGCCGGGCTCGAGCGGGTGATCGTGGGCAGTGTCGCGATCGAGCAGCCCGAGCTCCTCATCCGTATGGCCCACGAGTATCCAGGCCGCGTCGTGCTCGGTCTCGATGCCCGCGATGGAAAGGTCGCCGTCCGCGGCTGGCTCGACACGAGCATGCTATTGGCAGTCGATGTCGCCCGGCGGCATGCCGACCTTCCGCTGGCTGCCATCGTCTACACCGACATCGCCACCGACGGCACGCTGGCTGGTCCCAACATTGCAGCGCTCGAGGAGATGCTCGGCGTCTCGCCGACGCCCGTGATCGCCTCGGGGGGCATCGCCACGCTCGACGACATTCGCCACGTAGCCGTCATCGGCTGCACCGGCTGCATCGTCGGCCGCGCGCTCTACGACGACGCCTTCACGCTCCCCGACGCCATTGCCGCCGCCGGCGACGCGTGAAGGTTGCCCGCCCGCCGGCAGTGGGCCAACCGAGCATGAGCCGCACTGGTTTCCGGCGGACCATCCTGCCAGGGTTCTCCAGGGCATGGGCGAGCCGGGGTTTGGCCCGGTGAATCTGCGGAAGCCTCAATTTCATGGCCGGATTCCGCCGACCGTACCGTCAGCACGATTTGCCGGGTCCCTTCACCGCGTTTACGATCGACTCTCATGGCCACCGACGTCCGGATCAAGGAACAGTTGCCCGAGTTGACCCGGCGGATCATCGAGACGTATCAGGACGTCCCGACGATCCACTATCTCGGCCACTGCCCGTTGCCGAACTACGAGACGATCATCTCGGCCTGTGAGGACCTCAAGGAGATTCTCTACCCCGGGTACCGGCGGCGGGAAAACCTCCATCTTGGCAACGTGACGTATCACGTCGGTGACCTGATCGACGGGCTTCACGACAAGCTCACCGCGCAGATCGGCCGCGCCCTCCGCCACAGTGTCTCGGCCCGGCGGACGGCTGCCGAGCAGGGCGTCGAGTTGCCGGCAGTGCCCGATGCCGTCCGGCAGTGCACCGAGGAAGGTGACTTCGAGGCCCTCGGTCAAGCCAAGGCGGTTGAGTTTCTCGAGCGGATTCCCGACCTACGGCGGGTGCTCGCCACCGACGTCCAGGCCGCCTATGACGGCGACCCGGCCGTGCGCACGCTCGACGAGGTGATCTTCTGCTATCCCGGCCTCGAGGCCGTCACGATCCATCGGCTCGCGCACCTGCTCCACCAGCTCGATGTGCCGCTGATTCCCAGGATGATGGCGGAGTGGGCCCACGGGCGGACCGGGATCGACATCCATCCGGGTGCCACGATCGGCGATCACTTCTTCATCGACCATGGCACGGGCGTGGTGATCGGTGAGTCGTGTGAGATCGGCAGCCACGTGAAGCTCTACCAGGGTGTCACGCTCGGGGCTTTGTCGTTTCAGACCGACGCCGACGGCCACCTTGTTCGCGGCACCAAACGGCATCCGACGATTGGCGACCGCGTGGTGATCTATGCCAATGCGACGGTCCTCGGCGGTGCGACCCGCATCGGCCATGACTCCGTGATCGGCAGCAACGTTTGGCTCACGCGGTCGGTTGATCCGCACACGACGGTCGTGCTCGAGAGACCCAAGCTCCGAATGCGGGGCGAGATGCCCGAGCCAGACATCGACTGGCAGATCTAAGCTGGCTGGTGTGGCGGGCGATTTCCCCGCGCTGGCGCTTGGGGCTTCCTGACGGCGGGCGGTGAAAACCCAGCCGGGGAGGCGGTTTGACGGCCGTAATCCGGGATGGGCGGGGCCGCCGGGGGTTCGCTAGGCTCTGAGGGTCAGCCGCTCCCCGGAGGTGATGCCATGCGCTCCCTGCTCCTCTGTCTTGCCTGCACCCTTGCCACGATGGTCACGTGTTACGGCCAATCGGCCCCGCCCGTGAAGATTCCGGTGGTGTTCGCGGCCTATGCCACGCCCCTGGAAGAGCCGTGGAACATGGTCATCCACCAGGCGCTTCAGGCCGCCGACAAGAACGGCCGGATCGCCTATGCCTGGCAAGACAAGCTCTCGTCAGCCAATGCCATCGCCTCGGGAATCCAGTCGGCTCTGATCCGCAGGCCGGACATCGTCATCGCCGACGGAGTGGAGGGCGTTGACGGCATCAAGGCGATCGCCGCCGCGAATCCGGGCATTTCGTTCGTCGTGGGCACGTCCGCGGTCCCCGCTCCGCCAAACGTCTCCGTCTTCGACAGCAACCTCTCCGAGCCGGCGTATCTCTGCGGCGTCGTTGCCGGGCGGGTCACAAAATCAAACATCGTCGGCGTCGTCGCCGGCCGAAGCGACGTCCAGGTGCACCGGGCCATCAATGCCTACATGCAGGGCGTTCGCGACACCAATCCGGCCGCCAAGGTGAAGGTGACCTTCATCAACTCCTGGTACGACCCTCCCAGGGCGAAGCAAGCCGCCATCGAGCAGGTCGCCGCCGGCGCCGACGTGATCTGGGCGGAGCGCGAGGGGGCCATCGCCGGTGCCCGTGAGAAGGGTGCGCTCGCGTTCGGCAACCTTATCGACCAGAGCAGTGAGGGCCCCGACACGGTCCTCACCGGTCCGGTGTGGAGCATGACCCCGCTCATCGACCATGTCGTCAAGTTGTCGGCTGCCGGCATGATCCGCGGCGAGAGCTATCACGATTTTTGCTCACTCGCCCGCGGTGGCGCGGTGCTCGCTCCGTGGCATGGCTGGACCCAGAAGATGCCCCCCGACGTGCTCGAACTCGTCCGCGAGAAGCAAAACGCCATGAAGATCGGCGCGTTGGCGATCAATCCCAGCGCCGAGCGGCCCGTCGGAGACTGAGTGGCCCGTGGGCGAGGATACGCCCAAGGCTCCTAAGAGCGTTCGCCGACCCCCTCGCCTCCCTCCTCCAACGTGCCATCTCAACGCTCCACCAAAGGCGGATTCGCTCTAGAATGCGGAGGCATCCGTCTCATGGAGATACGTCATGCGATCGCGCACCGTGATGGCCGCCGTTCTCGGCGGCCTCTTCGTCGCTGCTACGGGCACCGCAGCCGAGCGTCCCAACGTGCTGCTCATTCTCTGCGATGACCTGCGGCCCGATGCCATCGGCTGCTACGGCTCACCCCACGTGAACACGCCCCACATCGATGCGCTCGCCGCCGGGGGAGTGCGGTTTGGCAATGCGTTTTGCACCACGTCGCTCTGCTCACCCAGCAGGGCCAGCATGCTCACCGGACTCTATGCCCATGCCCACGGCGTGCGAAACAACTTTACGGAGCTGCCCCCGCGACTCCCGCACTGGCCCGGCCGGCTCCGTGAGCACGGTTATGCCACCGCCTACGTCGGCAAGTGGCACATGGGGGAGGACAACGACGCGCCCCGGCCTGGTTTCGACTGGTTCGTGTCCCACAAGGGGCAGGGGAAATATTTTGGCACCGAGTGGAACGTCAACGGTGAGCGACGCGAGACGCCGCCGGTCTACTACACGACCGTCGTCACCGACTTCTGCCTCGACTGGCTGAAGCGACAGCCACAGGGAGCCCCGTGGGCTCTCTGCCTGGGCCACAAGGCGCCCCACTCTTTCTACGTTCCCGAGCCGAGGTACGAGCACTCGTTCGACAAAGTGCCGGTGCCCTACCCGGCCAGTGCCTTCGATCTGGCCGACAAGCCCGACTGGATCCGCCAGCGGCTCACGACGTGGCACGGCATCTACGGCCCGCTTTTCGAATGGCGGAAGAAATTCCCCGACCCGCGACCTGAGGCCGTGAAGGACTTTGAAAAGATGGTGCATGCCTACTGGGGAACGGTGCTCTCGGTCGACGACAGCGTGGGTCGGCTGGTCGACTTCCTGAAGGCATCGGGCCAGTTCGAGAACACGCTCGTGATCTTCATGGGCGACAACGGTCTTCTCGAAGGCGAGCACGGCATGGTCGACAAGCGCGCCATGCATGAGCCGAGTATCCGAGTCCCGATAATCGCCCGTGGCCCCGGCCTGCCCGCCGGCACGCTTGTTTCGCAGCTGGTGCTCGTGGAGGACGTGGCACCGAGCATCCTGGAAACATGCCGTGCACCAGAGCTCGAGTCCATTCACGGTCGCTCGTGGGTGAGGCTGTGCAACGAGGGCGATCCGGAATGGAGAACGGCATGGCTCTACGAATACAACTACGAGAAGCAGTTTCCGTATACGCCCAACGTCCGCGGCATCCGCACCGACCGCTTCAAGTTCATCCGCTACCCGCACGGGGACGGCTCACCCGATCGCCACCTCCCCGAGCTTTACGCCCTCGATGAGGATCCGGAAGAGCGGCACAACCTCGCGGCCGATCCGGCCCATGCGGCGACGCGGGCCGACCTCGAACGGCAGTTGACCGGCCTGCTGTCGTCGTTCGGCCTCGATCAGGGCCGCGACACGATGCCGATTGACGACGGGATCAAGCCAACGCTTCCCGATGCGAAGATGCGATGATCGGCGAGTGGCGGGTTGGGCGTGGTGCGGAGCGGGTTGGGGTAGCGGACGTTTTCCCCGCGCTCGCGCTTGGGGCTTTCTGACGGTGGCCCACAAAAAGCCCGGAGCGCGAGCGATGGGAAACCGGGTGGCGAGCGTAGGCGTGGTGCGGAGCGGGTTGGGGTGGCGGACGTTTTCCCCGCGCTCGCGCTTGGGGCTTCCTGGCAAAAAGCCCGGAGCGCGAGCGATGGGAAACCGGGTGGGGAGCGTAGGCGTGGTGCGGAGCGGGTTGGGGTAGCGGACGTTTTCCCCGCGCTCGCGCTTGGGGCTTCCTGGCGGGAGGCACCGCCTCATGCCCTGCGACACTCAGCCACCGCGAGTGGCGGTCCGCAGGAGGGCGCGGGCTGCGTCCTCGGCCCGCAGTTTCGCGTCGATGGCCTCGTCACCGCTGGCCCGAGCGCGGGAGATCTTTTCGAGGTCGGCCCGAGCCGCGCTGGCCTCGATTTTCTCGGCGGGCACAGCCCGCTGCGTGATGACGGTCACGGAATCGTGGGCCACTTCCACAAAACCACCCTCTACGAACAGACGGCGAACCGCGTCGGCCGGCCCCCCCTGCTCGCCCACGATCCGCACCTCGCCGGCGGCCAGCCGTCCTATGAAGGGCGAATGGCCGCGGCCCACGCCCCGCCGCCCGTCGTAGAGCGGCAGGCCGACCGAACGGGCCTGCGTGTCGAGGCTCGTCTGCTCGGGCGTGACGATCACGCAGCGGATCGCACCGGTCTGCTTCGTTTCGGCCATGGTCGTGGGGTTCCGTCAGCGGTGAAAGGGGACAGCGGTCAGGCCTTGGCGGCCATCTTCTTGGCCTGTTCCTCGGCCTGCTCGATCGGGCCGACATACATGAAGGCCTGCTCGGGAAGGTGGTCCCACTTGCCGTCGGCGATCTCCTCGAAGGAGCGGATCGTGTCGGCCAGGCTCGTCTTCTCCCCCTTCTTTCCCGTGAACACCTCGGCCACGAGGAACGGCTGCGAGAGGAACCGCTCCATGCGGCGGGCCCGATGCACGACGAGCTTGTCTTCCTCTGAAAGCTCATCGACGCCGAGGATCGCGATGATGTCCTGTAGTTCGCGATACCGCTGGAGCGTCCGCTGCACGCGGCGGGCGATCTTGTAGTGCCGCTCACCCACATATTGCGGATCGAGAATGCGGCTCGACGAGGCGAGCGGATCGACCGCAGGATAAATACCCTTCTCGGAGATCGACCGCTCGAGGTAGAGGAAGGCATCGAGGTTGCCGAACGCCGTTGCCGGCGCGGGGTCGGTCGGGTCGTCGGCCGGCACGTAGACGGCCTGCACGGACGTGATGGCCCCCTTCGTGGTGCTCGTAATCCGCTCCTGAAGCGCGCCCATCTCAGTGGCGAGTGTCGGCTGGTAGCCCACGGCGCTCGGCATGCGGCCGAGCAGGGCGCTCACCTCACTGCCGGCCTGCGAGAACCGGAAGATGTTGTCGACGAACAAGAGCGTGTCAGCGCCGGCCGCGGCAGTGTCGCGGAAATACTCAGCCATCGTCAGCGCTGAAAGAGCGACGCGGAGACGGGCTCCTGGCGGCTCATTCATCTGTCCAAACACCATGCATGTCTGGTCGATCACGCTGCGGCCCGTGTCGCCGATCTTGGCCTCCTGCATCTCGAGCCAAAGATCGGTTCCCTCGCGGGTCCGCTCGCCCACGCCAGCAAAGACGGAGTAGCCGCCCTGAGCGCTGGTAGCGATGCGGGCGATGAGTTCGGTGAGGATCACGGTCTTGCCAAGACCGGCACCCCCGAAGAGACCAGCCTTGCCGCCGCGGACGAAGGGCGTGAGCAGGTCGATCACCTTGATGCCCGTTTCGAAGAGTTCGGTCTTCGTGGTGAGTTCGGTGACGGGGGGCGGGTCGCGGTGGATCGGCCACCGCTCCTTCGAGTCAACGGGCCCACGGCTGTCGATCGGATCACCGAGCAGGTTGAACACGCGGCCGAGTGTGGCAGGGCCCACGGGAACGGAGAGGGGCGACCCAGTGTCGACGACGGCCTCGCCGCGGATCAGGCCGTCGGTCGAACCGAGAGCCACGCAGCGGACCTTGCCGCCGCCGAGATGCTGCTGCACTTCGCCGACGAGGTGCAGATCCACACCCTTCTTGGTGCTGTCGATGCGGACGGCGTGGTAGATGGCCGGGATCGCGTTCTCGGGAAACTCGGCATCGAACGTCGAGCCGATGACCTGCGTGATCTTGCCGTGTGCCTTGGTTGCGGTTGCCATGTCGATTCCTGTCTGTCGGTTGAAATCTGCTCGAGTGGTGGGATGGTTGAGTTGGTTATTTCTTTACTTTTTAAGGGCCTCGACGCCGCCGAGAATCTCCATGATCTCGCCCGTAATCTGCGACTGTCGGGCGCGGTTGTATTGCCGCGAGAGACTCTTGATCAGGCTGCCGGCATTCTCCGTGGCCGCCTTCATCGCCACCATCCGGGCCACCTGCTCGCTCACGGCCGCGTCGAGGAAACACTTGAAGAGCCGTGACAGAAAGCTTGCCGGCAGGATCTCCTCGAGGATGCTCGAGGCCGACGGGTGGAACTGATACTCGTCAGAGGCGAGCTTCCCTTGTCGTTCGCTCGCTGACGTCTGCGGCGGGGCCAGCGGCAGAAGTGTTTCGGTGATCGCCTGCTGCTTCGCGATCGAGTGAAACCTGGTGTAGACCACGTCGAGCCGATCGATCGCACCGGATGAAAAGGCCTCCAGGTAGGCTTTTCCAATCGGAGCCACCGCGGCAAACTCCGGTTTATCTTCGAAGGCGGTGTACCGCTCGGCGATGTCGATGCCACGGAACCGGAGGGCCGAGATGCCCCGCTTGCCCGATACGGCCACGTGCGACGGCACCTGTTCGCTCTTCCACTGCCCGAGCAGGGCGACGGACTGGCGGACGATGTTGGAGTTGTAGCCGCCGCAGAGGCCGCGATTGCCGGTGAGCACGAGCACTGCGGTCCGCTTGGTCGGCCGGCTCTCCAGCAGCGGGTGGGCAACGTCGGCCCCCACGCTCGCGATGTTCTCGAGGATCTTCGCGAGGTGCTTGGTGTAGTCGCGGGCCGCGACTGAGCGATCCATCGCCTTCTTGAACCGCGCGGTGGCGATCAACTCCATCGTGCGCGTGATCTTCCGGATGTTCCTGACGGACTTCCGGCGACGATCGAGTGCCCTGGCTTTTGCCATCGTGTGCGACCTTCAGCATGCGGCGGTTGCCGCTGTTCGGAGGGTACTTACCGCGCTCCCGCCACTTGGCGGGCCTCGACGCCCGACTTTGCGGCCCGCTGCCGCTTGAACTCTGCGATCGCCGCTTCCAACTGTCGCTCGCTCTCGCCGTCGAGTTCCTTCGAGGTCTCGATCCGGCTGCGAAGCTCCGGCACTTGGTCGCGGACGAACGTCAGGAAGCCCTTCTCCCAGTCGGCCACTTCGTCTCGCTTGACCTCGTCGAGGTGGCCGCGGGTGCCGGCGTAGATGGAGAGCACCTGATCGACTGCGTCCATGGGGGCGAACTGGCCCTGCTTGAGCAGTTCCACCATCCGGTAGCCGCGATCGAGTCGCTGCTGCGTGGCGGCGTCGAGATCGGTGCCGAGTTGGGCGAAGGCCTCGAGTTCACGAAAACTGGCCAGGTCGAGGCGGAGACCGCCCGACACCTTCTTCATCGCCTTGGTCTGGGCGGCACCGCCCACGCGCGACACCGAGATGCCCGCGTTCATGGCGGGCCGCTGGCCGGCGAAGAAGAGGTCGGGCTGGAGGTAGATCTGGCCGTCGGTGATCGAGATCACGTTGGTGGGAATATAGGCCGAGACTTCGCCTTCGAGCGTCTCGATGATCGGCAGCGAGGTGAGCGAGCCGCCCCCCTTCTCCGCGGAAAGCTTGGCCGACCGTTCGAGCAGTCGGCTGTGTGCATAGAAGACGTCGCCCGGGTAGGCCTCGCGTCCCGGCGGCCGCCGCATCAGCAGCGAGAGTTGCCGGTAGGCGGTGGCCTGCTTCGAGAGATCGTCATACACGATCAGGGCGTGCTGGCCGTTGTACATAAAGTACTCGGCCATCGCCGTGCCCGAGTAGGGAGCGATGTACTGGAGCGGTGCGGCCGTGCTGGCACCGGAGATGATCACCGTCGTGTAATCCATCGCCCCGTACTTGCGGAGCGTGTCGATCACCACGGCGACCGACGAGTCTTTCTGGCCAACCGCCACGTAGAAACACTTCACGCCGCTATTTTTCTGATTGATGATCGCGTCGATGCCAATCGCGGTCTTGCCGGTCTTGCGGTCGCCGATGATCAACTCGCGCTGACCGCGGCCGATCGGCGTCATGGCATCGATGGCCTTGATGCCGGTCTGCAGCGGCTCGCGAACCGGCTGCCGTTCGGCGATCCCGGGGGCGAGCGTTTCGACCGGCCGCCGGTGTTCGGTGACCACCGGCCCCTTGCCGTCGAGTGGATTACCAAGCGGATCGAGCACGCGACCGATCACCGCGTCGCCCACGGGGACAGAGAGCAGGCGGCCCGTGCTCTTCACCTCGTCACCCTCGGTCACCTTGAGGTAGTCGCCGAGAATGATCACGCCGACCGAGTTTTCCTCGAGGTTGAATGCGAGGCCGGTGATGCCACCGGGAAACTCAACCATTTCGCCGGCCATCACGCCGGAGAGGCCCCAGACGCGGGCGATGCCGTCGCCCACTTCGAGGACACGGCCGACCTCGCGGACGTCGATGCCCGATTGGTAGCGGACAATTTCCTCGCGGAGGACTGATGCGATTTCGTCGGTCAGGTTTGCCATGAGTATTCCCCGGTTTGAATGGCGTTGATGTTTCGCTGGCGGAGACGACCGCCAAGCCGCGCAAGGCTCGTGGCGACCGACTGGTCGTAGATGGTGTCGCCGATGCGGACGACGAGACCGCCGATGATGCCTGGGTCGACGACGAAGGCCGGCGTGAGTGAGACATTCATCGTTTTCTCGACATCCGAGACGATGCGAGCCTGTTCGGCTGCGTCGAGTGGCACGGCGGTTGTAAACGTGGCCTGATGGCGGCCGTCGAGTTCGTCGGCGAGACGTTCCGCGGCGGTCACGACGGCGGCGAGGATGCCGAGGCGGCCGTGGCGAGCGAGCACGTGGAGCGAGTGGACGGTCGTGGGCCGCAGGCGGCCCTTCGCCATCCGGTCGATCATCGCCGCCTTTTCGTCGGCCGGAACCTTGGGCGACGCAAACACGGCCACCGCCTCCGGCACCTTGGGCAGCACCTCGCGGGCCAGCGAGCCGAGCTCACCGAGCACCTCGCGTCGGCAGCCGGCCGCATCGGCTGCCTCGACGATCGCCTGAGCGTAGACCTTGGCGACCCGGTCGACGCCGATGTCGACGTGTCCTGTGTCTGCCTTCGTGCTGTGCGTCGTGCTCATGGATTGGGCCACACTTGTTCCTGCGGTCAGTTGACGCTCGGCCGACTCGACATGCCGGCGACCGAGTCGCGGACAAGCCGCGTCTGGTCATCCTTGCCGAGTTTCTCGCGAAGAAACTTGCCGGCGACCTCGACCGCGAGTTGCCCGGCCTTTTCGGCGATCTGCGAGAGCGCGTCGTTTTTGGCGAGTTGAATCTCGTGCTTGGCCCGGGCCCGCTCCTCCTCGGACGCCTTTCGGGCCTCGGCCACGATCGACTGCCGCGTGCTATCGGCGTCGCGACGGGCCTCCTCCAGCATTCCGCGGACCTCGTCGGAGGCCTCGGCGAGCCGCCGCTCGTAGGAAGCCAGGAGGTGACGGGCCTCGGCGTTGGCGGCCTTGGTGTCGGCGATCTGCCGGGCGATTCCCTGCTCCCGCTTTTCGAGGCCCCCCATGATCGGCTTCCAGGCAAACTTGGTCAGCAGGGCGAGCAGTGCCAGAAACACCGCGAACGACCAGACCGCAAGATCGGTCTGGAACCACGCCGGACTCTCAAAGTCTTTCTGGCTGACGCCGGCGGGAGGGTTGTGGCCGATCTCCGGAGCATGACCTTGGCCATGATCAGCATGATTAGCATGCCCAGCATGACCGTCGCTGGCGTGGGCGGCCGCACTGGCCGCGTCACAGCAGGCCAGGGGGCCGACGGCAACGGCGGCGATCAGGCAGGCCATGAACGCAACTGAGGTCGCGATCGCAACGCGGCGTGGGCCAGCGATGGTGGAGAAGATGCAATTCATCACAAGTGGGTTCCGCTCACGGAAAGAGGTTGGCACGGTCGGTCTGGTTCCTGGTCCGAGCCATGCCTAGGCCCGGGAACCCAGCCCGCGGAGACGGGGCAGGAACATGGTTCCCTGCCCCCGTCTCACGGATGGTTTCCCGGCGACATGCCCGAGTCAGGCAGGCGGTCCGCGGGAGGTGTCAGGCCTTCTGCGAGCAGATGAACAGCGCGTAGAAGGTAAAGCCTTCGATGAGAGCCGCAGCGATGATCATCGCCGTCTGAATGCTGCCGGCAACCTCGGGCTGTCGCGACATGCCTTCGTAGGCGGCCGAGGCGAGTTTGCTAATGCCGTAGGCGGCGCCGATAACCACGAGCCCGACGCTGAACGCGGAGGTGAGGTCGATGAGCGAGCGGCCGGCCGCGACTGCTTCCTGGGCGCTGGCCATATCGGCACAGAAGAAGGTTGCCACGACGGTGGCGATGGCGGTGAGCGTGCGGGTCGAGAACATGGATCGGATCATCACGGGATCAAGCTCCTTGCAAAACGGGGGGACCGGACGGATGTCCGGCGCGGGATGAAGTTGGTAACAAAGAACGGACAGGTCATCTGTGCGGTGCGGGGAAGGTGTGTCGTCCAAGCTGCCCCGGAGCCCATGTTCTAGGGATTTCCGTGCAACTTTGAAGGGCGGTTTCTCCACGTCGCTGTTTTTCGAGTCACGGCCGGCACGTGCCGGCCGGATGGTCAGTGCTGGTGGACCGAGGCGCCAATGAACAGGGCAGACAGGAACGTGAAAATGTAGGCCTGCAGAAACGCCACGAAGAGTTCGAGAATGCTAAACAGCGTGCAGCTCACCACGCTGATCCCCGTGACCGTGGCCCACATCCCCGTCGAATACGTCGCGGCAGCCGAAATCAACCCCATGATGCCGAGGAGCACCAGGTGGCCGGCCACCATGTTGGCCAAGAGCCGCACCGCCAGAATCAAGTGTTTGATGCACAGGCCGAGCATCTCGATCGCGAAAATCATCGGCTTGAGCAGGATTGCCAGCGGCAACGGCAGGTCCATCGAAGGCACCTGGTTGGCGAAAAACCCAAGAAAGCCAAACTTCAGCATCCCAGCGACAACGACGGTCAGCATCGTCACGCCTGCCAGCGCGAGGGTTACAGAAAACGACGCCGTGGGCGAACCGGCCCAGGGCACCATCCCCAGAAGATTGCAGCCCAGGACGAAGAAGAAGAGCGTGAGCAACAGCGGCACGAACCGGTCGCCCTCATGCGCGGCCGCGTGGTGGGCCGTCATCGCTGGACCGCCGGCACCGGCGAGTGCCGGGGTAGCGTGACCGTCGTGGCTGTCATGGCTGTGGCCATGGGCGCCGTGGTCTTCGTGACCATGGTCATGGCTGTCGATGGCCGGCCTCGCGATCTGATCCCTGACGAACAGGATCATCGCCTCGAAGAGGTTGGTGAATGCGCCTTGCGGAGCCGCCCCGGTCCGCAGTCGTCTCGCAAGCCGCGTGAACAGCAGCAGGAGAATGGCCGCGAGCAAGACCTCGAGGATCATGTACTTCGAGATCGCGAAGCCCGTCTTCTTCTCGTACAGGCTGTCGAGCGTTGCGAAGGGCTGAGGGATCAGGATCTTCCCGTCCATCGCGTGGGTAAACTCAGCCACGTCGGTGACGTCGGGCCGACCGTCGCGGAGGAACTGCGGGACGTCGTCGAGCGTCTTCCAGTCATGACGCCAGAACGCCTTGGGAACCTCGAAGAAATAGGCGTCCTTGAGGTGATAGATCGGATTGTGATCAGACATTGCGGACTGATTTCCTGCCTGACGGACTCTGGGCATCGACCGTGAACGGGTGCGAGGAGCAGAGTGTGCGGCATCGGCCCCCGCGTCGTCAAATCAGAGTGGAGTTGTCGGGCCTTCAGCCCGCTTGGTCACGGTGTATGATCGTTCGGATCACATCGGCCGCAAGGGCCGCGAGGTAAAAAACCACGAGAAGTTCCCCTGCCCCGGCGGCCCGCAGGTCGGCCCCCGCCACCTGCAGCCAGCCGAGCGCGAACAGTGCTGGAAAAATCCGCAGTGCGACCGTCCCGAGGCTGGCGGTCACTCGCGCCGAGGGCGTTGCCGCCGGCCAGAAGCCGACCAACCATGCGCCACACGCCCCCGTGAAACACACCGTGGCCGCGAACGCGATGGCCCGCAGGCGGTCGGGGGAGGTCCAACCGCAGCCGAAGGCGATCGCCGAGGCGATAACAAGAATGGCCGCCGTGATGACAAGACTCCATGCCGGTGATCCGTCTCGGGAGTGACGGTTTTCGGTCACGGGCTTGGCCGCCGGTTCCTGTTCTGCAGTCGGACCAGCGCGAGGATCGAGAGTCCGAGGCCCGCGGTGAACCCCAGCGGCCCGAGGAACGACGTCCCGAGTCGGGCGTCGAGCCAGCCCCCCCCGACGCCGGGCAGGAACATCATCAGGCCGATCGCGATGATGCGAGAAACCCACACCATCGCTTCGCCGACCGAGGAAACGCGGGCGTCATCGTGCATGGGTCGAGAATACCCTATCTCCGCGTCGACGTGCACGGGATCTGACGGACATCCCGGCCGCGGGTCGACCCGACAGCGGCTGGAACGGTATGGTTTTGGCCGTCGCTCTCCCGGGCCGAATAAGGAGTTTCTCCCGTGGCATCCCGCAGGCAACGTCGCCGCCGCCGGCTCCGGCATCCCGATCTGGCTGCTGCGATCACGGCTGCCGATCCAACTACGGGCGGCTCGACCGTGCTGCGGATGATCGCCTGCGACGGCACGACGACGCACGAGGCCACGGTGCTGCGGTCCGAAGAACTGACTGTAGCCCGCGAGAAGTGGCCGGTGATCTGGCTCGACGTGGACGGGTTCGACGACCTCGCGACGATTCGCATGATCGGCCAGGTGTTTGAAATCAGCGACCTCGCCCTCGAGGACGCAATCACGCCCGACGAGCGGCCGAAGGTCGAGGTATTCGGCCATCAGGTGCTGATCGCCGTGCGGGTGGCCCGGTTTGAGGGCGACACGATCGTGACCGACCCGATGGCGATCTTTCTCGGCGACCGCTACGTGATCACGTTTCACGACCGGACCGTCCCCGATGGGTTTCAGGGGGTCCGCGACCGGATTCGTCACGGGCGGACGCGGCTGGGCGACCTCGGTGCCGACCATCTCTGTGCCCTCCTGCTCGACGCCGTCATCGATGGCTACTTCCCGGTACTCGAACGATTTGGCGATCGGCTGGAGACGATCGAGGAGGAGGCGCTCGACAGCCCATCCCGCGAACTCCTCGGCCGGATCCACGACGTGCGGAACGACCTCATGACGCTTCGTCGCTCCCTCTGGCCGACCCGCGACGTGCTTCACGCGCTCGGCCGCGAGCCGACCTCGTTTGTAGGCGAGCATGCGCGGCAGCACTTCCGTGACACCTACGATCACACCATGGAACTGCTCGACCTCACTGAGGGCTACCGTGAGATTGGCAGCGATCTCCGCGACATCTACCTAGCGAGCATCAACAACCGAATGAACGACGTCATGAAGGTGCTGACAGTGATCGCCACGGTCTTCATGCCGCTGACCTTCATCACGGGCTACTACGGCATGAACTTCAACACCGAGTCGCCGTGGAACATGCCGCTGCTCAACTTCCGCTACGGCGGCCCCGTGGCAGTCGCCCTTATGACGGCCACGACGATCGGCATGTTGATATTTTTCTGGCGGCGTGGCTGGCTCAGGCGCTGGCACTAGATCGCATTCGACTTCCGTGGATTGCCGGCCCCCTTGCCTCCCGTCAGGAAGCCCCAAGCGCAAGCGCGGGGAATACGCCCACCACCCCGCCCCGCTCCACACCGCTCGAGAGCGCGCATCCAACCTACGTGGATCGCCGGCTCGGGGGCGGCAAAAGTCTCGTCGCCGGGGCGAGGGTACGCCCGAGGCTCCGAAGAGCGTTCGCCGACCCCCTTGCCTATGTCCGCCAAGGTGCCATCTTGCCGCTCCACCAAAGGCAGATGTGCTTGAAGCGTCAGACGCGACCGAGGAGATAGGAGGTGAGAAGGCTGCCGCGGCCCTTGATGGGCACCTCGCCGCGGTTGGCGAAACGGAAGCTACCGTCGAGCAGCGCGCGAGTGGCCGGCGAGACCTGAATCCGCGAGGGTTCACCCTGCGATTCCATGCGGCTGGCGATGTTCACGGTGTCGCCCCAGAGGTCGTAGGCGAACTTCTGCCGGCCGATGACACCGGCGGTGACCGGGCCCGAGTTGATGCCAATCCGCAGTTCCAGCGAGAGCCCGCGGTTGCGGATCACTCCGCGGAAGGCCTCCTGCATGCCGATCGCCATCAACGCCATCGCCTCGGCGTGGTCTGGCCGCGGCACCGGCAGCCCAGCGACGGCCATGTAGGCGTCACCAATGGTCTTGATCTTCTCGACGCCATAGGCGTTGGCCAGGTGGTCAAACGTGGAGAAGATTTCGTCGAGCAGCCCGACGACATGCTGCGGATCGACGTTCTCGGAAAACTCCGTGAAGCCGCAGAGGTCGGCGAACAGCACCGTCACGGCTGGGAAACTCTCGGCGATTGTCGCCTCGCCGTCCTTGAGCCGTTCCGCGATCTTCGCGGGCAGGATGCTGAGCAGGAGCCGCTCCGACTTCTCCCGCTCCCGCTCCAGGTCGGCGAGCGACTGTTCGAGGGCCGCAAAGGCGGCGTTTCGCTCGAGTAGCCGCTGGTAGCCATCGGAATGCACGCGGATCCGAGCGATCAGTTCCACCCGGTCCGGGAGTTTGACGAGGTAGTCGCTGGCGCCCGCGTCGAGAAGCCGGGCTTTGATCACGGGCTCCTCGCGGGCCGAGAGCACGATCACGGGCACCTCAGCCAGCGCGGCATCCGCGCGAAAACGCCGAACCATGTCGAGCCCATCAACGCCCGGCATCACGAGATCCTGGAGGATCACTGTGGGCAGGAAGGCGGTCGCCACCGAGAGCACGGCCTCGGCGCTGCGGCAGAACTCAAACGCGATGTCGGGCTCGCTGGCGAGCAGCCGCCGGACCGCCTCGCCGATCATGGCCTGGTCGTCGACGAGCAGCACGCGGTGACGATGGTCTGGCATGAGCCCTTCGCCTGCCCGGCCAGCTTCCCGGCGCGTGAGGGATTGCTTGGCCAGCCCCCCGGCGCGTGAGGGATTGCTCGGCCAGCCCCCCGGCGCGTGAGGGATCAAAACTGGGGAACTAGGATTCGAACCTAGACTAACTGGTTCAGAGCCAGTCGTGCTACCGTTACACCATTCCCCAATGGATGCGGTGAGCGGAGATTACTCCCCGCGGGCCGGCTCGGCAATTCCGGCTTCGCCCGTCCGCGTTCTGCGTCATACCCACGGCCTGGCCCGTGGGCCATCGCCATCTTCCTGCCGTGCCTTTTCTCGAACTGCAAACCAACGGCCGCCGCGGTGCCCGATTCACGATCGCCGGCCCTCGCGCCGTCGTTGGCCGCCACCCGGGGTGTGACATCGTCCTCGATGTCGCGGCCGTGAGCCGTCAGCACGCGGCGGTGACGCTCGAGGACGGGGCCACGTTTATCGAGGACCTGCGGAGCCGCAATGGAACGCTCGTCAATGGCGTGCCCCTCAATGCCAAGCGTCGGCTCGAGGACGGCGATGAGGTCTCGATCTGCGGTCAGAGGCTGGTGTTCCTGGCGACCGCCCGCCGCCGGCCGCGAGCCTCGGGTCTCGTTGCCGCCCCCGAAACCGACGTGGCAGGCGATGTGCTCTTCGACAGCGACGCCGTGATCGTGTCGCAGCGGGAGCTTCCACTGCCGGCCCCCGACGACGGTGTCGGCGAACATGCCGAGGCCAAACTCCGAGCCCTGATCGGTCTCAACCGCGCCCTCGGCGGCTCGCTCTCGCTCGACGACGTGCTGCCGCGGCTCCTCGACGGCCTGCTGCGGGTGTTCCCTTCGGCCGACCGCGGCTTTGTGCTGCTGGTCGAACCCCAGTCGGGCCGGCTGGTGCTCCGCGCCCGCCGCATCAAGGACGGGGCCGCCGTCGCCAGCGGACCGCTGCGGCTGAGCCTCTCGCTGATCAATACGGTGGCGGAGACCCGGCGGGCGATCCTCTCCGCGGATGCGTCTACCGACAGCCGCTTCAACGCCAACGAGAGCATCGTCGACTGCCGAATCCGTTCGGTGATGTGCGTACCTGTGGTCCGCAGCGACGGCAGCCTGCTCGGGGTGGTGCAGGTCGATTCGCGGGATGTCCGCGACGGCTTCGACGAGGCTGATCTCGAGGTGCTCGCGGGCCTCGCAGGACAGGCGTCGCAGGCGGTCGAACAGGCGCTGTCTCACGACGACCGCATTGCCCGCGAGCAGCTCAATCGCGACCTCGAACTGGCCCAGAGGGTGCAGCAGGGGCTGCTCCCGTCGCGGCCACCAGAGGTTGCGGGGTATGAAATCTTTGACTTCTACGAGTCGGCCCGGCACGTGGGGGGCGATTTCTTTGCCTACGTGCCGCTCGCCGAGGGCCGTCTCGCCGTGGTGCTGGCGGACGTCTCCGGGAAGGGGGTCGCGGCGGCCCTGCTCATGGCAACGCTTTCGGCCGACGTCCGCTACTGTCTCGCCAGCGAACGCGATCTCGGCAAGGCGGTGGCGCAGATCAACGAGAGTTTTCTACGTGGCGGTTGGGACGACCGGTTTGCCACGCTCGTCGTGGCGGTGCTCGATCCGACACGGCACATCGCGACCATGTGCAACGCGGGGCATTTGCCGGTCTTCCTGCGTGAATCGTCCGGTGCCGTGCGGCAGGTGGCCGCGGACCTCGGTGGCCTGCCCCTGGGCATGGCCGGCGACTGTGAGTTTCGTTCGTGCGAGGTGGCTCTGGATGTGGGCACGACGCTCGTGTTTTGTACCGACGGCATCAGCGAGGCGCTCGACCACGATCAGCGTTGCTACGGGATCGAGCGGCTGGAACGCATGATGGCGGGCCCCGCCGCCGGCGCCGCCGACCTCGGGCGGCGGATTCTTGCCGACGTCGAACACCACGCCGCCGGCCAGATCCGCAGCGACGACATCTGCCTGGTCTGCGTGGGCCGATCCGGTGACCTTTCCGGGCCGGCACATCCTGCCCAGAAACCGGGTTCCGCACGCCGCGGCGTGCGGATGCAGGCGGGCGGCTGAGCCGCCGATACGTCTCATGTCGGAGGGCGTGCCGCAATACTGCAGTACGCCGGCCCGGTTACGAGGCGGTGTCCAAGGAGGGGATGACGATGAGTTTCTTCCAGTGGGTGCGTGAAGGCGTGCGGCAGGCGGTCGTCCTCGGACTGGTCGACGCGATCGAGGACGTGGGCACGCGGAGCCGCGACGAGGATCTCGGCGCCAACCTCGCCCAGACGCTCCGCGACCGCCTCGCGGTGACGAAGGAACCGACGGTCCTCGACTCGGCGGGGGCTACGGACCCGGCCTCGGGTGGACGCCGCCGCCTCGGACGGTCAATCGAAGGCCTGCGGAAGGCGGCCGCCTGACGCAGCGGGGGTTTCGAGCGGATTCGACTGTGGTGTTTTGCCGGCTCCCTCGCTCCCGTCAGGAAGCCCCAAGCGCAAGCGCGGGGAGTTCGCCCGCCATCCCGCGCTGCTCCGCACCACGCTTATGGTCGCCAGCCGCTTTCCCATCGCTTGCGCTCCGGGCTTCTTGTGGGCACCCGAGGCAATGCGTTGCGACCCCCTCGCTCCCGTCTCCGAGATGCCTTCTCACCGCTCTAGCAAGAGCGGATGCGATTTAGCGGGCCGGTTCGCCCGTGACGGGTAGCACCGCCTCGATCCTGGTTCCCTGGCCCCGGATCGATTCGATCCGGGGCTCCACGCCCAGGAGCCGGCACCGCTGCCGGATACCCTCGATCCCGAACCGCTGCTCAGGAACGGTGGCGGGTTCGAAGCCCCGGCCATCGTCCTCGATCGCGACTCGCACGGCGTCACCGATGCGCTCGACCACCACCCTGACAGCCCCGGCCTCCGCGTGCTTTCGGGCGTTTGAGAGCGCTTCCTGAACGATTCGGAAGATCGTGGTTTCGAGGCCGGACGGCAGGCGTTCCCCAGGCAGGCTGTGCGTGAAGGAGACGTTCGAAATCTCTACCCGCGCGTCGGCGACGAGTGATTCGATCGCATCGACGATCCCCAGTTCATCGAGCGCCGGCGGCCGCAGACCACCGATGAGCCGCCGCGACTCCTCGGCGGCCGCGCGGAGCAGGCGGATGCCCTCCTCGAGTTCCTGCGATGCGGGGCGGTCGCGCTGGGCGTGCTGGCAGGCCTCGAGGTGCATCAGCGCCCCGGCGAGATACTGCGCGAGCCCGTCGTGGATTTCGTAAGACACGAGCTGCCGCTCGCGTTCCTGGATCTCAATCAGCCGCCGCAGCACGTTTCGCTCACGGTGCAGTGCCCGCTCGGAGGCTTTGAGTTGCGAGATGTTCTCGCAGCAGATCATGACCGCTACCACACGGCCGTCATAGAGCACAGGCCCCATGTGGAGCGAGAACTCGTTGATGCTGCCGTCGAGACCGCGAACGGTGGTCTCCAGCGAGCGTTCCGAGCGTGTCTCAAAGACGTCGTCGACTGCCTGCCGCAGCCGGACGGCCGTGTCGTCGACGGTGAAGTCGACGATGCTCCTCCCGACCACCTGGTCGATGGTGAAGCCGGCGTCCACGCGATTACAGAATCGTATTTTTCGCTCGTGGTCGATGACGAGGATGTAGTCGGCCGAGACCCGGCAGACGGCCTCCAGCAGTGTCGCCGGGTCGGAGAGAACGGCTTCTGCGGTGGTCTGCGTGGATGCTTTGGAACGAGGCATGGCGTGGTTGTCAGCGGTGGCTCAGATCGATCTCGGCTTGGGAATCCGTCCTGCAGAGCCCCCCCTGCCCTTGCGGCCGCGCGGGCCGGCCCGTGGCGAGCCGGTCCGCCCATCGCGAAGCGCGGCGATCTCGTCACGAATCCGGGCCGCTCGTTCGAAGTCGAGCTCGGCTGCCGCCTGCATCATGTCGGATTCCAACTGCTCGATCACCTCGGCCGCTCGTCGTCGTGAATCGTCGCCCGCCCCGACAGCCTCGAAGGCCACTGCCCTGGAACTCGCCTCAGACTCGATGCCGGCCCGGATCTCCTTGCGGACCGTTTCTGGCGTGATGCCGTGCTCGCGGTTGTATTCCTCCTGCAGGGCCCGCCGCCGCCGCGTCTCGTCGACCGCCATCTGCATCGACTCGGTCATCGTGTCGGCGTAGAGGATCACGCGGGCGTCGACGTTGCGGGCCGAGCGTCCGATCGTCTGCATCAGCGACGTTTCGCTCCGCAGGAAGCCCTCCTTGTCAGCATCGAGAATGGCCACGAGCGATACCTCGGGCAGGTCGAGCCCTTCGCGGAGGAGATTCACACCCACGAGGACGTCGAACTTCCCCGCGCGAAGGTCACGAAGGAGTTCCACGCGCTCGAAGGCGTCGAGTTCGCTGTGAAGCCACTGACAGCGAACCTTTCGCTTCTGGTAGTAGGCTGTGAGATCCTCGGCGAGTTTCTTGGTGAGCGTGGTCACGAGCACCCGTTGGCCGGCGGCGACCACCTTTTCGATCTCGCCGGAGAGGTGCACGACCTGCTGCTTCGCCGGCACGATCTCGATCACTGGGTCGAGCAGGCCGGTGGGCCGAATCAACTGCTCCACGACTTCGCCACCCGTGCGGGTGAGCTCCCAGGGGCCGGGCGTGGCCGACACGAAGACCGTCTGGTGAAGCCGCTGCTCCCATTCGTCGAACATCAGCGGCCGGTTGTCGAGGGCGCTGGGCAGCCGGAAGCCGTGGTCGACCAGCGTCATCTTGCGGCTGCGGTCGCCCGCGTACATGCCGCGAACCTGTGGGACGGTCACGTGCGATTCATCGACGAAGAATAGGAAGTCGTTTGGGAAGTAGTTGAAAAGCGTGCCGGGCGTGCTGCCCGCCGGCCGTCCCGAGAGAAGCCGCGAGTAGTTTTCGATGCCGGGGCAGAAGCCGGCCTCCATGAGCATTTCGATGTCAAACCGCGTGCGGGCGTTGAGCCGCTGGGCCTCCAGCAGCTTGCCCTGCGACTTCAGTTCCTCGAGCCGCTGGTCTAGTTCCGCGCGGATGCTCGCCACGGCCGCCTTGATCCGGTCCTCCGGCATCACGAAGTGGCGGGCGGGATAGAAATACATCTCGTCCTTCTTTGCCGCCACCTCGCCGCTGGTGGGATGCGTGATCGCGATCGATTCGACCGTGTCGCCCCAGAACTCGACCCGGCAGGCGATTTCGTCGTATGGGGGCCAGATGTCGACTGAATCGCCGCGGACGCGAAACTTGCCCCGCTCGAGGGCGATGTCGCTCCGCTCGTAGTGCACGGCGACGAGCCGCGCGAGCAACTGATCGCGGGACACCTTCATCCCGGTCGCCAGCCGCACGACCATCGCCCGGTAGTCGTCGGGCGATCCGAGGCCGTAGATACACGACACGCTGGCGACCACGATGACGTCGCGGCGGCTGACCAGCGCGCTGGTCGCGGCCAGGCGGAGCCGATCGATCTCCTTGTTGATCGCGGCATCCTTCTCGATGTAGATGTCGCGCTGCGGGATGTAGGCCTCGGGCTGGTAGTAGTCGTAGTAGCTAACGAAATAGTGAACGGCGTTGTGTGGAAAGAAGTCGCGAAACTCGGCGTAGAGCTGGGCCGCGAGTGTCTTGTTGTGTGAGAGCACGAGCGTCGGCCGGCCTACGCGGGCGATGACGTTGGCCATCGTGAACGTCTTGCCCGACCCGGTCACGCCCATCAGCACCTGCGACGCCTGACCCTCGGAGACGCCTCGGACGAGGGTCTCGATCGCGGCCGGCTGGTCGCCCGCCGGCTCGTATGGGGCGACGAGTTCGAAGATGCCCGGGTGAAGTGCGGTCGAGGCGGGGCTCATGGCGACGTCGTCCGGGGACGGATGGGCCGGAGATGGGGCCGAATCGCCTCGAGCGTGGCCGGCCCGATGCCGGGTACGTCGAGCAGCGCATCGAGAGAGGCGAAGGGGCCGTGTTCACGGCGGTGGTCGATGATCCGCTGGGCCGTCGCCATGCCGAGCTCCGGCAGCTGGGCCAGTTCGTTGACGCCTGCCTGGTTGACGTTGACGGTGAAATGGCCGGCCGTAGCCGGTGGCGCATCGTGGTGGACCAGGCCGCCGGACAGACCCCCCTGCCCCACGTACCAGGCCGCCATCGCGGCCAGGGAGACACACACGGCGGCGACGATGATCGGCTGAGTGTGACGCGGCAGGAGAGACGGTTCGGGCGTGTCGGGTTGCATATTCAGACCGGAGCGGGAGGGAATATTCCTTGATAGGATACGCGATCGCCTTTCCCGGAACCGCGGTGCCACAGGCAGCATGAGCGACCTTGAAATCCCGATGCTCGATTCGGCCCGCGGCCCGGGCTTCCGCCAGCTCGTGTGGGACGGCCTGCTTGCCGACCATGTCGCGGCCCGGGCACGAGACTGGCTTTTCGAGGATCTTGGCCATGAATGCGACTGGACGAGTGTCGGCCTGATCCCACCCGCCGCCCGGTGCGAACTCGACGTGGTGGCCCGCAAGCCCGGCGTGATCGCCGGGCTTCCCGCCGCGGCGATCGTGGCGGGGGTGGCCGATCCGCACCTGATCTTCCGGCCCGTCGCGGCCGATGGCGACGTTGTCCGGGCCGGCGACACGGTCGCGACGCTCGTGGGCGCGACGCGGAGCGTGCTCACCGCGGAACGGACTGTGCTCAACCTCCTCGGCCGGCTCTCGGGGGTCGCGACGGCGACGCGGCGGCTCGTGGACTCCGTCGTGGGCACGCCCTGCCGCGTCTACGACACGCGGAAGACCGTGCCTGGCTGGCGGCTGCTCGACAAGTATGCCGTCCGGATGGGGGGCGGCTGGAACCACCGCCTCGGGCTCTACGACGCGGTGCTCATCAAGGACAACCATCTGGCTGCCGCGGCTGCAAATGGGATGAGTCCGGCCGACGCCGTCCGCACCGGCCGCGGCTTCGTGCTGAAGACCTTTCCGCCGTCACGGTCGTCGCTGATGGTAGTGGAGGTCGAGATCGACACGGTCACGCAGTTGGAGGCGGTGCTCATGGCCGGCCCCGACATCGTGCTCCTCGACAACATGGACATCACCCAGTTAACGCGGTGCGTCGAGATGCGAAACCGGCTCGCGCCGCAGGTGGTGTTGGAGGCGTCGGGCGGGATACGTCCCGAGACGGTCGCGGCGATCGCGGCAACGGGCGTCGATCGCGTCAGCACGGGCTGGCCGACGCACGACGCCCCGTGGCTCGACGTCGCCCTCGACTGGAAGTGAGCCGGTGTCCCCGCGCTCGCGCTTGGGGCTTCCTGGCACTGCGGCCGCGGGCTACACGCCGAGAAGGCGATTTCGCTTGGTGCGGCGCTCAGCACGGAGGCGGGCGCGACGCTTCGTCTCGCTCGGCTTCTCGAAGAACTCCCGGCGGCGCATCTCTTTCTTGATGCCGCTCCGCTCCACGAGTTTGCGGAAGCGGCGAACCGCCTCTTGAATGCTTTCACGCTCACGAACCGTCAACTTGACCATGCCAACTCCGCAACATCGATCAACGGGAGGACGCCCATCGGCCACCCGGATCGCCGGAAAGATAGCGTATTGGGCCCCTGGAGTCCATCACGGCCGAACACACCCGGAAACGGGGCATCCCCACAGGGGCCGGGCGGGGCTCCGCGCGGCCGGCGCCGCGAGGCTTGCAGGCGGGTGCGTTTGTCGCCCCGGCCGCATCCCGCCACAATCGCGGGCCGCTCCCCGATCCCCTGATTGTCAGGCCGTCCCGATGCCCGCGCTGCCATTTCTGCCGCTGCCGATCATGTTCGCGGCCCTGGATCTCTGGTCGTCCAGCGGCGAACTGCAAAGGAAGCTCATCGTCGCCGTGGTCGCCTGGGTGGTGGTCACGGTGACGCTGCCCCGCGGTCGCCGGCGACTGACGGTCTGGCCGCTGATCCTCATGTTCCTCGCGCCCCTCCCATTCCTCGCGTCGCTGATCTTCCCGGAGTCGCCCGACGCACCCGAACTCGCCGTCGACGGCGCACGGTTTTTCCTGCTGGCCTCACTCCTGCAGTCACTCCTGCTCGTCGTTGTCGTGTCGCTCTGGGAACGGTTCGCGAAGCCAATTCCGCAGATCTTCCTCGACGTTTTCCGCTGGCTGATGCTGGCCGCGGCCGTCGTCGCCATCCTCTACGAGTCGGGCGTCAACGCCGGCAACCTGTTTACCGGCTCGGCACTCGTCACCGCCGCCCTCGGCTTCGCCCTCAAGGACACGCTCGGCAATGTGTTTTCAGGGCTGGCGATCCATGCCGAGCACCCGTTTGATGTCGGGGATTGGATCCAATACGACCAGAATCAGTCCCACATTGGTCGCGTGGTCGAGATCAACTGGCGGGCCACGAAGGTGATCACCCTCGACGAGGCCTATGTGATCGTCCCCAACGGCCAGCTCGCGCAGGCCTCGATCCGCAACTTCACCAAGCCCGAACGATGGTCGCGGCGGAGCCTGTTCGTGATCACTCCCTATGACGTATCGCCGCAGCGTGTGCAGGCGATCATCCTTGAGGCGATCCGAGGGAGCTTTGGAGTCTTGGAGCATCCAGCGCCCTCGGTCGTTACCAACGACTTCAAGGAACGCGGCGTCGAGCACTGGGTGCGACTGTTCACGACTGAGTTTGACAAGCGCGACCGCGTGGACGGGATGGCCCGCGACCGGATCTGGTATGCGCTGTCTCGTCACGGCATCGAAATCCCGGTCGCGACCCATGCCGTGCGGCTCACCGAACTGCCGGCGGCTCTCTCGGAGCCGCCCGAAACGATCGTGGCCCGTCGGATCGAGTGTCTTAAGCGGGTCGGTCTGCTCGAGCCGCTCGGCCTCGAACTGATCAAGACGCTGGCGAGGGACACCGCCGACCGCGTCTATGCCATGGGCGAGCAGGTGATTCGTCAGGGAGCCGCTGGCGACAGCATGTTCGTGATCATGTCCGGGCGGATGGGGGTGACGGCCCACGAGGGCGACCTTCCGCCCGTCCGTCTGGCGATCCTCGGCGCGGGTGATCATTTTGGCGAGATGTCGCTCATGACCGGCGCCCCCCGCGTGGCGACGGTCACCGCACTCGAGGAAACTCGGCTGCTCGAGGTAGGCAAGGAGTCGTTCGGAGCGATCCTCGCCGCACATCCGGAACTGGTCGAGACGCTCGGTGTGTCGCTGCGGCTGCGGCTGGCCGAGCGGACTCAGGCGATCGCGGGCGTCGAGCGGGCCACGCCCGAAGTGCAGGACATCTTCCGCAAGATCCGAGACTTCTTCGCGATGTAGGAGGCGGGAACGCCATGAAGGTCGAGCTGCTGCCGTCGAGCATTCCGCCCACCGAGGCGCAGTTTCTGGTGTCGTTTCTCATCAACGACGAGGTGGCGATCGACGCAGGATCACTCGGCCTGCTGGCCGATCTTCGCAAGCAGGAGCGGGTGCGGCACGTGTTCATCACCCACGAGCACATCGACCACATCGCCACGCTGCCGATCTTTCTGGAAAATGTCTACGAGCCGGGGCCGGACTGCGTGGAGCTGCTGGCGGTCGAGGACGTGCTCGAATTCATCCACCGCGATGTCTTCAACGGGCGGGTCTGGCCCGATTTCTTCGAACTCTCCACCGGGGAGAACCGGTTCGTCTATGGCACGCCTCTCCGGATCCAGGAGCCGGTCGTGCGGGCCGGGCTAACGGTCACCCCCATATCCGTGTCGCACGGCGTGGACACGCTCGGGTTTCTGGTGGACGACGGCCGGGCCGCGGTGGCCTTTCCCTCCGACACCGGGCCGACGGACGTGCTCTGGACTCACCTCGGGGCGGCATCGCGGCTCGACGCGGTATTCCTCGAGGTCAGCTTCCCGAACCGGCATGCCGACCTCGCGGCGACTACCGGGCATCACTGCCCGGCGACGTTCGCGGCGGAGGTGGCCAAACTCGCCCGTGGCGTTCGCTGGATCGTGGTGCACCGCAAGGCCCGGTTCGCGGCGGAGATCGCCCGCGAACTCGCGGCCCTGCGGCTGCCGAACGTCGAACTCGTGCAGCCCGGCGTGGCTTACGAGTTCTGATTCCGCTTCCGCTCGGCCCTCGCGGGCTTGGGCGGCTGCGGGTCACGCGCGAGGGTGCCCCGCAGCCGAAATGCACTGCGACATCAGGAAGCCCAATCGCGTCAGCACCGGGGACGTGCGACGCCCATCGTGAAGCGAGGGGCAGCCCCTGCGATGCGGCTTCAGGCAGCGGCCGGCGCCGTGCGGAGGCGTCGCCACCACATCAGCGACACGAGTCCTGCGCCGATCGCCGCGAGGGCGGCCGGGCCCGGCTCGGGAACCGCCGTGATGGTTCCCACGGCTGCTTGACTGCTGTGGCCACTCCATGATGTCCCCGTTGTGGACGACGCCGCGCCGAAGGGACTGCCCGTGCCCGTTGGATTGAGGGCTTCCTGGACTTGCAAGATTCCTGACGTCAGGGACTGCCCGTTGAGCACCAGCCAGTAGGTCGTCAAGGGCGACAGGGAAACGTTCAGCGGGCCGGTCGAGACCGTCGAGTACGCGGCTGACAGCGTCGACACGTCGAGATCGAAGATCGGGCCCCCGGGAATGGGCAGAACGGGGAGTTCCCCGTTGTCGGTGTAGATCAGCCAGTTGAGGATCCCGGTCGCCGGGTCTGGAGGTTCGCCGGAATCGTCGAGCTTCAACTGGAACGACATCCCTGTGACGATGAACTCGCTCGCGGTCGTCTGGAAACGGGTTGCCTGCTTCACCGCTGGTGACACGTCGATGTCCAGCAGCGTTGTCGACGACGTGGTGTCGTAGATGGTCTCCGCCTCGCTGACGGCTGCCGCGGCCGTCGCCAGGATCAGAGCGACAAGCAGGCAGCACGACGTGAGAAGGCAACGGACCACGGTGCGGTTGCGGGCATGCATGGCGGGATTCTCTCGGCGGCGGCGGGCGGAGCGGCAGGGGAGCTTCGTGGCCTCCGTCGGTTGTATACCGCGCTGCACCAAGAGCCCGGGATCAGGTTCAGGTCGCGGTGACCTTCTGCCGCGAAACCTTCTTCCGCTCGTTTTCCGAGAGCAGGATCTTGCGGAGCCGGACAACGGTCGGCGTGACCTCCACGAGTTCGTCGTCCTCGATGTATTCAAGCGCTTCCTCGAGCGACATCCGCCGCGGCGGCTTTAAGAGGATGTTGCGGTCGCTGCCCGAGGCCCGCATGTTCGTGAGTTTCTTTTCCTTGGTCGGGTTCACGGTCATGTCGTCGTTCCGGGCGTTCTCACCGCAGATCATGCCCTCGTAGACCTCGTCGCCGGGCTCGATGAAGAGATCGGCCCGCTCCTGGAGCCCGTCGAGGCCGAAGGCTACCGCCTTGCCCGGCACCATCGAGATCAGCACGCCGTTGGCGCGGCCCGCCACATCCCCTTCCATCGGCCTCCAGGCCTCGAAGCGGTGATGCATGATCGCCGTGCCCTGCGTGGCGTTGAGCACCCGCGTGCGGAGCCCGATCAGACCCCGGGCGGGAATCGAGAACGTGGCGTGGGCAAACTCGCCCCGCGAGCCCATGTGCTTGAGTTGGCCGCGGCGGGAGCCCGTGAGCTCCATCACGGGTCCGAGTTTGTCGTGAGGCACCTCGACGACGAGCGTCTCGAACGGCTCCATCGTCACGCCGTTTTCCTTGTGAAGGATCACTCGGGGCTTGCCGACCGAGACCTCGAAGCCCTCGCGTCGCATCGTCTCGATGAGCACGGAGAGATGGAGGAGGCCGCGGCCCGCGACAGCGAACTGCTCAGTACCCGCGATCGGCTCCACGCGGAGGGCCACGTTGCGCTCCAGCTCCTTCATGAGCCGGTCGCGAAGGTGCCGCGTGGTGAGAAACTTGCCCGCGCGGCCAACCAGCGGAGAGGTGTTGATGCCGAACACCATCGAGAGCGTCGGCTCATCCACCGAGAGCCGTGGCAGCGGGCGGGGGTCGGCCGCGTCGCAGATCGTGTCGCCGATCTCGACGTCTTCGATGCCGCTCACGGCCGCGATGTCGCCGGCCGCTACCTGCTCCACATCCACGCGGCCAAGTTTGTCAAACACCTGCACGCCGACGAGTTTCGCCGGCACGAGGCTGCCCGACGCCGTCGATCGCACCACCGGCGATGCCTTGCTAAGCGTGCCCGACTCCACGCGGCCGATCGCGATCCGGCCGACGTAATCGGTCCAGCCGAGCGTGGTCACAAGCATCCGCAGCGGCGCTGTCGGATCGACGAGCGGGCCGGGAATCTTCTCGAGCACGAGGTCGAGCAGCGGCTGCATCGTGCCCTCGCGCACGGCCGGGTCATGGGAGGCGTAGCCGCCGCGGCTGGAGGCATACACGAACGGGAAGTCGGCGAGGTCGTCGTCGGCGCCCAGTTCGAGGAACAGGCCGAGAATCTCGTCGAGCACCTCCAGCGGCCGGGCGTCGGGGCGATCGATCTTGTTGACCACCACCACCGGCCGCAGCCGGCACTCGAGCGCCTTGGAAAGCACGAATCGCGTCTGGGGCATTGGCCCCTCGGCAGCATCGACGAGCACGAGAGCCCCGTCGGCCATCCGCAGCACCCGCTCCACTTCACCGCCGAAGTCGGCGTGGCCGGGGGTGTCCATGATGTTGATCTTCGTGCCCTTCCACTCGACCGCGATGTTCTTGGCGAGGATCGTGATCCCGCGCTCCTTCTCGAGGTCGTTCGAGTCGAGCATTCGCTCGGAGAGTTGGCTGGCGCGATACTGCCCGCTCTGCTGGAGGAGGCAGTCGACGAGCGTGGTCTTGCCGTGGTCGACGTGGGCGATGATCGCGATGTTGCGGATATCGGTGCGGCGAACGCCGGGGGCGGCGGTCTGGCCGGGAGCGGTATTGTGGCCGGGAGCGGCATTTTGGACAGTGGGCGCGGAAGCCATGGTCTGGAGGCCGCGGCGGGAAGCCGTCGGCATGAGGGGGAGAAGGCGAACTATGCTGAAACCCGATGATTCAGGACGCACGCATCGTAGCATAGAGCCGATCGATGAGTGCGGCCGGCGGTCAGACGCCTTCGAGGTCACGGCCGCCGCGGCAAACGCCGCGGTCGCCGGCGAGAGAAAAAAATGGAGACGAAGGGGATCGAACCCTCAACCCCCGCCTTGCAAAGGCGGTGCTCTCCCAATTGAGCTACGTCCCCGATGCGTGCAACGCCGCGTGCCACCACGGCCGGCAGTGAGCCACGAATGCGCGCGCCAAGAGTCGAACTTGGGACCTCTACCTTATCAGGGTAGCGCTCTAACCAACTGAGCTACGCGCGCGGTCGTCAGTCGAGGATCGGCAGCACCGACCATCGTTGACCCCCGAAAGTGTAAAAGTCGGCCGGGCGAAGTTCAAAGGGGACGCGCAGTCGCCGGGTGTTGGCGGCTCTGGGGGAAAAATGGCGCTGGCGCCGACGGTGGTTCCGGATAGGTTGCTGGTCTTCTTATTCGCCAGTGAGGAATCACACTATGTCCCTGCAGCGTTCTCGTTCCAACGTGATCCGCGGGTTTGTCCTGGGCCTCGCGGCGGCGTCTGTCGCCATCCGGGTTGCCAGCGCGGCTCCGCCCACCGCGGAGGGGGCCCTCGCCCTCACGCCGCGGCAGAAGAACGTCGATTACTCATCTCCCGCCGCGGCCGAGGCCGGGCAGGCCACGATCAAACAGGAAAAGGAAGGGGGCATGAGCGCCCTGGTGGTGCGCGGGCCCTCGGGCGAGGTGCTGCGGGCTTTCGCCGACACCGATGGCAACCGCGTCGTCGACCGCTGGAGCTATTACAAGGACGGCGTGGAGATCTACCGCGAGATCGACTCCGATAAAGACACGAAGCCTGACGAGTATCGTTGGCTGGCCGGAGCCGGCAGTCGCTGGGGCGCCGATCAAAACGGTGACGGCGTGATCGACACATGGAAGGTGATCTCCGCGGAGGAGGCGACCGCCGAGATCGTCGCCGCGATCCGCGACCGCGACGCCGGTGGGTTTTCGAGGCTGCTGCCCACCAAGGTTGACCTGCAGGCTGCCGGCTTCAGTGGCGAGCAACTCACGGAGCTCATCACCCGCGTGGCGGCAGCCCCTGCGGCTTTCGCCGCGATGGCTGGAAAGCAGAAGGAGATCGGTGCCGACGCCAGCTGGGCCAGCATGCTCACGCCTCAGCCGCCGGGCACCCTGCCTGCCGGCATGAACGGGCTCACGAAGGACGTGGCCGCCTACGACAACGTCGTCGCCCTGGTCGAGAGCAAGCAGGGCAACGGGCAGGTGTTTGTCGGATCGCTGGTGAAGTGTGGCGATGCGTGGCGTCCAGTCGATGCCCCGCAACTCGCTGGCGGGTCGGGCGACATGGGCGATGCCTACAGTTTTCTCTCGCCGCGCTCGACGGGCGGCGACGCCGGTCCGGGGACGGGCGATGTCGCCGAGAATCTCAAGCCGCTGCTGGCGAAGCTCCGCGAGATCGAAGGCAAGATGCCATCGGCCGATCTGGTCGCGCGGAAGGGCTTGGCGGAGCAATACATCGGCCTGCTTGAGCAGACGGTCGCTGCGGCCGCCGACACCGACAAGCGATTCTGGACGAACCAGCTCGTGGAGACGCTCGCGGCCTACGTGCAGGAGGGCTTGTTTCCCGACGGCATCATGAAGCTGGAGGCTGTCGCCGCGGCGGTGAAGGGCGACGACGCCATGTCGGCCTTTGTCGCGTTTCGGCTGATCCAGGCGAAGTATTCGGCCGGCATGGAAAAGCCTGGCGCCGACGGTGAAGCCCTTCAGAAGAGCTGGTTCGATGATCTGCAGACGTTTGCCGACACGTATCCGAAGGCGCCGGAGTCGGCAGAGGCGCTCCTGCAACTGGCCTTCCGAGACGAGTTTGAGGGACGAGACAAGGACGCCATCGAACGCTATCGGGGGATCGCCGAGAGCTTCCCCGACACGCCCCAATCACGGAAGGCGGCCGGTGCCGTCCGTCGGTTGGAGAGCGTTGGCAAGCCATTGGCGTTGGCGGGTTCGACCGTCGACGGTAAACAGGCATCGGTGGCCGCGTTCAATGGCGTGCCCGTGCTCGTGCACTACTGGTCAACAGATTGCGAGCCCTGCAAGGTCGATCTCGCACAGATTCGCGAACTGCAGGCAAAGTATGGTGTCAAGAAGGTGGCAGTGATCGGCGTAGCGCTCGACAGCGACAAGGCAAAGCTCGCGAAGTTTCTGCAGTCGAAGCCGCTGCCGTGGCCGCAGATTCACGAGCCGGGCGGCCTCGACAGCCGTCTTGCCGAGGAGTTTGGCGTGTTGGCGCTCCCCACCATGGTGCTCATCGGAGCAGATGGCAACGTCGTCGACCGAAACGTCTCGATCACCGACCTCGAACGCAAGCTTGACGAACTCACCGGCAACACCAAGGGGCCGTGAATCGTCTGGCTGAACGGCCCGGGGCGATGAGAGCGCATCCGACTTATGTGGATCGCCAGCGGTGACATGCTCTGGCGTGCTTCCCGTCAGGAAGCCCCAAGCGCAAGCGCGGGGAATGCGGGTAGCATCGATGCGGTGCCGGATTGGTTCACCGGCGGTGGCATGCTCGCCGCCGGGGGATTTTGCTACAGGATGCCCGTTTGGCCGACGGGGCGTTGCTCGTGAGTCGCAAAGATTCCCCGGCGTCTGCGCGTGCCACCCCCGGCTCCTCACGATCGGGAGAGAGTGCCTCCCGTCAGGAAGCCCCGGAGCGCAAGCGCGGGGAATGCGGGTCGCACCCAGCCGCTCCTTGAGCGTTCGCCGACCCTCTTGCCTCCCTCCTCTAAAGCACCATCTCGCCGCTCCACCAAAGGCAGATGCGCTCGAGGCGTTTTGAAGCGCTGCGCCGCTGGCTTTGCACCGCCACGCGTGCGTTGCTATCGTCCGGCCGCGTGATCCACGCTCCTGAGGGTTTCCATGATGCTCCCCTGCCCCGCCTTGTTGGCTGTCTCGCTCAGCCCGATGCTCTGCACGCTTGGTGCCGTGCAGGTGCTCTGCGTGGTGGCCGCCGGATTTTCACGGCTTGCCGAGGGGACGCGATTTGAACGCGGCGGCCAGTGGCTCTGCCTGACGGCACTCGCCGTGGTGGGAACCTTGTGCGGCGTGACGATCCAGTTTGGGCCTGATTCGGCAGCGGTCTGCGCGGCGACGCTGGCCCTGGTCACGATGATCGCCGTCGCCGACTTTTCACCGCATGCCTAGGTTCGCCATTTTGCCTCGCTGGCCCGAGATATCGGCGTGCGCCCGGTTTCCGTTGGAATCGGAAAAAAACTCCCCTTCATTGCGACCGACAGCCGAAGAACACACGGTTGGAAGTGCTCGAAGCCAAGGGAGTGATCCATGTCCATTTCCAAGACCACGTTTCTGCTCGCCGTCGTCGTGTCGGCGTGTCTGACGACGATGGGGCGCGCCGAGGATCTGGCGGCCGACGTCGCCAGTGAGCTCCGCGACTCCGGCGCCCTGACCGGCTACCGTGTCAACGTGAAGAGCAAGTCGGGTACGGTGTGGCTCGAGGGCTGCGTCTCCGACGAGAGGCAGCTGGCGGCCGCCGTCGGCATCGCTGAGACAACGCCCGGCGTCGAGCGGGTGGTCAACCGGCTCGTGATCGAAGGCAAGGACGGACCAAACGTAAGGCCGGATGATGCGGCGGGTGGCCTCGCGATGCCGTCATCGGTTTGGGGAGACGCTGGCGTGCCCGAGCCTGCTGTTCAGCCACAGCCCGAGCCTGCCCAATCTCAGCCTCAACCGGCACAGCAGAAATCGCTCGCCGCCATGGCGAGCGGACTTTTTTTTGCCGGCGGCGGAGCGCAATCGGCTGACTCAAGGGTGCAACTCGTGCAGGGAACCACTCCCGCGAGCAAGCCCCAAAAAGCCACCTCCGGCAGGCGGCCGATGCCGCTCGGAGCCCCGACGGGCCGCCCGATGAACGTGGGCCGGCCGCAGGATCCGCGGGCTCGCAAAGTGATGCGCACCAACATGCAGGAGCCGATGACGCTTCCGGGACCGGGCGGCTATGACCAACCCCTCCAGGACGGTCAGATGGTGCCCGGGACGATGCAATACGGCGATGGGTACGCCGGCGCCCCCGGTATGGCCGGCGGCCAGGGTGGCATGCCCGGCGGCATGGGTGGCCAAGGCGGTCCGATGGCCATGGGTGGCACGGGAGCTGGCATGCCGCCGGTGCCGATGCGGGCCGACGGGCCCAACATGCCCAACTACGCGTGGCCGAGTTACGCGGCCTCACCCAACTACGCTGCCGTGCAGTATCCGACGCAGTATTCGCCCACAGCATGGCCCTACATCGGTCCGTTCTATCCCTACCCGCAGGTTCCGCTCGGCTGGCGGCGTGTGTCGCTCGAGTGGGACGACGGCTGGTGGTTTCTCGACTTCGACGAGCGGCACATCCACAGCCATCACCGCTAGTCGGTGTCCGTCCAAGACAGTCTGATCAATCCGCCCGCTCCCCCGGTTCGCCCCGGGGGAGCGGTGTCGTTTTCAGAAGGGGCATCCGACTGAAGCCCCGGGCATTCCCTGTCGGTGTAACCGGAAAAATCCGCAAGTTCCCCCGCCCTGACGTCGATACAACCTGCAGAGCTGATGTCTTCGACCGAGTCGCCGCAGGAGCGAACCCCCATGATCTCACGAATGCGATTTCTGGCGATGGCCCTGATCCTGGCCATTGGGGGTTCCACGCAGAGCGGCTGTTTCTGGCTCACGGCCCAAGGCCCCAATCTCGGTCCGCTCGCCTTCCCCATTCCCGTGCCGGTCGGCCTTCAGAAGCAGAAGGAAGACCAGTTCTGGAACTACGAGCGCTATGAGCGGGCGCCGGTGCTCGGCCCACTGCAGCCCGGCGGCCCCTGCGAAGCCCTCGACGAGCCGAGCGATGACGAGGTGATGCGGGCGCTCGAGAAGGCCCGTCCCGTGCAGGGCAACTGGCCGTTCCTCTACGAGGTGCAGCGCAACCACGTCCGCATCTCGAAGTGCAAGATCGGCGACTACGTCGATCCCCCGCGGCACATGCCGCTGGTCGGACCGGTCCAACTCCACCACGCCCACTACAAGTGCACGGTCTACTTCCAGGAAGTAAAGCGGATCGGTTGGCCGGTGCCGCACACGCTGGTCGACGAGGACACTCAAGAAGTGCTCTACATCGACCACGACCACCTGCACATGGTGGGCGACGTCGACACGGGCTGCGACGCGAACTTCTAAATGTACGGCGGCGGGGCCATCCATGGCCCCCTCCGCCTTGGGCCCGGGCGGGGCGAAGCCGAGGTTCGCCGCGCCGGGCCGGCCGCCTTCCGGGCGGCCGTATGCGGCCGCGGGGCGAAGCCGAGGTTCGCCGCGCCGGGCCGGCCGCCTTCCGGGCGGCCGTGTTTCGGGAAGCCCGGAGCGCGAGCGACGGGAAAACGGTGGGCACCACGCCTGTGCCGATCGCACCGGTCGTGCCGATGGGTCGCGGGTGGCCCAAAGCATGCGCGGCTACGTGCCGCACCTGCCGATGACTCCGAACACGGCCTCGAGGGAACGAGGCTGCGCTTCGACCTCTTCAGGCGCTTCGGCATGATGCCGCGACGGAATCGCCGCGTTCGCACTCCTTGGGCCGTGTGCTGTGGGCTGGCGATCATCGCCCTGGCCGTTGCCGCCGCCTCGGTGTCGGTTGCGCAGGCTCCGCGGGCCTGGGCCGGCTCGGCGGATTCGGCGCGGGAACCACTCCGCGTCGCGGCCACGCCCCGCGCGACGACGTCAGACGACGGATCCGCCGCAGCAGGTGGGAGCGAGGGTGTCATTCCCACGGGCAACCTGCTGGCCACGATCCGCAACGGCGGCATCCTCATGGTGCCGCTGCTCGGCTGCTCGTTCCTGCTGGCAGTCTTTGGCATCGAGCGGGCGGTGAGCCTGCGGACGGCCCGCGTCGTGCCGAGGCTCTTCGTCGATCGCTTCGTCGAGCAAGTCCAGTCGGGTTCGCTGGCCCGTGGTGCCGCGCTCGACGCCTGCGAGGAGAATCGCAGCCCCGCTGCCCGGGTCTTTGCCGCGGCGGTCCGCCGCTCGGGCCGGCCCGCGGTCGAGATCGAGCAGGCAGCGATCGACGCCTGCGAACGGGAGCTCAACCACCTCCGTCGCTACCGTCGGATCTTCAACGGCGTGGCCACCATCGGGCCGCTTCTCGGGTTGCTGGGCACGGTGTTCGGCCTCATTCGGGCCTTCAACGACGTGGCCTCGTCCGGCGCGATGGGCCGCCCCGACCTCCTTGCCCGCGGCTTCGGCGAAGCGCTGATCACGACGGCGATGGGGCTGCTCGTGGCGATCCCCGCGATGATCCTGCATTCGTTCTTCACCGGGCGGATTGATCGGCTTGCGATGCGGCTCGACGAGGCCTGCCAACAGGTGATCGACGCCATTTCGCAGGAGTCGCTGGTCGAGGCCAAGGCGATCGGCGATTCGAAACGCCGGGCGGCGGGGTGAACTATGCCGCTCGTGCGACTGGATAGCGAGGAAGAGCCGGCTCCGAATCTCGCGCCCATGATCGACGTCGTGCTCGTGCTCACGATCTTCTTCATGTGCGCGACCAAGTTTTCCGACGACGAGCGGAAGTTCGACCTCGACCTGCCACAGGCGGGAGCCGCAGCGGCCGCGGCCGGGGGGCGGCCAGAGATCGTCGATGTCGAGGCGTCAGGCGGCGTGCGCGTGGGGGGCGAGGAGGTCGCGTCGGAGTCGCTCGCGGCGCGGCTGTCGGCGGCGCGGGAATCGAATCCCGATCTCTCGGTCATGATCCGCGGCGAGCGAGCCGTGCCGCACGGCCGCATGGCCGAGATCTACGAGGCCTGCCGAGTCGCGGGCGTGACGAACGTCGCGATTGCCGTCCAGCCGCGGGCCGACGCACGCAGAAAGTGAGCGGGTCGCGATGGGCACCGGCGGCATCGCATGGTCGGTCCTCGCCGCGGTGACGGTGATCGGCCTCGTCGTGATCGTACGAACGCGGTGGCTCCAGTCGCGCACGCTCGCGAAGTGCGTGGCCCTTTCGGTGCTGCTGCACGGGGTGCTGGCGGTTGTCTGCGCGTTGGTCGGCGGCTTTGCACCCGCCTCGAGGGGACGGAATGAAGAGGGGCGAATGTCGATCACCGTCGCGCTCGCCGAGCAGCCGGTCGACGCACCCGCTGTCGCCGAAGACTCGTCGCCGTCGCACACCGAGCCCGCCGCCGCCCAGGATGCGCGAATGGCTCCAGCCGCCGCCACCGATGTGCCGGCCATCCCCCTGCTCCCGGCAGAGGGCGAGGTGGCGGTCGCGCCGGTCGATCATGTGCCGCTGCTCGACGCGGCCCCCGCGGAGTCGCAGGTTGCCGAGCCGTCGCCGGATGGTGGGGTCGAGGGCGCGGATCGCGCGGATGCGCCGTCGCACCGCGTGCCCAACACGTATGCCGACCGCGTTGGTGCCCGCCGAGCGACGGCCGCCGCGGCGCGCGGAGGTTCGGAGGCGACGGAGCGAGCCGTGCAGTCGGCCCTCGCGTGGCTCGCCGCAGCGCAGGCTGCCGACGGCCGCTGGAACGCCGCCGAGCATGGTGCGGGCGGGCAGCGGGCCGTGCGTGGGAATCATCAGCCCGGCGTCGGCGCGAAGAGCGACCACGGCGTCACCGGGCTGGCACTCCTCGCCTTCCTGGGCGCGGGCAACACGCACCGTGACGGGCCCCATGCCGCAGTCGTCGAGCGTGGCATTCGCTTTCTCGTGGGGCGACAGCGTTCCGACGGCTCACTCGCGGGTGACGCCGAGTTTTTTGCCGCGCTCTATTGCCATGGCATGGCGACGATTGCGGTGACGGAATGCCAGGTGATGACGGGCGACGATGCGCTCCGGCAGCCGCTCGTCCGAGCCGTTGCTCACACGCTTGCCATGCAGCACCCGCACACCGGCGGCTGGCGATATGCCGCGGGTGACCGGGGCGATACGAGCCAGTGCGGCTGGCAGGTGATGGTGCTGGCGAGCGCGAGGAATACCGGGATGTCCGGGTTTGAGGTGGCGGAATCGCGGGCACGTGGATTTCTGCAGTCTGTTTCCAGCGGAGCCGCCGGCGGGCTCGCCGCCTATCGACCGGGCGAACGGCCCAGCATGGCGATGACGGCCGAGGCGCTCTATTGCAGGCTCCTGCTCGGCATGCCCGCGGGCCAGCCGGCGGCGACCGAGGCACTGGCCATGATCGCCGCGGCGCCGCCGGCCGCGGCGAACTACAACGCCTACACGTGGTACTACGCCACGCTCGCGTCGTTTCACGCGGGGGGACCGCAGTGGGAGCGATGGAACCTGCATCTCCAGTCAGCACTGCTGCCGCTGCAGCGACGGGAGAGCAGCCCGCTCCAGGGCAGTTGGGATCCCGATCCCGTCTGGGGCGGCCATGGCGGCCGCGTCTATTCCACCGCACTGTCGGCGATGACGCTTGAGGTTTATTACCGGCATCTGCCGATGCACCAGCGAGAGCCTCGGATGGCTGCGGCGACGCCCAGTTCGCCGTGACGCTGCGGATTCGGGGGCGGGAGGCGGCCGCCGAAGGTTTGACCACCGCACCCCTGGGATTAGACTTACGTATGGAGTGAGTCGCGTGCCGCACCGGCCGCGATCGTCTTCCCGACCACCGGAGGGTTATGCCGTGCCCCTGCCTATGTTTGCGATGTTCGGTCTTGGCCCGATGGAACTCCTGATCGTGGCGGGCGTGGTGCTCCTGCTCTTCGGCTCACGGCTCCCCAAGGTGATGCGATCGCTTGGCGAGGGCATCGTCGAGTTCAAGCGGGGCGTCCAGGGCATCGAGGATGGCGGCCCGCGTGATTCCGGCCATTCCGACGCACGCTAGGTCGGAGCGAACATGTTTGGCCTTGGCCCCTTTGAGATCGTCGTGATCGGTGCGATCGCGGTCATGCTTTACGGCAAGCGACTGCCCGAGGTAGGCCGCTCGTTCGGCAAGACCTTCGGTGACCTACGGCGACAGTGGCAGACGCTCTCCCGCGAACTGGAAACGGCGGCGCGGGTTGACGGCCCGTTACCGGGACGATCGTCGCGAAACATTGGCCTGACGAACGACGAACCGGCGGGCACGCGGTTGGTCGAGACGCCGCGGTTCGAGCCCCCGCTGGCCGAGTCACCGCTGGCCGAGTGACCGTCTGTTTCGCGGCCGGAGAAGAAGTCCTTTCCGGGCGATCGTAGGGACGGTATGGTGATGACGGTTTCGGTGGAACTTCCCGCGAAGGCCCGCCGATGACCGATGAACCGGGCAGCTAGCTCAGTTGGTTAGAGCGCTACGTTCACACCGTAGAGGTCACAGGTTCGAATCCTGTGCTGCCCACTACTCAGGGTCTGGGCCGGTTTCTAAAACCGGCACGACCCCAGAGGAACACGTGGCACCCCGCTCCACACCGCTGCGAGAGCGCATTCGACTGTGGCGGATCGCCGGCTCGGGGGCGGCAAAAGTCTCGTCGCTCTATCGCCGCGGCGGCTCAGGCGCTCCTAAGAGCGTTCGCCGACCCCCCTGCCTCCCGTCAGGAAGCCCCAAGCGCAAGCGCGGGGAATGCGGGTAGCACCCCGCCCCGCTCCACAAAAGGCAGATGCGCTCGAGGCCTTGCCCTCGCGATTCCAGTTCACGCTGAACCAAGGCAAGTCGGAACGGGCCGCGATCGACTGGCGGCCCGTCCGGGGATTTTTCCCGCGGGAAAAGCTAGTTGTCCCCAGCGGTGCCGGAGTTTGCGGCCACTAAACTGATCATGATTGCATTATGGGAATCCGATTCCCATAATGCAATCATGATTGATCGAACTCAGCTTCGAGATGCTGTTTCCCGAGGACTTGAGCGGGCGCCAGCGGTCGCGCTGCTGGGGCCGCGGCAGTGCGGGAAGACAACGATCGCACGCGAGATTGCCTCCAATCGCGGTGTCGCGGCGCGGTTTTTCGACCTTGAGCACCCGGCCGACGAAGCGGCACTGCAGAACCCCATGTTGGCCATGGAGGGGCTCCGCGGTCTCGTGGTGATCGACGAGGTGCAAAGGCTGCCCGAACTCTTCCCCGTGTTGCGGGTGTTGATTGACCGGCCGGGCAGTCCGGCAAAGTTTCTGTTGCTCGGAAGCGCGTCGCCGCACCTCGTACGTGGCGTGACGGAATCATTGGCTGGACGGGTCGCGTTTGTGGACATGCAGGGCTTTTCACTCGGCGACGTCGGCCTCGCCGTCCAGCGGGTGCTCTGGCTGCGAGGTGGATTTCCGCGGTCGTTTCTCGCCGCGGGAGACGACGCGAGTTTTGCGTGGCGCAACGATTTTCTCCGGAGCTTCATGGAGCGGGATTTCGGCACGCTCGGCCTAGGAGCGACGCCAGCGTCACTCGGTAGGCTCTGGCGGATGGCCGCGCACCACCATGGGCAGTATCTCAACGCGTCGGAGTTTGGCAGGTCGCTCGGCGAGACCCATAAGACTGTGCTCCGCCATCTCGAAATGCTCTCCGCGGCATTTATGATCCGGCTCCTTCCCCCATGGTTCGCGAATCTTGGCAAACGTCTCGTACGGCGGCCCAAGATCTTCGTCCGCGACAGCGGTTTGCTGCACGCGCTGCTCGGCATTCCTGACGAATCTGCACTCCTCGGGCATCCAAAGCTGGGTGGTAGTTGGGAGGGATTTGCCATGGAGCAGATCATCGCCTGCCTTCCGTATGACGACTGTTCTTTCTGGGCGACACAGTCGGGGGCCGAAGTCGACCTCTTGACGACGCTTGGCGGCCGTCGTGTCGGATTCGAATTCAAGGTGGCTGATGCCCCGAAACTCACCCGCTCAATGCTCGTCGCCCAGCAGGATCTCGGCCTCGACCGCCTCTTCGTGGTCGCGCCTGTTGCGAAGTCCTACACGCTGCGGGCGGGAATCGAAGTCGTCCCGCTCGCGGATGCGATCAGCGGTGTCGAACGCGGTCGATGAGCAGACGATGAGGCGAGCCGAGACCGCATCCAACTTACGTGGATCGCCGGATCGGGGGCGGCAAAAGTCTCGTCGCTCTATCGCCGCGGCGGCTCAGGCGCTCCTAAGAGCGTTCGCCGACGCCCTTTCCTTTCTCCTCCAAGGTGCCATCTCGCCGCTTCCGCCACTGGCTGAGCCCGAGGATGCCCGCGTTGATGGCCATGAGGACGAAGGCGGAGGGTTCGTGAACGACGGGTGGAAGAGGCTCTCGTCCGCCGTGAAGAGCTTTCCTGGTCGGGAGAAGCTTTCCACCCGAAGCCTACCCGGACTCAAAATCATCCGTGCTGATCAGGATCGCCGTCTCGTCTCCAGAGGCTTTGCTCGTGACTTGGCAGAGAACCCAGTCGCCTTTTCCGACCGCGGCGAGTGCTTATGGTACGCCCCACCCGAGGAGCGAGCAATGAAATCTCTCGATCGATCGGGCGTCTGTGGGGGTACACGCAACGCTGCCTCCCATCAGGAAGCCCCAAGCGCGAGCGCGGGGAATAGGCCCGCCACGTCAACCCGCTCCGCGCGGCCGTCGCGGTCGCCACCCGTATACCCGGCGCTCGCGCTCCGGGCTTCTTGGGGGCGGCACGCCAGGGAGCGTCACGGCGTGAACCGTACGGCCGCCGCACCCGCGGCTGACACAAAGTAAAATCTACCGGAGCGCCGCCGTGGGCCCGCTAGGATGACACGATTGCCCACATTTGGTGCAAGGCACCGTTTTCCACGTTTTCCATGACGCACGCCGCCAACAGTCCACGAATCTGCCTCAACATGATCGTGCGCAACGAGGCGCACATCATTCACGAGCTCGTTGCGGCGGTCGCCGACAGGATCGACTCCTGGGTGGTCGTCGATACTGGCTCGACCGACGGCACGCAGGACGTGATCCGACAGCTGATGGCCGACCGCGGCATCCCCGGTGAGCTCTATGAGCGGCCCTGGCGAGACTTCGGGCACAACCGCACCGAGGCGCTCGCGCTCGCCCAGGGCCGTGGCGACTACATCTGGGTGATGGACGCCGACGACACCGTCGTGGGCACCGTCGACTTTGGCAGGCTCTCCGCCGACGTCTACGCCATGCGCATCTTCGACGGGGCCACCTACTGGCGGCGGCAACTGTTTCGCGACGGCGTGCCCTGACGCTATGCGGGCGTGCTCCACGAAGCTGCCGTCTGCGAGGTGCCCTTTACGGAAGTCAGGCTCGCGGGCGACTACCACATCCAATCCCGCCGCCTGGGCACGCGGAGCCGCGACCCGCAGAAATACGTTCGTGACGCCGAGGTGCTCGAGGCGGAGGTCGAGCGTGATCCCACCAACACACGGTCGGTTTTCTACCTGGCGCAGAGTCATCTGCATGCCGGCCACCTAGCCCCGGCCCTCACGTGGTACCAGCGGCGGGCGGAGATGGGCGGCTGGGACGAGGAGGTCTACTGGTCGCTCTTCCAGGCCGCGCAGGTGCGGGAGCAGCTCGGCGAGCCGTGACCACAGGTGCAAGATGCCTACCTGCGGGCCTGGAACTACCGGCCCACGCGGGCCGAGCCGCTCTACGCCATCGCCGTCCGGCACCGCATCGATGGCCGCTACGCGCTCGGCCGCCTCTTCGCGCGGATGGCCGCGGAGATTCCGCTGCCAGCGAACGATCAGCTGTTTGTGCAGGCCGACATCTCCACCTGGCGGGCTTTCGACGAGCAGGCCGTCTGCAGCTCGTGGATCAATCAATGGCCGGAGGCGGTCGCCCTCTGGCAGCGGGTGCTCGCCTGCGCCGACATCCCTCCTGCCGACCGGCAGCGGATCGCAGCCAACCTCGAGCGGGCGGCGGCGCAGCTCGCTGTCGCCGCCGTAACCGATCCGTCGCTCCGCGATCCGCTCGTCCGCCGGCTGCTGGGCCGCGCGATCGCCACGGGCCAGATCCGCCTGCCCGCCGCGCCGAGCCTGGGCGACGACTACGAGGCTCTTTGTCTCAAGACGTTCGCGGCCCTGGGGGTGGAGTTTTCCGCGGAGCAACGCCGCACGCTGCGGGCGGCCCTCGACGGCCAGCTCGCCATCGCGTTCAAGGCTTCGCCGCGGTCGGAGATCGTGATCGCCTTCGACGCGCCGCTCGGCCTGAAGGTGAACTACACCATCACGGCCAAGTGGTCGTCGATCGACGCGGCCTACGATGAGTGGGTCGCCCATCGTCAGCCGCCCTACTTTGGCACGTCGGCCGATGCCCGCGTGTGGGCGCTGGCGCAAGAGGCCGACGACCCGGCGGCGTGTCCGGTGCTCGACATCGGCGCGGGCACCGGCCGCAATGCCCTCGCGCTTGCCCGTCGCGGCCATCCCGTCGATGCCGTCGAAATCAGCAGCCAGTTCGCAGCGGTGCTCCGTGATTCGGTCAGCCGCGAGTCGCTGCCCGTTCGGGTGCTCGAGCGCGATGTGTTTGCAACGCAGGGCGACCTGCGGCGCGACTATTGGCTCGTCGTACTCTCCGAGGTGGTATCGGACTTCCGCACGACCGACCAGCTCCGCCAGATGTTCGAACTAGCCCTTAAACAAGCGAATGCGAAGCGGGCTGCGCTGCTATTTCGGCATGGCG